>JBGVCT010000001.1:0-5004 GCA_045118975.1 Bacilli bacterium
TATGGATAAAGAAGTTTTCGACGATGCGATTGAACCAATCGTATCTGAACCATATCCAAATCAACGTTCTATGAGTTGTCGTAATCCTTACGTTTTAAATGGATTACACTTTGTTACAACTACATACTTTGCTAGTATGGACGCATTCGAACATAATAAAACTGTTGTAGAAGATATGGTAAGACTACAAGGTCGTATGGCTTTTGGAGCTTCTTGGCGTTTACCAGTAGCATTTAAACGTGGTAGACGTGCAGAAGAATATACAACAATTAAATCATCTGTATCACCTTTATTCTGGCTTACTAACTATGAAGAACGTTGGGTAGGAGGTTCTCAAAACTGCCTTGTACCAGTTCATGTATTATTAGAAGCTAGAAAGATACAAACACCAGAAATGGAATGTGATGGTGTTCATGATTATTATATGGGAGTGGACGTTGCTCGTTCTCCAAATGATAATCAGTGTGCTACATCTATTTCTATAATTAAAGTATATCGTGATAGAGATAAAATTGCAAATAAAATTCAAGTTGTCTATTTAACTAATGTTGAAGGTACTATGGATTTTGAAGAACAAACTTTAATTATTAAAAAACTATACTTCAAATTTAAACCTAAAGCAATCGTAATAGATGCCAACGGTCTTGGAATTGGTATGGTTGACATGGTTAAAAAACGTACTGTTGACCCAGTAGATAATAGAGTATATCCAGCGTTTGACCATGTTAATTGGAAAGAAAGTTTTTGTTCTGACCCAACTGCAATTAAATGTGTGTATCCATTAAAAGCACAAGGTATAAACGATAAAATCGTAGCTAACTTTATGGTGGTTATGAACAGTATGGTGGAATTATTAGTTGAAGCAGATTTTAATGCAATGCATCTAACTAAAGATATATTCACTTGTAAAGAATTATGCTACGTTCATACAGATATGTTAATTGAAGAAATTAACAATTTACAAACAGTAGAAACTGGTGTTTCTAAAAAATTAACAGTAGAACCAATTTCTAAAAAATATAATAAAGACCGTTACTCTTCATTAGCTTATGTTTTATATTATGTTGCCACAGAAGATAATATTGGTGAATATGAAAAACAAGAAGAAGTTAATGTAGATTTGTATAATATGTTAAAAGGAACAATGTCAATGCCTAGAATTAGATAAGAGAGGGGTGGAAAAGTGAGTGCCTTATTAAGAGAATTTGGAATTGATGATTCTACTTTATCAGAAGATGAAATTGCTTATTATGAGCAAATTGCTTCATTTGCTAAAGCAACTAATAAAACAAATAAAAATTCAATTCTTAATGACCAACGTATCAATAGTACTACCGTTCGTTCATATGGTGAATATGATGAAAGTGAAATTGAGGATGCATTAGCAGACCCTAGTTCAAATGAAGTATTATTACGTGAGGTAGCTAGATATTTATTTAACACAAGTAGACAATTTAAAACTATCGCAGAATATTTACCATCTATTGCTATGTATTGCCCTATTGCTATTCCAACTAGGGTTGGTGAATTAAAAGGTAATACAATGAAAATTCAATATGAAAATGTTACTAAATATTTAAACAAATTGAATTTACCAAAAGAGTTTTGCAAAGTAACTGCAACTTGTTGTATTGAAGACGTATTCTATGGGATTGAATTTGAAAATGACCAATCTTATTTTATTAAACAATTACATCCAGATTATTGTCGTATTTCTTCATTAGAAGAAGGATGTTATAACTTCCAATTTGATGTTACATTCTTTGATAAATTAGCATCAAATGAGGTTGACACTACTTTACTAGATGAATATGATTTATATATAAAAGGTTTCTTTAGTAAAGCATATAACTCTTATAAATCATCAAACGACCAAAAATTAAGATGGGTTGAACTACCAGCTCAAAACTCTATTTGTATGAAATGGCATGACGAATTAGATTATCTATTACCACCTTATGCTTCTATCTATCCAGATATTCAAGATATTGCAGATTATAAAGCATTAAGTAAAGTAGCAGAAGAACAAGCGAACTATAAAATTATTGGATTTAAAATCCCTCGTTTAGAATCAGACGAACCTAAACCAGATAACTTTGCAATCCAATTAACTACTGCTACAATGTTCTTTAATTTAATTCGTTCACAATTATCAGATACTATTGGTATGTTCTATTCACCAATGGAATTTGAGTCTATTAGTTTTAATTCTAACCAAACAAATAGTCGTAATAAAGTACAAGAAGCAACTGATTCATTATTTGATAGTTTAGGTTTCTCTAAATTATTATTTAATAGTGATAATGCTACAACATTAAAATATTCAATTCAAGTAGACGAAGCACGTTTGTTTAAATTCTATCGTCAACTTGAAGCATGGGTAAATCGTAAATTACTTTATAACTTTAAAGGTAATTGGCGT
The DNA here is from genome assembly GCA_045118975.1 of Bacilli bacterium. GTDB lineage: Bacteria > Bacillota_I > Bacilli_A > RFN20 > DUOF01 > RGIG6178. The sequence continues at coordinate 2,423 of JBGVCT010000001.1, forward strand.
TGTCAGTTAGTAGATGTAACTGTATTTAGTCGTAATGACTTAGTAGACCAATATTTAAAATTAGGTCAATATGGTGTTCCTATTGTACCTTATTTATGTGCTATTGTAGGTATTAACCAAACAGACACTATCGCATTGAATTATATTCAAAACGATATTCTAGATATAAGTAATACATTCAAACCACTTGTGTCTTCAAATGTGCAATCTGGAGAAGAAAGTGGAGAAAATGGTAGACCATCTGCCAAAGATGGAAAAGAAAAATCTGAAAGTACGGTAGCCAACAAGGTTGCAGGTACAAATGACAATAAATAGGTGATTACTATGTTTATTTATACAAACAATAATCATGACATTAAAAAGTTAGAAGGATGTGAATTTCCATTAATTATGGTTCTTGAAAATGGAACACACGTCTTTTCAACTAAATGTCCTAAAGACGTATTTCCTACATTCTCTTTTGATGAATTAGAAAATAGTCATATCACTAATGAATTATTGTTCTAATTTGAAAGGGGGTGTAAAGATGGAATTGAATAAAGAAACATTATTTGCTTCTTTTGAATCTAAAGCTCAATTCACTTTAGAAGAAAACGATGGCGATATTGTTAATCCGTCATTCCATATGGGTTCTGCTAGAATCTTTGCTATGGATTCTGTTGCTAATAATGTTAAATTTAGTCAAGAGTCTACTATGAATGCTTTACCTACCCTTAAAAATATTCCTATTGTTGCTTTATATAAAGATGACGAACAAAATTTTGGAGACCATGAAATCATTCGTGATGTGGATGGTGTTCGATATGGTACTTATCCAATTGGTATGATTCCAGAATCGGCAGAACAATGGATTGAAGAAGTTCAAACCGAAGAAGGAGTTAAACAATATTTATGCTCTGATATTCTTTTATGGAAACGACAAAAAAAGGAATTTCAACTTATTAAATCACAAGGTACATTCTCTGTATCTATGGAAGTAGGTATGGTAGATTATGAATTTAGTTCTAACAAAGTATGTAATGTAAATGAATTCTACTTTACTGCCATTGCAGTATTAGGTAATGGTGTTAAACCTGCATTCAAGGATGCTTGTCTTAACTTTCATAAAGTAGGTATGTTTCAAGATATGATGTTAGAATTTAAAGAATATATGCATCAATTTGAAGGAGGAAATAGTATGGGTGATAATCGAATCGCAGATGAACCTATTACTGATTTTGAAGAAGGTCAAGAAGCTCAACAAGAACAAGTTGAAGAACAACTTAAAGAAGAAGCTAAACAATCTGAACCACAAACAGATTATAAAGCAATGTTAGAACAAGCAGAAGCAGAATATGGTCGCACTATTGCAGATTTAACTAAAGAACGTGATGACTTAACTGCTCAATTAACTGCTCAAACTTCTACTTATGAAGAAGATAAAAAAGCATTAGAAGAAGCTCACAAAGCAGAAGTAGACGCTTTAAAAGAAGAAGTAGACGCTCTTAGAAAATTTAAAAAAGAGATTGAGGATGCTCAACGTAAAGAAGCTCGTGAACGAATTGTAAATCAAATGGCAACAGACTTCCCAGAATTATCTGAAAGTGAAGACTATAAAAAACTTCTAGAAAACGAAGATTTAAATGCCGAAGATTTAGAAAACAAAGCGTATGCTATCGTTGGTAAACTTGAACGTGAAAAACGTGGTAGCAAACGTAAACCACAAGCACCTCAACCAAACCGTGTTCCGCTTACTACTCCTACAAACAAAGATAAAAAAGCTAATAGTCCATATGGAGGGTTATTGATTAAGTAAATGTAGGGTTTAGTATAAATAAAAGAAAATAATAATAATATAATGATATTCACAAGGAGGAATAAAAAATGGCTTTATTTATGTGTAATACATCAAACGTACACGAAATGAAATTTGGTCGTCCTCAAACTGTCTTAAATGACGTAGAACGTCCAAATGGTGTTATCGTAACTTTAGGAGCTACAAAAGAAGGACAAGCTCGTGAATTAGACCATTGTCATGCAATTGAAGAAGGTGCTTTAACATCAGTAGCTGGAAAATTTATTGTAGTTGCTCCAGAAATCAATGTGCAAGAATATCGCAAAATTGATGGACAAATCGGTAAATTCGTTTTAGAAGCAGGTGAAACTTATTCTGCTTATATGCTTTCTAAATTAGACCGTTTAGAATACTCTGATGCTTATTTTAAAGAAGCTTCTGCATTAAAACTTGGTGACAAAGTAGACGTTTGTGAAAAAGGTACTAACGGAGAACGTTTCGCTAAAGCGTCAACTGGTGGAGCTATGCGTATTGTTTCTATTGTTCCATTATGGTTACCAGTTATGTTAGTTCCAAATATTGAATTAGGACAAGGTACAGGAAGCTTAGCTAAATTAATGCCTGAATCTTGCAAAATGATTAAAGTCGAAGTTGAAAAATAATAAACGAATATAAGATAGAAAGGGGAATTTTAAATGAAATTCACTGCTAAAGATGTAGCTCAATTAATGATTGACAACTACAACGGAAAAGTAGTTGTACCAGCAAACTTTGCTGAAGGAGAAGTGAAAACTCCAGATGAAGCAAT
>JBGVCT010000002.1:0-4842 GCA_045118975.1 Bacilli bacterium
TCATTGAGGTATTTATCTCACACTCTATTTGAAAGGAGTGACTATTATGCAAAAAGTGGCTATCTATAATATTGACCAATGTCGGTTTTATATTAAGAATGGAGCAACTGTCTTAGATATTAAGATAGGTAGCAACGGAAAAGTCGCTCTAATATTTGAAAAGAATGATGTGTATATCAAATTGTTTGCCCAATGGTGTGAAAGAAGACACTAATATTTGAAGGAGTGAATTTGAATGGAAGAACAAGAAGTAAAAAAAACAACTCGTAAATCTGCTTCTGCTAAAAAAGACGAAGAGATTGCAGAGTTAAAAGATTTAATTGCTCAACAACAAGCCATGATTGAAAAACTTATGGGTATCAGACAACAAGTAGAAGTTGAAGAGGAAGAAGTAGAAGTTAAGAAAACTCGTGTTAATAAAGGTACAGTAGTTGACCGAGGAATTACTAAACAAGGTTTAAGACGTAAATATAAAAACAAAGATATTTATGTTCAAAGTGCCATTGTAGGTAGTGTATGCTACGATGGTAAAAATGATGTGTATGAATGGTATGAAAAAGGTGAAGTTGTAGCTATGGCTATTGAAGATATTATTGCTATGCCAGATTGCTATTTACATAATCCCTGGTTAGTTCTTGATGATTATGAAAATGATGAAGAAGTATTAGATGATATTATCTCTTGTCTAGGATTAGATAATATTTATCGTAGATTATATATTTTAACGGATTTAGATGAAGATATTAATTCCGTTGATATGAAAGAATTTGAACGACTTGTAGAAGAATCTAGAGCTATGGGTGGTACATTAGCACTTGATGCAACTGCTATTGTACAAGATAAAATTGACAGAGGAATTTTAGATAGCAATAGTAAAATTGAAAAATTCGAAAAAATCTTAGGTCGTTCATTTAATAAATAGGAGCTATTGCTCCTTATAGAAAGGAGTGAGAGCATGGAGTTTGAAGATGTTATTGATATGATGTTGACTCTATTAGACGATTATCAAATCGCAGAAATAACAGATGAAGAACTACAAATGGAAGTAGGTATTAAAGTTAATATGGTTATTGCTAAAGCACAAATTCCCGATTTGTCTTACGATTCAGACTTTGGTACGTTTAGTCGAAGTGTAAGTGTATTAGAAGCTACTATATTATCTTATGGTTTGTTAATGATGTGGTTATCACCATTTATCAATAATCGTGAAGTTTTACAAACTCAACTTACTTCTAAAGAGGTCGTAACTTTTAGCAATGCTAACCGTATTCAACAAGGTATTCAATTATATAAATTAGCTAAAACAGAATTCTATCAATTAGTTATTGATTATAATACCCTTCAAATTAAAGCTCAAATTAAAGAGCAGTTGGGGGGAAATAGTTAATGAGCGTATATAGTGATAGATATAGACAAAAAGTATCTAGAGGTACTGATGGTTCTGCTCGTAGTATTCGTATGAGAGAAGCTAAAGATACCTATAATAGAAATTTTAAAGATATTATGGGTTATCTTCAAGCAGAATATCTAGATGCAGATATGGTAAATAATAATGAATCAGTTAAACCATTAGATATTGTAATTTCTACTAATACTAATGGATACGAACGTGTCATTAGTTGTAGACCAGATACATTGTTAAAAGCTGGTACTTACATATATTATGAAGAAATGGGAGTTAAAAAAACTGCTATTATCCGTGAGCTATTAAAAGCAGAACCAATTCCAACATATAAAGCATTTGAGTGTTCCCAAACATTAACTATAAAAAATTGCCCTTATCCATTTCCTTGTTTCTCATATAATAGTACATATAGTTCAAAAGGTTTAATTGATACAGACCGTAACTATATTCTTGACTCACGTAATAAATTATATATCCAAAAGAATGAATTCTCATGTAGACTATGGGAAAATTATCATGGATATAGAATTATCTTAGGTGATGATGATGGTACTGTTGTATTTAAAATTACCGAGATGGACGACTTCTCTTATAAAGGTATGTTCATTGTTTCATTAAAAGTAGAACAACGTCACCATTTAGACGGAGTAGAAAATAAGTTATGGGCATATAATGAAAAAGAGATTGACTTTTCTGATTTAGATTATGATGTTAATGGGCAAGTTGCAATTAAACCATTAGAAATTATGTCCGAAATGTATTACAGAGTAGGAGATACTTTTGAAATGATTGCTACAAGTCCAGTTAATGAATGGACATATGATGAAACATTCTTTGAAGAGATTGAATTATCTACCTCCGACACATTAAAGGGTGTATTAACTAAATCTGGAAAATTAACTATTGAAGCAACAGACACTCAAAATCAAAAAGTTAGTAAAACTGTCATTGTAAAGGAACGTGGTAAATGATGGTTAAAGATAAATATTTAGGTACAAAGAGTAATAAATTCAGACGTGTTCCTTACATTGTAGAATATTTAATGAAGGTTATTGATTGTCAAGAAATTAGACGCTTATGTAGATATTACACCTTAGACCCGTTAGCAGAAGAAGCATTTGATTATAATGGTAATCTAGTAGACCAACCAGATTTAAATGATAGTCTTGAATTTAAAGTAGTTAGAGATAAAGTTAGTGCAGGTGCAGAAGACCCAATTCTAATTGCAGAAACGTTTTCTAACGCTATCATTAACTACAATAAAATGCAAATTTGTGTTTATCCTTATGAAATTACATTCTCTGAACGTGCAAGTCGTTATGGTACTTCTACGTTCGGTTATATGACATTTCATATTGATATTATATATCCTATGCAACTTAATAAGTTAGCAGACCATATGCAACGTGCATGGAGTATTGCTTGTATCATCATGGATGCCATTGATGATAAAACAGTACTCGACGAAGAAATTCATAAACATACTGGAGATATTAAGTTTGAGTTTAAGGAAAATATGGCTACAAACTACAAACTAGCTCCAAATAGTGATATGGTAATCCTTACTGTTCCTATCGCAGTAACAGTTAATGGTTTACGTTCTCCAAAGGATTGATAGCTATGAGTAAAGCAGATTATTGGAAATATTATAGTGATTTAGATGTTCCTTGTGGAGGATTAAGTGTGTCACCAAAATGTGTTCGCTTACTAGAATGGGATGTTTTTATTTCAATTGCTTACGAACCTTTAAGGATTAGTTACGACTTTTTACATAAGAGATTGAAATTGGATGAATCTGTTAAATTATATGATTACGTTCTAGAAAGCATGATGCAAAGAGCAGAACAGAGTGGCATGGGAAAAGAATTCGGAATAGTATTGTTAAGCAAAATGTTCAGTATTGCTTACAGACTACCAGTTGAACCTATGGCTCAAAAGAAAGATGGAAAAGTTGGTATTGTCTTTAGAATTAATGAAAACGATGAAGATTTAATTACTAGAGACAATTATGATGAAATTAGAGAAATGATTATGGAACAAAATTTAATCTTCAATCCTCTAGTAGCTCCAAATCAAAAATCACAAGATATTATTGATAAAGCTATTGAACGCAAGAAAAGTATTGGTTCTGATATTGAAACAAATATAGAATCTATGATTGTACTTGTTTCAAAAAGTAGAAAGATTACAGAAGATTATACATACTATCAACTTCAAGCAGATTATGAAATGGAAATAAGATTGGAGCAATCTCGTGCTATTCCTACTTATAGAGCTGTAGGAGCAGATATTAAAGATATACCACTTGGAGAAGTTTTAAGTATGCACGAAGACCCATATTCATTTGAAAAAATGTTCGCTAAAAATGATAGAAACAAAGATGATTTATCTAAATAGGATATTAGAGATGGTACATTCTCTTTATCATAAAATTACAAACTCTTCCCCTCGGAGTAAACAATAATACTACTGGAAAGAGGGGTACATCATATAGATGTAGGGAAAGGAGAAATAAATAATGGCTTTAAATTTCAAAAAAAATGATATGGAATTTTTATTATCAGTTGCTGACGTAATGTTATTACAAGTAGTAGAAAAAGAAGAAGGTCAAAAAGAAACTATCCAATTGGCTTCTGCTACATTAAAATCTCATAGTATGAACCAAACAGTTGATACTACTGAAATCCGTGCAGGACAAGCAAACGACGTATTAGCAACTATCAAAAACAACAAAACAATCGAAGTTACTATCGAAGACGTTCAACAAAAACATGATTTCATTGCTATGATGTTAGGTTCTTCAATTGAAGATAACGCTAAAACAGTTGATGCTTATGTTATGCCACAAGGTCTTGAAGTTGGTAAAACAGTAGGCGGAAAAGGAGGAGAAGGTCAAATTGTTTTACCTCAAAAACCTAAAGCAGGAGAAGTATTAGAAGTTCGTACAGTAGACGGAAAAGAATTAACTCCACAAATTGGCGAAGATAATGTAGTATCTCTTACAGGTGAAACACTTAAAGATGGTGATATTGTTTATATTTCAGGTTACGCTTATGCAGCTCCAACAGATAACATGAAAATTTCTATTAAATCTGACAAATTCGCAGGTTCTTATAAAATGGTATTAGACGAACAAGTATTCAATGCAGATATGCAAGTTATTGCTCGTAAACAAACTGTATTCCATAAAGTAATTCCTAATGACTCATTCACACTAGACGGTTCAGCAGAACGTGCAGAAAAAACTGCTTCTTATACATTTACTGTTGCTCTTGAACCAGGTCAAAAAGAATTAGGATATGTATTATACATTCCAGAAGCATAATTAATCTTATAGGATTAAACTACCAATCAATTTTGATTGGTAGGAATAATCCTATAAGGACATTTGAAAGGGGAATTTTGAAATGCAAATTAGAAAAATGAAACGTAAAGAT
>JBGVCT010000003.1:0-294440 GCA_045118975.1 Bacilli bacterium
ATTTGTAATAGAATATGACACTGATGCGTTAAAGACAAATTGTATGCTTTGCCCTGAACATAAGTCATTTCAAACTTGTCTAAATTGGAAGCAAGTAATGCTTCTTCCTATTTTATATACTGAAAAAAGATATGATGCTACAAAATATATTTTTGAAAATACAATCATTCAAGCATTTAAAAATGTAGGTTTACCGGACGTATTTCAATTAAGTGATGACTTTGCACAATATAAAGTTAATATTCATAAACATAAGTGTTGGTCCTATGAAAAAGAATGGAGACTTCAATTGTTTAAATTCAATAATGAAAACTTTATTACAGTAAAACCTAAAGCTATTTATTTAGGATGTAGAATAAGTAGATTTTATGAAGATATTTTAGTTAAATATGCAACAGAACAAGGTATAAAAGTATATAAAATGAACGAAAATACTAAAAAAATTAAATACACATTAACTAAAAGAAAATATACAAAAAAAGTCGATTAGCCCTGTATTAGAGTCAGTCGACTTTTTCATTTAGAAAGAAACTTTTCTCTTCTTTTTCTAAGTTCCTCTTTGTATTCTTTTAATATTTCAAATTGATTAATTCTTTCTTCTAGGTCTAAATTTGAATGTAATTTGAATTCTCCCCAATCCCAGTCTCTAAAACCATAAGGATTAGTAATATCATAAAGTAGTTCTAATGTTAATTCTTTACCAGTTTTAATTCTTGGTTTACCTATATACGTAATCTTATTACCTGATTGTCTACCATTAACAAAACATGATTCTACTTTAATTAATCCTTCATTAGCTAATTCTTTAATTATCTTTTGTATAGTTCTATCACTAACCGCTAGTTTTGATGATAAATAATTAACTTTAATTGGAGTGCCACTCTTATCGATAATATGGTTTAAGATAATTTCTTTTCTTTCACTAGGAGTTGGTTTACGATAATGATAAATAGTTGTTCTTAAAGTTTCATCATATACTTCAAGAATTACTATTCCATATTTTCGATAGTTTTCTTCTTCTGATGTATAATACATATTATATACCTATAAATAAAATTCTAATAAAATTCTTTATCTCTTCATCAGTAAATTCAGCTAGTTTAAGTACCATAATATATATCATTACTCTACCAAATTCAAAAGCCATTATAGATTCATCATTATATTCTATTTTACTGCCATGAGCATTATGGTTTCTTACGCTTGAAAAACTGCCACCTAAATCTATTTCGTCCAAATTGAATATACTATACCTTTTCTTTATATCATCAATAAATTCTACTAAAATGTCTTGATAATCTGAAAAACATTTATTAAATTTATGATCCAAGTTTTTACTTTCTCGTTCTATTGTACTTTTTATTTTTCTGATCCATTTTCTAGAATTTGAATTTTTACCTTTATATTTTTCATCTTCAATGTCAAGAAAAGAAATTACACTTTCTTTTATATTTAAATAGTCTTGATCATCATTTACATAATTTTTATATTTCTTTAGGAAAACATTTTCAAATCCGGCGCACGTAAAAATGTATTTCTCAGGTGAAACAACCCAACTGTCTTGTTTGCTTTTTGGTAGACATAGTAAATTTAATTCTTCATCTAATAAAATCGGAAATAAATTTCTAAAATGATCCTTAATACCTAAAAATTTTACACACTCTCTAGCTTTTAGGGGAATATCATTTTCAAAATTTTCATATAAAAACAGATTACCTATTTTATTTAATCCTATTTTTGTGTTTTCCCACAATTCTATTTCATCAAATGTAATATCATTCCTAAAATATATAAAGGCAAAAACTTTTTTAATAGCTAAAACCCATTTCAACAAATCTTCTAAAGGCATTTTTTCTTGAAAAATGACTCTAAATGTTGTGTATATTTCACCTAAGTTTGTGGAATCAATTCCTATTGAACCAGGAGTACAAACAGTTAGTTTAATTCTAACATTTTTATCGTAAATTTTTGCCTCTATCTCATCACTTTTTTCTAGAAAAGGTTTTAGTTTTATTGTTTTTGATCCATCTTCATTTGGATATTCAAAACTGTCAACCCCTTCTACACTTAAAGCTGGAGGATAAAAATTATTCACTGCCTTACCTTTAAAACTTATCACATCATATCCTTCAATATTTTTGTCTATTAATTTAGATAAAAATACTCCGTAACTTTTTGCAAACAATGAATCATCAAAGAATTCTTTTGAATATCTAAAGTTATAAAAAGCTATTGTCCCACCTAAAGAACGTTTTGCTTTAATGAAAGGAATCATATTTTTTTCACAAGAACCAAATTTTATACGTTTTTCATCTTTCAAAAGATTCCCATAAAGATTATTTTCATCTAAGCAAAAAGAATATTCACTATCTGTTAATGATATAAATCCATTTATTTTTTTACCTATCATATTTCTTCTTCCTTATTATTTAATAAACCATTTTCTCCAATCAAGACAACGTTTTCAGAATTAGGTCTGCTTTCTTTCGATACTTGTTTAACATATAAAAAAGTAGGCATTTGAAATGCTGTTCCTGAAACAATACATTCTCCTGGAGCTAATATAGTAATAAAATCTAGCGAAGCATCATCCATATAAGCAACTGCTTTCCTTATTTTCAAAATATCAGATGGATTAACTAACTTATGTATAAAATAATTGTGAAGTTGAGAAATGATAGTTTGCGAAATATCACTTGGTCTTTGGCTAGCAAGCATTAAAAATAGTCCAAATTTTCTTCCTTCTTTCACTACCTTTTCAAAAACATCTAGGACAGATTCATGACTTAAAATATTTTTGTTATCTTCATATAAAATATTATGAGCTTCATCCACCACTATATTTATAATTTGTTTTATTTCCCCTTCTTCTTTTTTCTCAACCAATCTATTAAATATATTGTTTGTTATTATAGAAGGCACAATTTCTTTCATATCTCTATTAACATTTCCAAGTTGTACTATACAAACATTTTTATCATCAAAAATATCCTTAAATTCTTCTGTAAAATCAAAAATCTTGCGGAAATCATTTATTAATTTCCTAGCTCTAGCTATTAACGGCATCATAAAATCAAGATTTACGCCGTTTTCATTTTCATGTGCAACTGAAAAATATAGTTCAAATAAGAATCTATCTAAACTATCTTCGGGCAATATAACATCAATATCTTCCAGAGCATTATCAAATTCATCCCTATTGCAATAAACTATAGAGCCGTCTGAATTTTTATAGTAAAATTCCCCTTTAGTAGAATTAAAAATGAACCCATCTAGACCTGTGAAATAATCTTTTAGATATACTCTCATTGAATGAAACAATGATTTTCGTGAGTTTTTTATGATTACTTTTAGGTAATTTAAATAATAATCTTTTCCGCGTCTTTCTTCTTCATCTTTTTTCATTTCTTTGTAGGCGTTTTTAACAACTGGTGCTTGAGTTTTTTGTGAAGCATTCATTAAAACTATGAAATCATCTTCGCTTAACGAATTTAAATTTAAAGGAATTTTCTTTGATGATGACTTTTTGCCTGTAGATAAAGAATAAATTGTTTTTTCTGTTTCTTTGCAAATTGCAGATTTACCATATTCATTGTTTAAATCTAAAATCAAATATTTACCATTTTTGGTTCTATATTTATTCAATATATTAGTATATTCCTGTAAAATTTTAGTTAAAGTATTTGATTTTCCACTTCCTGTATTTCCAAAAACGCCAATATGAGAAGGTATTAACTTATTAATCTCAACATTTATCCCCTTATTTTCATCAAATAAATCATTTCCAATAAATATTGTGCTAGGAGAACCTGAATTATAAATATTTTCATAGTCATCTTTATCTAATAATTCTATATTTGCAGAAACAATCGGTAATATTCTAAGACCTTGTATGAATTTATTTTTATCTAAATAGCCCTTTACTTGTAAATCTAAAAAATGAGATTTTACGTTATTACCGATCTCCTCACTATATTCACCAACCACTTGACAGATAATTGTATCTATTCCTATCTTGGTTTTGACAAATCCATTTATTTTAGGAGCAGATTCTCTTTTGCCATTTTCAACTAAATATGGAGGTAATAAATTAAAAAGCTTTGCTCTAACTTGAAGTCCTTTAACTTCAACTATTCTTCCAACGATTTTGCCCATAACTCTTTCACCATATTTGAACATTTCAATGTAGTATCAATGCCTTCTTCGTTTTCTATAATTGTAATACTATCTACCATATTTTCAGGAACATAATCTTCTTTTTTAAATTTAAACCAGTAAATTGTTAATCCTGACGAAATACAATCTTTTAAAATTTTGTTAATATGTTCATCATTTCCTGAATATCCAATAACAATAAGCACAGAATTTTCTCTAGACAATTTTTCTTTCATTTTAAATAATATCTCAAATCTATTTGCTAATATCATTGAGTCATACTTATTTATTCCTGGTAAAATAGGATTATTTATATCTCCATGCAATTTAGAAACTAAATAAGTTGGTACAAATTTATTAAATAAGAAGTTATATCCAACCATATAAAAGAACTTATCGTGATTTTTTATATTAGAAGATGAAATAGAATTACATAAATATCCAAGATTTTCTAATACATTTTCGACAATCATATCATAATTAAGGGTGTAAATATTAACTTGCTTAGTTGTTTTAGTTCTATTTTCAGATTCTTCAATTAGTCTGTTGATATAAGAAAATAGTATTTCAATATGTTTTATTGACTTATGATTAAAATCTATTGATTTAGAGAAATCATTAAACTCTTCCACAAACAAATCTAAAACTTGTTTTTTATCGTCATCTGTTTTTAATTTATCTACACCATCTTCAAAATTTTGAAAAGGTTCTTCTAATAAATTTTTCAATAATTCTAATGATTTACTAAATTTATTAATTTGTGGAAAAGCAGTACCATTAACTCCTGCACCAAATAAAAAATTAATGTGTGATGATGATAAGATTTTAGAATCAAATTTTACTGTATCCATACTACTACACCTCGAATTTTTTTAATAATTTGTAATTAACACTTCTCTAGTTACAGCTTCTTTATCCTTTATTTGATAATTTGAATTGCTATAACTTGCTTTTATATAAATTAAATTAAAATGATTTTTATCAATCCATTGCTTTAATTCTTCATGAACTTTACCTTTATGTTCAATGACATTAGATAACGCAAAAGGTATTCCTTCTTCATTTAATTTTTCTAAGAATTTCAACAACTTTCTTTCTTCTTTAATTGTCCAGCCATTATTTTCGTTATATGAAGCTATTCCTAAATAATATGGAGGATCACAATAAAAGAATGGATTTTCTAAATTAGAATAATCTATTTTGTTAAAATCTTTATTTTGGAATAAAATAGTTTTGTTTTTGATTTTTAGTGCAAAATCCTTAATGTTTTTTCTAGATGATGAATTGAAATCCCTCTTACCTACAGGCATATTAAATTCACCATTAGAGTTAAATCTAATTTGATTGTTAAATGAGAAGATTATTAATGTTAACAAAAGAAAATCCTTTTCTTCGCTATCTCTTTTTAAGGAATTATAATCTTCTCTTAACTTAGTATATTTTTCTTTATTATAACTACCTACACCAGAATCACTTTCACAATCGTAATATTCATATCCATTTTCATAAGTGTTAGACAATTCGTACTTTGCAATGTTTTTTTCGATTTTTTTTATAATTACTGAGTAATCATATTTGTAAAACAATTTTATTAATCGAGCAACTTCTTTTTGTTTATCATTATACACAATTGTATTGCATTCTATATTAGCACCAACATTAAATCCACCACCAAATAGGTCAACAAATGAATTAAAGTGTGGTGGAAATTTTTCTAATAATTGAGGTAACAGTTTATATTTACCACCAGTATAGTTTAAAGGTGATTTTGCATAACCATTTATTTTTTCTTCACTTTCATATTCTGTGGCTTGTTCACCTACAAAACATAAAAATAATCTTTCTTTATGATCTTCTATATCTGTTTTACCAGTATTAAATTGGTTAAATTCCTTTTCAAATACTTTAACTTTTCCTTTAGCGGATAATATTCGCATTATATCATCGTCACTAATTTTAGCTTGTGATCTACCTGCACCTTTAGTTCCCATATTGTTATATGAAACTAAAATATATCTAGCATTGATATTATTAATCAAATCTTCAAATTGTTTTGGAGCTGTATGTGTACAATATTTACTTTTCAAATTACTTCTATCCATTTTTTTAGCAACGCCAAATACTTCTGGTTTTTCCCATGAAGCCACATTTTCAAGTAAATGATAAGCATCACAATATTGACGTGAATTATATGGTGGGTCGATATACACTAAATCTGCAACAACTCTTCTAATTAATGAATTTGCATCCTCTCTATAAATAATATTGTTTAAATTAACTTCTCTTGTTGGTAAGTCTAGTTCTTCTAAAACAAGATTTTTATTTAAATCACCATTCATTCTATAAGCATCATAATGCCCTACAGTATTTGCAATTCTATCCATTGCATATAATAGAGATGTTATTAAAATTGCTTTTTCTCTTTCATTTAATTCTCCATTATTAAATTGTTTTTCAATATCTTCTCTTATATATCCTATTTTTTTACAATTAAGTTCACTAAAAAAAGTATTAGAGAAATTATTTGAAAAATAATTGTCTTCTAATATTTCTAATTCATTATATTTTACAATTAAGTCACTAATTTTACCTTCATCAATCTCTTGACTACCAAACCATGCTATATAAGAAAGATAATTAGACATTAAAATATCGTTAACCATTATTGTTGTATATTGATTATTAAAATTCCAAGCCACATTACCTGTTCCGCCAAACAAATCTAAAAATATATTAATATTTTCACATTCCTTATTTACTACTTCCGAAATAAATGATAATAACTTTGCTTTACTTCCTAAATATCTTCTATTTTTTATATTGAATTTACTCATTTAATTCACCATTTCCTTTTTAGGCATCTTATGCATCTAATTATAACAAAAAAAGCCTTATATTACAACAATAAGGCTAATTTAATTTTTATATTTTTTGTACTAGTGTATTGTTATACCAATCCATTCCATTTTGGATAGAATTATAAGATTCATCAAATATATCATACAATTCAGTATATGTCTTCTTCTTTTCTATAATAGCTTTAACACAATCCACATCTAAAGTAATAATTTTTAAACCAACTTCTTCTCCTCTTATATCTATTGGAAAAAACTTCATTGCTCTAAACGCTTTTACTGTTCTATCATCCAATACCCCTGCGACAAATAAAACATAATCATGTTTGTTGTGGGTTTTATTCATATGATTTTCCAAGTGTCTTGCTACAGGATCCCATTCCATATGTCTTTGACCAGTAGATTCACTTAGAGTTGCTTCTAACAACATATCATGCTTAGGATATGAAATTGATTTAGGATAGTTAAATACTAGATCGGCGTCTCCACCTGGAGCATGTGTTTTAGGCATGAAGTTAGCATCTAAAGTTAGATTCATATACTCTTCCAATCTACCTATTCTCCCACTAACTTGATACCATATAATACCTAGAATGTATTCAAATATAGTAGATGGAGTGGCGTCATCCGTTACTAATTCTTTAATTCTATTATCATTTCTAGTTTTAAAACAATCTAGTAATTCAAGAAGCACCTCTTCTCCTAATTTTTCTTCTATCATTTTAATAAAAGCATTATTTTTAATATCTTTTAAATATTCCTCTAATTTTCCAGGAACAATCGTTCTTCCATATTTAGCATTAATCGTATTAGTAATATCTGCTTCAGTTTTATTACATTCAGGATATATTTTATCTATTTCAAGATAATTAGTAAAATATTGTTCATAATTATCATTAGAAATCATTGGCTTAAACAACATTTTTTCTACAATATCATTGAAATAATACTCTGCGATTTCAACTAATCTAAATCTACCATTTTCATATTTGATAATATCTGTTAAATTGAAATAACGTTTATTTAAGTCATAATAGTCTTCTAATGTAGATTTCCACTTCATTAAATGCCATGTTTTAAAGAAACAATCCTTAAACTCTTCTTCAGTGCTACATGAACAAATATTTAATCCATAAAAATATAATAAATATTCTTCATTAAACTTTGTGTTTTTATAAAGTTTAAACATAGACTTCCAAGTAGAAGCTTGATTTGCGTTTATTTTCGAAAATGCATCTTTTAATTGTTTCAACAACAATATTTTTTCACAATTATTTAAACTCTCTCTATCTATAACTAAAGTTTTCAAAACATTATATACTTTAGCAAATGGTCTATCATACTTTCCACTTTTTCTATTCATGCCTATTTGTTCCATTACAGGTTCATCTATTACATCGCTCGTCATTAATAAGTTATATGCTTCTTGATAATTATCCATAGACATCATCTTTTTAATAAGCAAATTATCAACAGAGATTTTTCCTCTCGAACTTAAAATATCCGCTGTTGTCTTTAATACATCATTATTATTCATACAAGTAGGATACAAATAAGTAAATTCTTCTCTAGTCAAATATTCAAGTTTTGATAGCATATACAACAATGCAACAAAAGGTTTAATTTGAATAGCATTATCATTAATTTGATATTTTAAAAATTGCAAAAGATACACATAACTATCCTTTGGAATTTCTAATATGTTATCAGAACTAAAATCGCCAGATAGTGATATTTTATTAATTAAATCTCCTATTGGTGTAATATGTCTACTTTCTCTATAAACCAAACCAATATCAGCCAATCCAGATGTTTTTTCTCTTGCATCCTTATCTTTAATTGCATCATAATCCTCAATAAAATCTTTAGAAACCAATAAATCAAAATATTTGGTTTGTAGTGCTTTATCCCATTTCATATCAGGATTTAAAGTAAATAATTCATTTAAATATCTCAATTGACACTCATTTTTATAGTTTAATTGATCAACTCTAAAACTTGTGGTTCCAATGCTCCAGCAATAACTTTTAAATCCCATATTATCTTCACCACTACTTTCTACTTTTTTCGATTAATTGTACTAAAATTATATCATAATTTTCTCAAAAAAAATACAAATTAACATAAATATATTCTCAATTAAATCTTATTTTATAAACAAAAGAAAAGGTAAGCATGCTCTATGGAGTAAACTTACCTTTTTTTTGCTTGTGAAAGTTTTTTATATTTTATCAAAATTTTCTACAATTTTGCATTTCTTTAAATAATTAAAAATGCATATTTCTCCAATCATTATTTTATCACTACATAATAATCAAATACTAAGCAATATAGAAAACAAAATCATCTAAATCAACATCATATTCCTCTAGTAAATATTTAATAGAACGAACAATATCATTAAAACTTCTATTAGTTTCTACAAATATACCTGTATTTAAGATTTCTGCCTCAGACCTTAATTTCGATGGATCACACGATAACATAGGGGTTGTAGCATTTGTACTTTTCCAATTATTTTGAGCCATATTATATAATTTTTCCGAATCCAATGTATGTAATAATTCAATGAATTTAACAAACATTTCTTTAACTGTAGATACTTCAACATTTTCACCCAAAAAGATAAAGTTACTAGGTTTTTTACCTGTAAAATCAACAATATCATATACTTTATGACAATTTTCTGTAGATTTATTTACTTTTTTACCAAAAACATCAGGTAGTTTTAAGTCCTGTAACAGTTTACTGCTCAATCTATCCGCTCTAGAAACGATAGTTTTCTCATTCCAATGTTCTTTATCTATAATATCTTTGTTTAATAATACAAATTTAGAATTACCTTTTATCAAGTCAACTTTTTCTTTAAATGGTTTATCTGAAAGTTCACTATTGTAACCAGTCAATGATAAATTACCTAAAGTGTGTAAATATTTTTCATAAACTAATTCAAAATTATTACCTATTTCTATTTTCCAATCATAATTGTCTTTGTTTTGAGGCATAATGTGTTCAATAGTTGTAGATGAATCAATTTGAACTTTTTCTTTAATTGTATTAATCCCATTTTCAAGAATTGATAATAAATATTTGCATAAATTTCTATTTTTATAAATGTTTTCATTCATTAATTTTTCTTTTAAATTAGTGTCATTCGGAGTTGCATCTTTAGTAGAAGCTAAATCATTAGCCATAAAAGCATATATAGTATCTAAATATTCCTCTTTGGATTTCTCGGTTTTAAATATTCTTTTATATAAAGTTCTATATAAACCTCTCAATGAATTTGATGGAATTCCAACAACTAGTCTTCTTATAGTATAATTTAAATAAAACATTAACACTTGCAATAATATTTCTTCATCAATTAAATTTTCTTCATAATCTGAAAAAATACTAAATAAAAAAGGATACATTGTTGATTGATTCAAACTTCTAAAAGCAGATAAAATATTATTAATTTCGTCAGAATATTCGTTATTTAAGCCAACAAAAGCTTGATAAAATTTAGAATAATATTTTAAATCCTTCATAATTTCTTCGTGACTTAATTTAGAATCATCTGCCCATTTCTTAAATATTTGATATGCATTTGCTTCTTTTACTTCACCGACTTTAAAAATAATATATGTTAGGAAATATTTATTAATTTCGTTTTTACCTAATGCTAATTCCATAGGTAACCAATACTCTTCAAATAGAAAATCCATATTTAAATCAGTCATTAATAAGTAATTTCTTATTAAATCAGCTAATTTTAAATCTTCCCCTGTTGAATTGATTCTTTCAAAAATAACTTGCGGGTCATCATTTGGTTCTTTTAAAGAAATCATAACAATTTCTAATTTTTTTAATCCAGAAAGAATATTTTTTACTTTATATCCAGATTCGATTGCTTTATTGATTAATTGTATAAAATAATCATAATTTATAAAAATGTTAGAAGATTTATTCATTCTTTCTAATTGATTATTCATAAGATAAATAAACTGTTCATTATCGCTTTTGATAGGTTTTAATTTCAATTTATTTTTTTCTTGTCTGTTATATTCTCTAGAATTAGATTCGTTAAACAAAAGTCCTTTCAATTCATCTTTATCAGATTCATCACATTTGTCATATAACGCTTTTAATAAAAGATAAATAGAAGTCATTCTTTGTTGGCCATCAACAATAATAAAATGTTTTAGACCGTGTTCCTCATCTTGTTGAACTTGAACAACAGTACCTAAAAAATGTGTTCTGGAATTATCATAGGCTGTAATAACATCATTAAATAGCGCTAAGCAATTATCTTTTTTCCAATCATAATTTCTTTGGTAAACAGGTATTTGATATTGTCTTCTATTATCAAACATAGTATCTATAATTTTCTCTGGTTCTGCTTTCATAAATAAACCTCCTATTAATATGTTACAATTATTTCATACTTATAATATTTCGTCAAAATTATTTCTCTTTATAGCGAGGATAATATCATTTCTTTTTCTTTAATTTACATATTCCCACACTCTAGGTTAGCAACTACACTAACCTTTATGTAGTCTTTTATAGTCTTTTCACGACTTCCATCAATATCTATATTGAAGATAAAATGTCTAAAAAATAGTTCAAAACACATAATTTCAGTGTATTTTACTACTTTTTGGCATCCTTTAGACATAGCAACACTATTGTCTCCACATGATATGTGTGTGGGAACATATCAACAGGTTGCACCTCTGTTATATTATATAATTCTTTAAGATATGCTAAATCCCTTGCCAAAGTTGAAGGATTACAAGAAATATAAACAACTTTTCTAGGTTTTAATTTTAAAACTGACTCAATTAATGATGTATCAAGTCCTTTTCTTGGAGGATCTAAAAATATTACATCTACAGTTTCATTTGCAATAGATAAATCCACCATAAATCTAGCAGCATCATCACAAACAAATGTTGCATTTTTAATATCATTAATATTTGCATTGTTTTTGGCATCCACAATAGCTTCTTTTACTATTTCTACCCCCAAAACTCTATTAACATGTTTACTAGCAATTAAACCAATAGTTCCTATACCACAATAAGTATCAATAATTAGATCATTTTTATCTAATTTTGCCATTTCGATTGCTTTAGAATATAGCACTTCAGTTTGTGTTGGATTCACTTGGTAGAAAGACTTACTTGATATCTTAAATTTAACACCTAATATATAATCTTCTATATATCCCTTACCAAATAGAGTAAATTCTTTTTCCCCCAATATAACATTTGTATCTCTATGATTTATATTTTGAACAATAGTTTTAACTGAAGGGAACTTCTTTAATAATTCCTTAACAAGTAACTTTCTATTTGGAAAGTTATCCACATTAGTAACCAAAACTATCATCGCTTCATTTGTATGAACTCCAACTCTAACAAGCACATGTCTTATAACACCTTTTCTTTTATCCTCATCATATGCCTCAATTTTGAACTTAGTCATTAATTCCTTTGTGTATTGCAAAACCTCATCTGCCAATGTTGTTTGAATTAAGCATTTATCAAATTGAACCACATCGTGTGTATCTTGCTTATAAAAACCATATCTTATCTTTCCTTTTTTACTAGAAAATGGCACTTGAGTTTTATTTCTATAATTATATGGCACTTCCATCCCTAAAGTATCATTAACTTCCATATTAATATGACCTATTTTAGCAAGACATTCTTTTACGTGTTCTTTTTTAAACGCTAATTGTGAAGCATAATCCATATGTTGAAGTGCACATCCTCCACATTCTTTAAAAAATCTACATTTTGGTGTAACCCTATTTGGCTCGGTTTTAATAAACTCTTTAACCACACCTAAGGTTTGATTGTTGCTTTTATGAACAATTTCAACTTTTGCTTTTTCCCCACGTATTATATTAGGAACAAAAACAGTTACCCCCTCGCCCTTTACAATACCTTTGCCATCATAAGTATAGTCAACACATTCTCCTATAATAAACTTATTCACAATAATTCACCTCTTAACAAAAAAAAACTAATAATTGTTTAAATTATCTCCGTTTATATTATAATATAAACGTAAAGGATGTGTTAATTATGGCCGAGAAAAAAGAAAAGAAAAAAGGCGGTTTTCTAGGTAAACTGCTTATAGTGCTATTTATTTCTGGCGGTTTAGGTTTTGCTTTGGCTTATTTCTTGGAAGATTTTATTCCAGCTGAATTCAATTTTGGTGCCCAACTTGTGGATGATGAATTTATTGGATTAGTCATTACATGTAGTGTAGTTATGTTATTCTTGTGTGGAATGATTGGTCTATTCTCAGTTACAAAAACCTCTGATGGAGGTACACCAAAGCAAATGACTAGAGGTGACTATGATGTTAACTCTGACCAAAAAGGTAGTGCTAGATGGTTAACTGATAAAGAAGTAGATCATTTATTCCCTAAAGTTGCCTATGATGATGCCCACAAATATGAAATAAATGGTTTCGTTGTTCAAACAAAAAGAGTTGGTAACAAAACATACGCCAACTATAGAGGCGGATACCACTGTTTGATTATCGGTTCTACTGGATCTGGTAAAACTATTCGTTTCGTTATTCCAACTATGCAATTATTAGGTAGAAGTAAGTCTCACCCATCAGTTGTTGTAACTGACCCTAAAGGTGAACTTTACGCTTCTCAAACAAAATTATACAAAGCTAATGGTTATGATGTTATTTCTATAAACCTTCGTGAAGGTATGAAGAAATCAAGTTGTTGGAACCCATGTCATATGGCATATGCAGAATACCAAGAAGCTTTAGTTCAAAAGGATTTAATTAAAAGACATACTGACAAAGTTGAATCTTATCCTAAATTACAATTAGCTGGTGATAAAAGCGCATTCAATGAAGTATGGTTTGAGTTTGGTGGTTATGCCTTTTCTAATATGAAAGATGCAATGATTGAAGCTGAAAGAAAATCTCTTTCTTTAAAATCAAAAGCACAAGAATCAATTTCAGACTTATGTGACACTGTATATGCAGAATCTCAAAGAAAAGCAAACGACCCATATTGGGTAAAATCTGGTAAGAGTATGGTTCAAGGTTTATTGCTTGCTATGCTTGAAGATAGTGAAATCAGAGATTTAGGTATTACAGAACAAAGATTTAACCTTGGTACTATTTATTCAATCCTTTCATTAAGAGTAGATTTATTAAAGTCTTATTTTAATATAAGAGATGCATCAAGTAATGCGAAGAGAATTGCTGCTGCTGCAGTTAATGCTCCTGAAAGTGGAACTAGAGAATCTATTATCTCTACTGCTTTAGCAGATCTTACTTCATTCGCTGACCCTGATATTCAATACATAACATGTAACAATGATATCGATTTCAAAGATATCGGTAGAAGACCTACAGTTGTATTCTTAATCATCCCTGATGAAAAAGAAAACAGACACGTGTTCGCTTCATTATTTATTACTCAAGCTTATAAAGCCCTAGTAGAACTCGCTAGTGGACCTGAAGGAAAAGATGGTAAATGTCCTTCTCCAGTAAACTTCATTATTGATGAATTTGCAAACATGCCAGTTATTCCAGGTATGGATAACAAGATTACTGTTGCTAGATCAAGAGGAATTTCATTCATGCTTATTATTCAAGCATTATCTCAATTAAACGCAAAATATACTGCTGATGTAGCAAAAATTATTAGTTCTAACTGTAACATGCAAGTGTTCCTAGCAAGTAACGACAATGAAACTGCTGAATACTTCTCTAAGATTTGTGGTGAAAAAACTACAAGAGAAAAGAACGTTTCTGTATCTCAAGAAGGAAAAGAAAGTATATCTTACTCTCTTGCTTCAAGAGCTCTTATTAAACCTGAAGAATTATTAACATTAAGCGAAGGTACTTCAATTGTAAAACTATTACGTGAACAACCTGCAAAACTTCACCAAGTAGAATTCTGGAAAGACTCTTCTTATATTAAGGGTGAACAAAAAATTGATGTTAAATGGAATCCTAAAGTATTCACATTCGATGTTGATGGATATTATGATATTGCACTACGTTGCCAATATGATGCAATGTATAAGATTGATAAGTTAGATAAATATGCAATTCAAAAAACACCAGATATTAATTTTGATGATGATGACGATGATGATTTTGGTGCAGCATCAAGTGGTGGTGATGATGATACATCTTTCACTAACATGGAAATTGATAACCAAGCACTAGATGACTTAAACGTTGATGAATGGCTAAAAGATGCAGACTTTAGTTGGGATTCACTATTTGAAGATGATGATTTAACTAAGCCAACTGAACCAATAGCTACTACAGCAGATATTGTAAATGCTGCAGAGCAAAATAAAGGTCTATTAAATGAACAAACTCAAGTTACTGATGTAAGCAATCTTGAAGATTGGAGAGAATTATTCGATACTAGATCAAATGTTAATTTCTAATTAACAAACTAAAGCTCCTACTTGGAGCTTTTTATTTTACTTTATATATAACAAAAAAAGCTCATGAATATTTCATGAGCAATTTTTAATTTCATATAATTTATATTTAACTACTTATTTATTTTTGATTGCAGCTTGAGCAGCAGCTAATCTAGCGATTGGTACTCTATATGGTGAGCAAGATACATAAGTTAATCCAACCTTATGGAAGAATTCTATAGAAGTAGGATCTCCTCCATGTTCTCCACATACACCTAGCTTGATATTACTTCTTGTAGCTTTACCCTTGTTTACAGCGATTTCTACAAGTTTTCCAGTTCCTTCGATATCGAATCTTTGGAATGGGTCATTTAAGTAAATTTTCTTATCTGTGTAATCTTTTATAAATTTACCTGCGTCATCTCTTGAGAATCCAAATGTCATTTGAGTTAAGTCATTTGTACCAAATGAGAAGAACTCTGCTTCTTTAGCAATTTCATCAGCGTTTACACAAGCTCTTGGCAACTCAATCATTGTACCTACTTTGTATACCATATCGCTGTTTGCTTCTTTAATAATAGAATCAGCAGTTTCTACTACTACAGCTTTAACATATTCTAATTCTTTTAAATCACCAACAAGTGGAATCATAATTTCAGGAACAATATCATATCCTGTTTCTTTTCTTACATTTAAAGCAGCCTCAATAACAGCTCTTGTTTGCATCTTAGCAATTTCAGGATATGTAACAGCTAATCTACATCCTCTGTGTCCCATCATTGGGTTGAATTCGTGTAATGAATCGATAACTTCATGTAATTCCTTAACTGTTATATTAAGTTCTTTAGAAATCTCTTCGATTTCAACTTCTTCTTTAGGAAGGAATTCATGTAGAGGTGGGTCTAGATATCTGATTGTAACTGGACAACCTTCCATTGCTTTGAATAATCCTTCGAAGTCACTTCTTTGCATTGGAAGTAACTTAGCTAAAGCAGCTTCTCTTTGCTCTACGCTTCTAGCAACGATCATTTCTCTCATTGCTTTAATTCTGTCAGCTTCGAAGAACATATGTTCTGTTCTACAAAGACCAATACCTTCAGCACCAAATTCTCTTGCTTGCTTAGCATCTCTTGGTGTATCAGCATTTGTTCTAACACCTAATGTTTTAAATTCATTAGCCCAGTTCATTACTCTTTCAAAGTTTCCACTTATAGTAGCAGGAACTGTAGCGATTTGTCCTAAGTAAATATTACCTGTACTTCCATCAAGAGAAATATAATCTCCCTCTTTGATTGTTTCGCCATTTAATGTGAAGTATTTTTCTTCTTCGTGCATAGCGATTTCTCCACAACCAGCAACACAACAAGTACCCATACCTCTAGCAACAACAGCAGCGTGGCTAGTCATACCACCTCTAACTGTAAGAACACCTTGAGCTACGTGCATACCTTCGATATCTTCTGGTGAAGTTTCTAATCTTACAAGGATTACTTTTTGTTTCTTTTCTTCTACCCATTTAACAGCTTCCTCAGCAGTGAATACTACAGCACCACATGCAGCACCTGGAGATGCAGGTAAAGCTCTTGCTAATGCTTTTGTATTCTTTAATACATTAGTATCAAATGTTGGGTGAAGTAAGTTATCTAATTGCTTAGGTTCGATTTGAAGTAAAGCTTCTTCTTTAGTAACTAAACCTTCATCATACATATCACATGCGATTTGAAGAGCAGCTTGAGCTGTTCTCTTACCATTTCTTGTTTGAAGCATATAAAGTTTTTCATTTTCAATTGTAAACTCCATATCTTGCATGTTCTTATAATGTTTTTCTAATGTTTTTGCAGTATTTACAAATTGTTCATATGCACTTGGCATAACTTCTTTTAATTCTTCAATTCCCATTGGAGTTCTAACACCAGCAACAACGTCTTCACCTTGTGCATTAATTAAGAATTCTCCATATAGTTTGTTTTCACCAGTAGATGGGTTTCTAGAGAAGGCAACACCTGTAGCACATCTATCTCCTCTATTACCGAATACCATCATTTGTACATTTACTGCAGTACCCCATTCATGAGGAATTTCATTCATTTGTCTATAATAGATAGCTCTTGGGTTGTTCCATGATTTGAATACAGCCTCGATTGCAGTCATTAATTGTACTTTTGGATCTGTTGGGAAATCTTCTCCCTTTGTATCTTTATAGTATTGTTTGAATAATCTTACTAATTCTTTGAAGTCATCTGCAGTTAACTCATTATCAAGTTTAACTCCTTTTTCTTCTTTCATTTTATCGATAATTCTTTCAAAACTAGACTTTGGTAATCCAATAACAACATCACTATACATTTGAATGAATCTTCTATAAGAGTCATATGCAAATTGTGCATTACCTGTTAATTCAATTAAAGTTTCAACGATTTCATCATTGATACCTAAGTTTAAAACAGTGTCCATCATACCAGGCATTGATACTCTAGCACCACTTCTTACTGATAATAATAATGGATTGTTTTTATCTCCTAATTTCTTACCAACACTATTTTCAAATTTTTCTAATGCTACTAAAACTTCTTCTCTGATTTCTGGATGTAATGTTTCATTATCATCATAGTATCTAACACAAGCTTCAGTAGAAATTGTGAATCCACCTGGAACTGGTAAACCAATGCTTGTCATCTCTGCTAATCCAGCACCTTTACCACCAAGCGTATTTCTCATACTAGCGTTTCCTTCGCTAAATAAGTAAACATATTTTTTAGCCATGTTTTATTTCTCCCTCCATAACATTTTTATTATATTATTTATGCCTTTACTCCTCAATATTATTGGCTATTTCTTTTATTTTTCTAAGACGATGATTTATACCACTTTTGCTAACATTAGTCCCATATAAAGAATTGAATATGTCAGCAATTTCTTGCATATTAGCTTCTGGGTTTTCTTTTCTTATACTTATAATTTTTTTATCCTTTTCATCAAGGAGATATTCTTTAGAGTGGGCATATATCTTTTCTATGTACTCTAATTGAGTATTCGCAGATTTTATGGTTTTAACCTCATTTGATACCTCACATATAGTTAATCTATTATTTGAGTTCCAATAATCTTTATTTATTCTCTCTTCTTCAAAATCCAAAACACAGTTATTTGCGTTAATAATTCTTAGGAAGTCACTAATTTCTTCACTCTTTTTAATATAAACCACATAGACATTTCTTCTTTTAATAATTTTTGCATTAAGCTCAAATTTAGAAATAATTTTAGTTAGAAATTCAGCATGCTTATCACTATGAGTTGTTATCTCTAAATGATAATTTTTGCTTACAGGGTCATTTACACTACCACTCGCTAAAAAACTTCCCATCAAGTAGGCTCTTAAATCTCCTGTATTCTTCAAAATATCTTTGTTTGGATTATGATCTAATTTACCATTTTTATAAATTTGTAAATCTTCAAGAATCTCGATCCCTCTATTACCAACTTGTAATAAATAAACATTATTCTTCTTTAGTTTCATTTTTTTAGCTACAAGAATTCTAGCGTCAACATTGTATAAATCCTTAATTATCACAAATAACAATTTTGCAATCTTGGCATTTTCACTTCTTATTTCTAAAGCGACTCCACCCTTACCCATAGAGATTGTTCCATTTATTCTAGCAAGCGATGATAATAATGCTTTTTTTTCGCCATCATTAGCAAACTCATATCTAACTATTTCTTCTTTAACATCTATTGAAAAAGACATCATTAACCACTCCTTCTAGTATTCTACCACAAATACTACTTTTTTAGGCTTTAAATAGTGAAAATTTAGATATAATAAAGTATACTATTATAAAAAGTGAGGTAATGAATTATGGCTCTAGTAGAGATTGAATTAACAGACTTAGTGGATGCTTTAGATGAAACAGGATCAGAGTATGCCGCATTTTTCCGTCCAATGCTTGGATATGAAGCAGTTTTAAAATTATATTTAGGTATCACAGATGATGTTGAACCACTTCTTGTAGAAATCGAAGATGAAAGTTCATTCGAATTTCCACCTGATTTAGTTTCATTCTATATGTGTACTAATGGTGGAGAATTTGGAGATTTAGAATTATATCCATTAACTACTGATGCTTCAGTTACAAATAGTTTACACAAATTAAATGTAACAGATAAGAGTTTCAAAGAATCTATCGGATTAGATAATAAAACTCTATTGATTGGTGGATATCCAGATGATCCAGACACATACATAACTTGCAAATTAAATCCTGATGGATCATATGCATATCAAATGTATGATGCAACAAAGAAAAAAGCAAAAATGGAGTTTGAGTATATTATTCAATTAGTAGCACTTGAAGTTAATTATGTAACTGACTATGATGCTCTAGTAGATTATGCAAATGGAAAAGGAGAATAAACATTCTCCTTTTTTTATTTATTTATATATTTTTTTATTAATGCTACGCTAGCATCAACGTTTTCAAGTTGCTCTATTTTATATTTTTCTGTATTAGTAATAATTACTATATATCCTGTTTTAAATTCAAAATTAATATATGGACCAGATACAGTATCTTTTACACCTTTTACTTTTGTTATATCTGATACTTTAATTTGTCTTATTGTATCATCATATATAAAAATAAAATCATGATCATATACTATTGCCTCTTTAGGATATGTATTTAATCTCCTTATTTTTTCTCCCGCCTTAGAAACAAGCCATATAATAAGAACATATATGATACATAATACTAAAAACACATAGCCCATTGTGGTAGCAAAATCTTCTTGCATTGGGTTAATAAAACATACAACACAAAAGATAAATAATACAGCAAAAAATACCCATAAAAGTCTTATTGTTATTTTTGTATTATCTTTTTTTATTTGTCTATAGGCTAATACCTCTTTCAATCCAATCCCTCCTAAAAAAAAATCTTTGCTTTGCAAAGATTCCTTTATTATCTTCCCATTAAGAAGTGCATTATAATTGCTAGAGTAAAGAATAAGATTCCTAAAACAAAAGTAATTCTTGAAACAACCACTTCAGGACCTCTTTCTTTTTTATCTGCAAATGTATTAGCAATACTTTGTCCACCAATTACACCTAGTCCACTATCTTTTCCACTTTGTAACAATGTAATAACGATTATAAGTACAGATATAATCATGAATATAATATTTAATACTAACATTAAGATTCCTCCCTTAGCCTACATAAGTATAACAAATTGATTTTTAAATTTAAACAATTAATTACCAATATCTCCTTTTAATTCGAAAATAATATCTCTAAGTTGCATAGCCCTCTCAAAATCCAATAATTTCGCAGCTTCTTTCATCTCTTTTTCTAAATCCAATATCATTACTTCTTTTTCTCTTTTAGATATCTTTTTAGATTTACTAGTAAAATAATCTTTATAATCTTCTTTTAATTTTATTGGTTTTCTTATTTCTTTTATTATAGTTTGAGGAATTATATTATGCTTCAAATTATATTCTGTTTGAATATTTCTTCTACGTTCAGTTTCCATAATTGCCGCTTTCATTGAATCAGTCATGTTATCTGCATACATAACAACTTCTCCATTTGCATTTCTAGAAGCTCTACCTATAATTTGAATAAGCGATCTACTACTTCTTAAAAATCCCTCACTGTCTGCATCCAATATAAGCACTTGAGAAACTTCTGGGATATCTAATCCCTCTCTTAATAAGTTTATTCCCACTAAAATATCATATTTACCTTTTCTTAATTCATAAATTATTTGTGTTCTTTCAAGTGTTTTGGTTTCACTATGTAAATATGCAACTTTATATCCTAAGTTTTTTAAATAAGCTGTTAAATCCTCTGCCATTCTAATAGTTAAAGTAGTAACTAATGTTCTTTCATTTTTCTTGATTCTATCATTTATTCTTTCCACAATATCATCTATTTGATTAGTTTTAGAAACAACACTAACCTTTGGATCAACTAATCCCGTTGGCCTTATAATTTGTTCACTTACTTTTCCATTTACTTTCTCTAATTCATAGTCTCCAGGAGTTGCGCTAACAAAAATAATATTGTTTCCCTTCTTTTCAAACTCCTCGAATTTTAATGGTCTATTATCAAGTGCACTAGGAAGTCTAAATCCATACTCAACAAGCGTTTCTTTCCTGCTTCTATCTCCATTAAACATTCCTCTAAATTGTGGTAAAGAGACATGTGACTCATCAATAACTATCATATATTCCCCATCAATATAATCAAATAATGTATATGGGGTTTCTCCGCTCTTTCTGCCATCAATTTTAGCACTATAGTTTTCCACACCTGGACACGTACCAAGTTCCTTTAAAGACTCCATATCATGATTAGTTCTTTCTTCTAATCTTTGTGCCTCAAGCAATTTTCCATTATCTTTAAAATATTTAAGTCTTTCTATTAGCTCTTCTTTTATTGAGGGAATAGCCCTTAAAATTCTCTCCTTTGATGAAGAATAGGCATAAGCAGGATAAAAAGGATATACACTATATGTTTCCAACACCTTATTTGTTAATACATCAACTTTACATATCCTTTCAACTAAATCATCGAATAATTCTATTCTGATATAGTAATCATCATTAGTGGCAACTGATACCTCGATATTTTCTCCTCTTACTTTAAAACTTCCTGGGGTTCTATCGACATCATTTCTATAATATTGAGCTTCTACTAGCTTTGCTAGAAATGCTTTTCTATCTATAGTCTCCCCTTTAACAACATTAAAAACAAGTGCACTATATTCACTAGGGTCACCAAGCCCATATATAGCAGCAACAGAGGCCACAACGATAGTATCTTTTCTTTCAATAAGAGAATTAATTGCACTACTTCTCATCATTTCTATTTCTTGATTTGTTAACGCATTCTTATCTATGTATGTATCGGTTTTAGGCAAATAGGCCTCGGGTTGATAAAAATCAAAATTAGAAATAAAATACTCAACCCTATTATTAGGAAAAAACTCTTTAAGTTCAGCATAGAGTTGCCCTGCAAGAGTTTTATTGTGAGCCATAATAATAGTAGGTTTATTTACATTTTTAATAACGTTAGAAATGGTAAAAGTCTTACCTGTGCCAGTAGCACCTAGTAAGACTTGATATCTTTTATTTTCTTTTAATACGCCATCACTTAATTCTTTTATTGCTTTTTCTTGATCTCCTTGTGGAGAAAACTTACTAACCAAATCAAACATTTTCTCACCTCTAGCCAATCAATCCCAAAACTGTCTCTAATTGATTGTTTTGGAACTCAAGTTTATCATCATAAATTAATTTTGCAAAAAAGCCTAATGTAGCAGCATCATATTTTCCAGTTGGGGTTAAGCCATTGTTTGTTTGGAAAGCAATTAATGCATCTCTTGTTTCCTCATCAAAAAAAGAATGAATTGGCCCTGTATATAAACCCAATTTTGACAATATAATTTGTAAGCTCTTTACACCTTTTCCATAGTCATATAATTTATATTCTTCCTCGTATAAATCAACGCTAGAAATACCTGTATTAACATCCATAACACTTGGTACAACACCAATATGATTTATTGTTTTATTTGCAGGAGTTTTCCATATTGCATATGTATAGTGGAAATATGTGCCATCTTCAAAATGATATGTTTTTTGAGCACTTCCTTTTCCAAATGTTGTATCTCCATATAAAACAACATTATTTAAATGATAATCCATAGCAGCTGCCAAAGCTTCTGCTCCAGAAGCACTATTATTATCAATTAATACATATATTTTTTCAAACAAATAATCATCATCATCTATAGTTTTAACTGTAGAAATACTACCATGTTTGTCTTCTGTATACATTACAACTTTATTAGCCCTGACAAAAATATCTAAAACTTGTTGAACAGCACTAATGTATCCACCAGGATTTCCCCTCAAATCTATGATTAGATTTAACGGTAATTCATTATTCAAAGTTTCAAAATAATTTCTAATATATTCTGCAGTATCTGAATTAAATTCAGTAATTTGAACATATGAAGTATTTTCATATTCTTTTGTAAAGACAGTTATAGGCTCATAGCTTTTAACTGGTACATTAATTGTAAATTTATTATTAGGATCTAAAGATCCATCTCTTACAAGACCCAAAGCAACATTACTTTTATTAGTAATCATTGATTGAATATCCTCTATAGTTTTACCTTTTAAATCAACACCATTAATAGAAACTAACAAATCATTAACTTTTACTCCAGCATCTATTGTCGCTTTAGATGATATTTCACTGATAATATAATAATCACCATAGGCATGAATAGTTACCCCAATTCCAGTATAAGAATCAGCCAAAGACCCAAGAGAAGTTAAATATTTTGTATACGGATCCTTTACTGGGTCTTGCAAAGAAAGAATCATTTTATTTTCAAGAGTATTAGAAATATCTTCGTCTTCCACCCCATAATACCATTCGTTCTCCATAATTTCTTGAATGATTTCTAATTTTGTCTTTTCTTTTTCATTCACTCTATAAGAAAAATAGTATCCAAAGCACAACGAAAACAAACAAGTTAGACATAATGCAATTATCCAAACTTTTTTCTCACTCTTGTTCATTACTTTCCCCTACTTTCTAGATATCATTTCAAATCCATTACCATATACATTCACAGCCTTATATACACTTATAAATGCATCTTTATCAATTTTTTGGATTTCATGTTTGATTTTGTAATATTCTTTTTCGTTAAATATTACTTCAATCATTCCCTTATCATCGCCTCTAATTCCACCCTTGGCACTGATAATTGTAGACCCTCTCTCTAAATCATTAATAATGTAATCATTAATTACTTCCATCTTGTCACTTACAATATGCATCATGTAACTAGAATTTCCTCTAATTGTAATGATTTCGATTAAATAAGAAGCAATAATTACACATATAATTCCATATAAAGATGAACTAACATTAACCATAAATAATCCTAATGCTACTATTATAGAATCAATGATAAATGTGGAATGGGATATTTTTACACCAAGATGTTTATGCAATAAAACAGATATCACATCTAACCCACCTGTGCTTCCACCAACCTTATATACTAACCCCAAACCAACTCCCACAAGTATTGCGGCCATAATTGAGGCTAAAAGTGGATCATTTAAATCCTTTATAATATATTGTGCACAATTTGTAAAATGCAATAAATTTACCACAAGAGGATAAACTATCGTAGACAACAGTGTCTTAAGTGCAAAATCTTTCTTTAAAAAGATAAATCCCACAGCAAACAAAATCCAGTTAAGGACAAAAATCACTATAGCAGGATCAAACCATCGCTCTAAAACCACCGAAATTCCTGAAAGTCCACCATTATCTATACTAAATGGCAAGATAAAAATACTAGTAGCAATCGCTAACATTGTATTTCCTAGTATTATTATTAACGAATTCAGTATTTTATCTTTCATATTAGTTATTCCTCATTTTTAAATATGCACTTATAAAATCTTCTAAGTCACCATCCATAACTTTATTAACATCACTAACCTCAAAGTTACTTCTGTGATCTTTTACCATTGTATATGGACAAAAAACATACGACCTTATTTGAGAGCCCCACTCATTAGCCATAGATTCACCTTTGATTTTAGCTAATTCCATTTCTTTTTCTCTCATTTTCTTTTCATATAATTTGCTTTTTAAAACATTCATACAATATTCTCTATTTTGTATTTGGCTTCTTTGCGTTTGGCAAGAAACTACAATACCTGTAGGAATATGAGTGATTCTCACAGCACTGTCTGTTTTATTAACGTGTTGTCCACCCGCTCCACTAGCTCTATAAGTATCAACTTTTATATCTTCATCTCTAACTTCAATTTCTATGTTATCCTCAAATATTGGAGACACCTCTACTGAAGCAAATGATGTATGTCTTCTCTTATTTGCATCAAAAGGAGAGATTCTTACAAGTCTATGCACACCTTTCTCACCCTTTAACATACCATAAGCATTATCCCCTTTAACCTCAAAAGTAACACTTTTGATACCAGCTTCTTCTCCACTTAAATGATCAATAATATCCACCTTGAAATCATTTTGTTCACAATATCTAAGATACATTCTATATAACATATCAGCCCAGTCATGAGCCTCAACGCCACCCGCTCCTGGATGAATCTCCACAATTGCGTTTGTGTCATCAAATGGCCCAGATAACAATATTTCTAGTTCCATTTTTTCTAACAATTGCTCACTAGCTTTTATATGGTCTTCTAACATGGTATTTAATTCTTCAGAATCCTCTTCGCCAATCATAGCAATCAAATCTTTAAAATCACTAATCATTGAATCAAGTTCTAAGACTTTTTCAATATTGTTTTTATCTTTACTAATCTTTTTTAAGATTTTACTGGCCGCTCTATTATCATCCCAAAAATCACTAGCATTAGTTTGTTCCTCTAAAGATGCTATTTCCTTTTTTAATTCTTCTATATTCAAACATTCCTTTAAGTCATTTACCCTTTTAGAAAAATCATTATATAAAAGATTTATTTCATACATGTCTTTAAACATCTATAACATCCCCTGCTTGTTTTTCATTAATCTTTTTACCATCAGGAGTAACAAAGATTATTCTAAACTTTAAATTTAATGTTCTAGCAGCAACTTCCAAAGCAATATGATCATTTACTTCTTCAAACATTTCAAATCCTCTATTAGTATATGTATGAATAGGATCTTTTTGCTCATACTTTAAATATTCAACAGCCTTGTGGAACTTATCCATATTATCTATATGTTCAGTCCAATGCTTATCAAACACAGCTAACGCTACAGCTTTTTCTTGTTTATATAATTCACTAGCAGGAATACTCTTATATTTAGTTTCCAAAACATCTACAAGAGTATCTCTAACTTTATCTTTTACTTCATCAACTTCACATCCATCAAAAGATCCATCTGGGAAGTCAATATATACTTGTATGTGTTGCTTAATTAGTGCTTCTAACATTCTTTCATCAATTGCCAAATCTCCATCAACTTCTGTTACAGAATGTTCAACCAAATAATCAGCTGCCTCTCTATATAGCTTTAAGATGATATCTTTAGGATCTTCACACGCTAAAATTTCATCTCTTCTTCTATACATAATTTCTCTTTGTTCTCTTAAAACCTCATCATACTTTAATAAATATTTACGATGGTCAAACTTTAATCCTTCAACCCTAAGTTGAGCAACAGATAACATCTTAGTTAAGAATGGTGAATCTATAGAATCACCTTGTAAATGTTTCTTTAACAATGCATTGTTTTGTAATTTTTCTTCATCGAAATGCTTCATTAAATTGTCATGAATAGAAACATAGAATTTAGAATATCCTGGATCCCCTTGTCTACCACTACGTCCTCTTAATTGGTTATCAACACGTCTTGAATCATTTCTCTCACTTCCAAGAACAGCAAGTCCGCCCAGTTCTCTAACGCCCTCGCCAAGCTTAATGTCAGTACCTCTACCTGCCATGTTAGTAGCAATTGTTACCGCACCTTTTTGTCCAGCAAGTGCAACAATCTCTGCTTCTCTAGCATTATTTTTAGCATTTAAAACTTCGTGTTTTATTCCTCTTTTCTTAATAAGACTAGATAAATACTCACTCACTTCTACTGAAGATGTACCAATAAGTACTGGTTGTCCAACAGCATGCCTTCTTTCTAAATCTGCAATTAAAGCTTCATATTTTTCTTTTAAAGAATAATACATTGAATCTACATCATCTATTCTTTGAACTGGTTTATTTGTTGGAATAACAACAACTCTCATATTATATATGTTAGTTAATTCTTCTTCTTCGGTTTTAGCAGTACCAGTCATACCACTCAACTTGTTATATAATCTAAAGAAATTTTGGAAGGTTATCTTAGCTAGAGTTATTGTTTCTCTTTTTATTGTTAAACCTTCTTTTGCCTCTATTGCTTGGTTCAAACCTTCACTATATGCTCTACCAGGAAGTTTTCTACCTGTGTTTTGGTCAATAAGCATAATTTCTCCATTATCAACCATATAGTCAATATCTCTTTTCATAACATAATTAGCCTTTAAAGCATTACCTATAAGGTGAACTAATGAAGCATTATCAATATCAAACAAATTCTTTAATCCAAAGAATTTTTCAGCAGCAGCCACACCACTTTCAGTTAATACAGCTGTTCTAGATTTTTGATCATATGTATATTGACTATTATTTAATGATTTAGCAAACCTATCAGCAGGTTGATATTGATTAGAGGTCTCTTTACTTCCTCCTGATAGAATAAGAGGAACACTACCCTCATCAATTAAAACAGAGTCAGCCTCATCTACCAAAGCAAAATTAAGTTCCCTTAAAACTTTGTCTTTAAGATTATTAACTCTATTATCTCTTAGATAATCAAAACCAATTTCGCTACTTGTTGTATAAGTTACATCGCATAAAAATGCTTCTCTTTTTTGATCGTTTGTTAATTCTCTGGCATTAACACCAACAGTTAATCCTAAGAATTGATAAACTCTTCCCATCCACTCAGCATCTCTTTTTGCCAAATATTCATTAACTGTAACAACATGAACACCTTTTCCAGATAAAGCATTTAAATAAACAGCCATAGTAGCAGTAAGTGTCTTACCCTCTCCTGTTCTCATCTCAGCAACATCGCCATTATCTAAAACAAGTGCTCCCATTATTTGAACCTTATAAGGAAACTCACCTAAAACTCTTCTATCTGCTTCTCTAGCAACCGCATATGCTTCATACTTAATATCCTTAAGTTGTTTACCATTAGCTAGTTGTTCTTTAAAGTAAGTTGTCTTAGCTTGTAACTCTTCATCAGTCAATTTAGACATTTCTTCTTCGTATTTTAAAACTTCTTCAGTTTCTTTTAATATTTTCTTAAGTCTTCTCTCGTCAACTCTAAATAATTTATTAATAAATGCACCCATATTATCTTCCTCTCTTCAACAAATAATATTCTACCACAAATATTATAATTTATTTATAATATTTTAAATAAAAATAGGAACCCAAAGGTTCCTTTTTAATTATTTAACTAGAGTCACAACATTTTGCGCTTGAGGCCCTTGAGAAGTTTCAAGTAATTCAAACTCCACCTCTTGCCCTTCTTGAAGAGTTTTATAGCCATCATAAACGATTTGGCTATAGTGTACAAATATGTCTTGTCCCTCTCCTCTATTAATGAATCCATAACCCTTGTTAGCATTAAACCATTTAACTTTTCCTGTCATTCATTATCACTCCTTTTTGTTTAATTACTTACAAACTAATTTTATTTATTTTTATTAATTCTAATCAAACATTTTCGTTCCCCTCAAATCGACAATTGCTAGCCAAAACGAGTGCCTTTATAGCAATATTTGTCGGTAATAATCCAATTATAGTTTTAAGCGTCGACAAAGATGTGGTAACATCATCTAAAATTAATACACGCTTAACATTCTTTAGCTTACTTTTGTCGATTTTTATAATATTTTTTACTGCATTTCTATCCTTCATTTTCTGATCTGACTGCTTATAATTTTTTGATTTTCTCAAACAATCAATTATTGGTAGACCAAGAACTTTTGCAATCTCAGTTATATGATTAAAACCTCTTTTTTTATCATCTCCTTTATAGCTTGGAGCGCAAACTATAAAATGGTTTTTATACTTTCTTTTCAACCTAACTATATAATTGTTTAAAAATGCATCCTTAAGTAGATAATCATAACACCCTTTGTACCGGTATAATATTTCTTTAAAGAAATCATTGTACTTATATAAAATTAGCACCTCTACTTTATCTAATAAGATAGTTTTTTCCATTACCTCAAATCGATCAATACAACTTTTACACACTTTAAGAGGAACTATTGTCTCTTCAACAGAGTTGAAACATATAAGACATTTATTCATTCGCTCTTTTTAACTCCTTTATAGTGAGTCTAACATTCCTACTTTTATGATTTACTAAAAATAATATTTCTCCATGCGGATAATCTTTTTTTCTCCCCACTCTGCCAGAAATTTGAACCAAATTCTCATATCCAAACAAAGAACTATCTGCTTTAAAGACTATAACATGACAATTTCTAAATGTTATCCCTCTTTCAAGTACTAATGTTGTCAATATAATTCCCTTTTCTAATTTATGAAATCTATATAGTAAGTTGTTTCTATCACTTACTTTTGAATTAATCAAAAAGAAGTCATGCTTAAATTTCTTAGAAAACTTTATTTGTTCTTTTATAGTAGGAAAATATATAAGCACTAAATCGTTTTTATGTCTTTTTATAAATCTCTCTATTTCCCAATTAAAAAACATATATCTAATCTTTGGTATATCTAACTTTTCCCCATGATATCTCTTATTTAAATAATATGTATGTTCAGTGTTTAACCCTTTTGGAATTGTGGCACTCATATAAAAGATATTGCCTTTTGAGGCATTATGCAAAAACCTTTGCAAAAGCAGGTTTCCCCTATATGGAAACGCATCTACCTCATCTATAATTACTAAATCAAAGTAATTATTATATCTATATAGTTGATGTGTTGTTAGTATAACTATATCAGAGTTTAACTCTTTAGCATGTCCTCCATATACTGAAACAACACTCGAACTTTTAAAATCCTTTTCAATTCTTTTACACAATTCAATTACTACATCTTTTCTAGGAATTGCCACAGCCACTTTCAAATTATTCTTTACGCAATATTTTATACAATCATATATAATTTCTGTTTTTCCTGCACCTGTAACAGCCTTTAAAGTTGCATCTTTTCCTTCCTTAAGACTAGAAAGTAAAAATTCACTTGCCTTTAATTGATCATTAGTCAAATCATAGTCTAATTTATATTCACCATCGCCATGAAAATATGTTTGTTCTCTATCAAACTTGTAACTTAAACAAACCCTGCAAACCCAAACTCCACCCCTACGCATAAATAACTCTTTGTTTCCATTACCACATCTTGGACACCTCATTTCTATCACCTAAGGCCATATTAACAT
Organism: Bacilli bacterium; assembly: GCA_045118975.1. Classification (GTDB taxonomy): domain Bacteria; phylum Bacillota_I; class Bacilli_A; order RFN20; family DUOF01; genus RGIG6178. The sequence goes on from JBGVCT010000003.1 coordinate 30,468, forward strand.
GATTACTATCCATAAAAATCTCAACTTTGTCTCAACTTTACCTTTATATGATATATAATATATTTAGGGTGAGAGATGTGAAAACTATAAACAGAGAATTATCTTATATAGAAATTATAAAGAAATCTAAATTTCTTACTTTTTTACACCCCATAACAAGCGCTAATCAAGCAAAAGAAATTCTAGAAAATTATAAAAAAGAATATAGTGATGCAACACATATTTGCTACGCCTATATTCTAGATGAAAATACATTTAAATATTATGACGATGGAGAACCTTCTTCAAGTGCAGGTGCCCCTATCTATCAATCGCTAAAAAATCATGATGTTATATATACTCTAGCGATAGTTATTCGCTACTTTGGAGGCACAAAATTAGGTGTAGGTGGTCTAACTAGAGCTTATGCAAGTGGAGTATTATCGCTAATTGCCAATAACCTTGTTGAATACAAAAAATATGAAGAATACATCGTAGAGATTCCCTATTCTTTATATGATAGTTTTACATACCACATAAATAATAAAGGAATTGCCCTTAACGATAAGCAATTCCTTGATAATATATTCATTTCTTTAAACTTAGATGAAGATAGCCTTATTGAATTAAAAGAACTATTTCCATCACTAGATTTTATTTTATCAAAATAAATCTCCGACAATACCTGCAATAGTATTTAATATAGCCAATAAGAATATTGCTACACCAAAGAAAGCAAAAGCTTTAAGTTTTTCTTTTCTGACTTCTGGTTGATCTGCATATCTAGCAATATCTATACCTAGAAGTATACCTTTAATTACTAACACTATTCCTAAAATAGCATAAATAATGTAAATAATATATGTTTTACAAAAGACTACAATCTTTTCAATCCACGTTAAAGCTTCTTCTGCATATTTATCTTCGCTTCTTTCTTCATTAAAAGAAGCGTTTTCTTTTATGTATTCAAATTCAACATCTAATTCTCCTGGTGATTCTGAATCTATCGCAGCAGGATATTGTTTAAACTCTGCTGTTACTTTCAAAGTATAGGTAACTCCATTACTCATTTCAAAATACTCAGTCAGATAGAAATCAACATAGCCACCAGAAGTATATTGTTCATTGAATTCTTTTATAGTAGGCTCTACAATCCCACAACTATTCTTAGGACAAAGGGTAAGTTTTACATTTTCCGCTTTGTATTTAAATGACACTCTTACAACATAATCATCATAGACAGTAAAACTTCCAACTTCTCCCTCTCCTGGATATATAACCGTTGAATACCCATAAGAAGAACGTGCATCTACTGTAGTTGGGTTCAAAAACAATATCCCTATAAGTAGTAAAAATATTGATAATAACTTCTTTTTCATTAGATAAATCCTACCATCAACTCAGCAATAGCTTCTACAATATCAGTAAAGAACCATACGATTACCATTATAATAACCAATGACACAAATAGTGCAACCAAGTGTTTAATATTATCTCTTCTAACATCTGGCTCATCACTAGCCTTAACTATTCCAACTATCAAAATTGTTCCCCTTACAAGCAACAATACTCCTAAACCTATTTCTAGAATTGGTCTTATATATTCTTGGAATATTTGTATAAATTCTTCTAATTTTTCATTATCTATTAATTTACCAGGAGTCATTGCTACAAGACCTGCAACTTGATCCACATAAGTAAGCGTTTGAGTTCTAAGTTCATAATCGCTATCAACAACATCAGGAGCAGCTGCATTAGTAAATACATTTGTATTAGAAACAATAGCAGTATCACTAGGACTCCTTACTGAAGCAACATTTAAGAATTGTGCTTTTGTTGTTAACATTGTATTAATATGGTAAGTAATTCTTGATGTTCCTTCTGGATCTGATGAATCTGGAGCAGTAACTGACATTGTTACAATAACATAAGCTCCTGATGAATAAGCCATATTTCTTACTCTATCTGGCATATGTTCTATTACATTATATTTATTATAAATAACTCCAGCATCATTTGTTATTTTATTAAATCCATTTGCTTCCATTGTAATTTCAGTAAATGATAAGTTTCCATATTTACCCTCATTTTGCCAAGTACCATGATTAGCATCCACTGTACTATTGATTTTTTTTGCATGATTACACAATTTATAACCACCTGAAGGATTTGTACAAGCAACATATACAGTGCTACTATGATCATTATCTGTTAAACCAGCGATAGAATAATAAATATCAAGTTTTGATATTTCTATGTCATTTTGAAGTCTTACAGTCAAATTAGAGTACTCATCCACATAAAATTGAGCAACCGCAGATTTCAATTCGTTTCCACTACACAAGATATTTCCTACCTTATTCCAATTATTAAAGTTAGTAGAAGCAGTACATAAATCATCTGAGGCATTCAGTAATTTACTTTCCGAAATAGGAGATGGCCCTACATCATTATCAAGCGTGAATGAAGATTTATATAACGCTTGCCTAACTGAATAAAGTCCTGAGTATTCAGTTTCAGAACGTTGAATTAAAGCCCCATACACTACTATAGTTCCATCATCTTGAGCAGCATAAACTTTTTCTGTAGTTTTTATTGGCATCATTATTAAAATCAATAAAAATGTTGCAACTAATGAGAATATTTTTTTCATTACAAATCACACCCTTATTTCAATTATATATTTTTCAAAATATATAATCAACATAGCAAGAGCAAATTGCTTAAAAATAAAAAACTCCCTAAGGAGTTAAATATCTTTTATGTTTTTAGAAATATTGGCAAGTGGATTAATATACTTGCCGTTTTTTAACAAAGAAAAATTCAAATGATTGCCCATATTAGAATGAATTGTATTAGTGCCTGCTTTACCTATCAAATCACCTTGTTTAACAACATCTCCAACTTTTAAAGAAACATCTGTCAAACTAGAATATGTCGCTACCAATCCATTTTCATTTTCTATGATTACACTCAATCCATACATTGGATCAACCACTTTGTCTACAACCTTTCCAGAAAAAGAAGAAACGACTTCAAAGTTATGATTGTTATAAAAATAATCCACCCCATTTGAAGGAGTATAACTACCATTATAATAAACTAATGCTTTTTCTCTTTTACTCGCATCATCATTTAAATCATAGTAGTAAGTTTTAATTTGAGCATTAACTTTGAATGGAAGTTGCATTTTTTCTTCTGTTATAACAACAATTTCTTCTTCCTTTTCCTCTTCTTTTTCCACAACACTATCACTAACTACTTCACTCTCTTCATTATCGCTAATGGATATCCCAATAATTCCAGCACCCAATATTCCAACCAAAAAAGTAGTTAATATTGTGTATTTTGTAGCTTTAGTTAATTTAATTTCTCTTAGTTTTTCCTTTTCCATTATCTTTCACCTCAATAATAAGTTTTCCACCTATTTTGAGATTTATACAATTATTTTAATGAGTATTTTCGTATTCACTAATCATGTTTATTCTAACAGTGTGTTGCTCCCCTAAAAATTCAGTATTAACTAATTCTTTAACCATCAAAAAAGCCTCATCAAGATTAGTTTTTTCTGCCCCTAAAGCAATTGCGTTTGCATTAATATGTGCTTTAGCTCTAGCAACATCACTAGAAGTAACCGCTAATGTGCACCTAATCCCTTTAACCTTATTTGCAGCCACACAAACTCCATCCCCTGAACCACATATAACCATGGCATAGTTAGATTCATTTTTAGAAACGCTCTCAGCAGCTTTAAAAGCATATATAGGGAAGTCACATCTAGTTTCACCTTCACAACCAAAGTCTAAACACTCATATCCTAACTCTTCTTTTACTTTTTTCATCAATTCTTCTTTTAATTTATATCCTCTATGATCTGAACAAAATGCTATTTTCATAATATCACTCCCACTACAATACTAGCACATAATTTTTATTTTACAAAAAACTTAGAGAAAAAGAATTTAACTCTTATGTTTGAGTCATCACATGTATTTCTCTTTAAATTACCTTTTATAGAATCTCCCTTTGCCTCTCCAATAAATATAATGATTTTTCCACCTCTATATTCGCCACGACTTCCCTCAAGAGCAAATCTATCAATGTTTGCTTCAACTGCTTTTGCCACTAATGATTCTTCAAGACTAGAAATAACAAGATTATATTCATTTATCAAATGTTCTTTATAAATATATCCTTGTATTACATCTTTATTTTCATTGCTATTTAAAACTATTTCATACTCATAATTAAACTCTTTTTTACTGACACTAAACCCACAAAATAGCACGCTTAACCCTAATACAAGTACACAAACCTTTTTATACATTTTATCACCACTAATAGTCTAGGCACTAATTTCTCATTAAAACAAAAAAGAGCGATAATCGCTCTTAATTATTATATGAATTTGCCTCTCTTATTCTTTGTTTCTTTCTCTCTGTTTCATTTAAAATTTTCTTTCTCATTCTAAATGTTGATGGAGTGATTTCTACAAGTTCATCTTCATTTATATAATCTAAACAAGATTCAAGAGAGAATCTTCTTGGTTTCTTTAATACAACAGTTGTATCCTTATTACTACTTCTCATGTTAGTCAAATTCTTTGCCTTAGCAACATTAACAGCCAAGTCGTTTTCATAAGCATTTTCACCAACTAGCATACCCTCATACACTTCAATACCTGGTTCAACAAACATAATTCCTCTGTCTTCAACTTGTCCAATACCATAAGCAGTAGCTTTTCCAGCGTTAGCAGCAACTAATACACCATTTTTTCTTTCTCCAACATTAACATTCTCTCTAGGTCTATACTCTTTATAAGTATGGTTTATAATTCCATATCCTTTAGTTAAAGTCATAAAATCTGTAGAGAATCCAATTAATCCCCTTGAAGGAATTACATAGTTAACCCTAGTTTGACCATTATTACTAATCATGTTTTCCATAATAGCACCTCTAGTACCTAAAGCTTCTATTACTCCACCAATTGACTCATCTGGGCATTCTATTTGTAAATCTTCATATGGTTCACAAATTACTCCATCGATTTCTTTTGAGATTACTTGAGGTTTTGATACTTGTAATTCGAAGTCTTCTCTTCTCATGTTCTCAATTAAAATAGATAAATGAAGTTCTCCTCTTCCTTTAACTAGCCATGATTCGCTATTTGGAATTCTAGTAAATCTTAAACTTACATCTCTTTGTGCTTCCTTTGCCAATCTCTCTTCAATTTTTCTAGCAGTAACATTCTTTCCTTCTAATCCAGCAAATGGCGAATTATTAGTAGAGAAAGTCATCTCAAGAGTTGGTTCATCAATTCTAAGTGGAGGAAGAGCTTCTAAACAACCTGTTTCGCAAACAGTTTCTCCAACACCAATATCCTCTAATCCAGCAATAGCACAAATATCTCCAGCACTTACGCTTTCAACTTCCACTCTTTTAAGACCACTGAAACCATATAACTTTTGAATTCTAAATTGCTTGTTAGTACCATCAAGTCTCATGCAAGTAACAGTTTGGTTAACCTTAATAACACCTCTAGCAACTCTACCAACACCAATTCTTCCAACATAATCATTATAGTCTAATAAAGCAGGTTGGAATTGTAATGGTGAAGAACTATCCATGCTTGGAGCAGGAACATATTTAATAATTGTTTCATATATTGGGTCCATAGTTTCGCTTTGAGTAGATATATCTTCTTCATAGCTACTTGTTCCCTTAAGACCACTAGCAAAAACTATAGGGAAATCTATTTGCTCATCTGTAGCATCTAAATCCATAAATAACTCATATACTTCATCGATTACTTCATGAATTCTAGTATTAGGTCTATCCACCTTATTGATTACTACTATTGGTTTAACATTAGCCTCTAACGCTTTCTTTAAAACAAATCTAGTTTGTGGCATTGTTCCTTCATAAGCATCAACAACAAGAAGAACACCATCAACCATTTTCATAATTCTCTCTACTTCTCCACCAAAATCAGCGTGTCCTGGAGTATCAAGAATGTTAATCTTGTAATCCTTATATGTTATAGCAGTTGGCTTAGCTAAAATTGTTATTCCTCTTTCTCTTTCAATATCATTACTATCCATTGCTCTTTCTTCTACAACTTCATTAGTTCTAAATGTTCCAGATTGTTTAAGAAGTTGGTCTACTAATGTTGTCTTACCATGGTCAACGTGAGCAATGATAGCTATATTTCTTATCTCCATATTTACACCTTCAATCCTAATTAAAAATAACTAACATATTATACTCATTTTAATATGCTATTACAAATACTTTTGTAATCTTTGAAAAGAAAAAGGAAATTAATTTCCCTTATTCTTCTTAAAGTTTTGGTCATCTGTAGATTTTTTAAATGCTCTTTCTTCTTTTTCGCTAACCAAAATCTTATGCATAGTAATTCTTTGTCCTGGTGCAACAACAAATAAACATTGTCCAATACCTGCGTTAGCGATAAAGTCTTTTTCTTGATCTGAGAATCCACCAACAGATGCATACAAGTCAATAAGTGACTGCAAGTCAGCAGGGTTAAGACCGAATATAAATGAGTATTGACAACCATTTATAATCGCCGTTGTATATTTTTTAATATTAACCGCACCAACAAAGTCGTTTACGTTTTGTGTGATAACAACGAAGATACCATTGTATTTTCTAATACGCTTAATCATGTTGTGCATGAATAGCAATGCAGCAGGGCTCTTTTCATCAATGAATACGTGTGCCTCATCTACTACGATAGCAATGTGTCTATTATCACCTTTTGCCAAGTTGTGTTCTCTGTTTTTGCTTACTTCATTTTCTAAGAATCTAAGTACAAGCATCATTTGAGCGTTCATTACTTGGTCATTTTTAGAGTTTGTCATTTTTCTAAAGTCAAACAGGATTAAATCACTGTTCTTTGTATCAATTGTAGTAGGTCCATTCCATAAGTTAGATAGCGAACCTTCTCCACACAATCTATCCATATAAACTTCTAGGTTTCTTAAATCATTTAATTCACTACCAACCTCTACAGCTCTATTACTATCTTTAACAATAATATCGCTAAGTTCAGCAATTCTTTGTTTAATAATGTTCATGATATCATCCATTACAGGGAAATCAGTAGCCTTATATTTTACAAAGTCTTCATATTTAGAAATTCCTTTTTCTTCATATGCTTGGCTAAACATTTTAGAAAGTCTTGAAACCTCTCTGTTTGTCATATCAGGAATTAAGTTTTGCATAAATTGTTCTAAGAATTGAATGTGGCTAGAGAAAATAGATCTATAACCATCTCTCATTTCTTCTTTTGTTAACACCTTATCTCCCGCTTCTTCTTGCATTACACCAAAGATATGGAAAGGGTTAATTCTAGAGTTATTACCACTACCAACGTCGATGATTTGACCACCAAGTCTTTGAGTCATGATATCATATTCTCCTTCAGGGTCAACAATGAATGTTTTAACACCCTCAAGAATCATCTTAAGTAACATTTTCTTTGTAAAGTGAGACTTACCACTACCAGACTTACCAATAATCATCATGTTAGAGTTAGTTCTAGAAGGACTTCTTGTTTTAGGGTCAAAGAAAATCAAACTTGATTCATTATAACCCAATAAGAATCCATCTCTATCTTTAAGATCTTGGAACATAAATGGGAAAGATGCACCTAAAGTTGATGAAGGGATATCTCTACCATTAGTTAAAATAAGATCATCTCTTGGAGATGGTAACATAGATATAAGACCAGTCATTTGTCTCATAAGTAGCTTATCTACTTTAAATCTATGTTGTTTAAATTGGTTAAGCACTTTTCTATTTGTTGTTCTTAATTCTTTTTCATTCTCAGCATATGTCATTACATAAATACCGATTAATTTTAAGTATTCATTACCTCTTTCAATATCTCTTAAAACTTCAACGAAAGAATCTAATTGAGCTCTTTTAGCCATGTTTTCAGACATCTTTCCTCTTTCAAGAATTTGAGTGTTAATTTCTCTTATCGCCTTATCCATTAAAGCTTTGGCAGTAGATTGTTCTACATTTCTAATATTCATAACACATGTTGTATTTGGCATACCAACAAGAGGAGTTAACCAAGCTCCAGTTACTTCTCCTGGATAATCATATGTTGAGAAAATAGATTCATGCACAGTATCTGTTTTAATCTTTGTTGCAAAGAACTCAATATTCTCTGGCATAATCTCTTTTTTATAATCAACCTCAGGATGGCTAAAGAATGACTCTTTTCTTCTTCCTGTTGGATTATAGAAATAATAATACATAGTTTTAATTTCTGCATCATTACAAACTTTTGGTTCAAGTTTAGTAATAGCAAGTTTTTCGTAAGCATCATCTGTAGCACCTAAAACAGTCTCTTTGCTACCATGATATAAGATGATATAGAAAGACTTAATCATAACCGGATAATCAGTGTTGTAAGCATTGATTAAATCATATTCATATTGAATTTGATTTTTTCTTTGTTTATATCCATCCTCTGACATTTCCTTGTCTGCAAATTTTTTATCAAGTAGCCCAAACATACCTACTTGTTTATCTACAGAAGTAGTCAAATCTAACTTTCTTTCTAATTTTAAAATTGTACAATCCGTACTTACGCTATTAAATACACTAGCAAGTTGTCTCATTTTAGACATTTGCTCTTCATGAGAAAGGTATGAAATGTTTAAAGAACCAACCTTAATAACTTTACCATACTTACCGTTTGTAAATGTAATAAGTCCATTTTCAATACTACGAATAGGAAGGAAATCTAAAATATCTCCACCTTTTCTTGCTGCGTTTTTAGCAGCTTGTTCTTTTCTTAGTTTTTCTTGTCTTTCAGCTTCTTTTTTCTTAGCGTCCTCTGCTTTCTTTATGCTAGGATCTGCTTTTTCTATAACCTTACTTCTTGCCATTTTTTACTACACCACTTCTCTTTTTATAATATTTTTCTTGAGAAAAGAAATCAAAGATAACACCAAATGATTGATATCCTTTCTTGTTAGTGATAAATGATGGTGAAACCATCACTAAAGCAGCAAGACCCATAAAAACAATTATAACAATTTTAACACCTAGGTTCCATTGTGTGTTAAATACTAGTAAAGCAAGAACAACAGTTGCAGCTAGGATTCCAGCCTCTGGCAATCCTAATCCTTTAAAAAGTTGTAATTTTACATTTCTAGCAGATTTTGGTATCAAGTATCCCATAATTCATTATTCCCCTTTCTTTTGATTCTCGTAGAAGTGAGCAGCCTTATTACTTGCGCTCATCAATCTCTCTCTTTGCTTATCCGCTTGTTCTTTTAATTTAAGAGCTTCTGAAGTAGACATTCTTTCTCCATTCATTTTTTGAAGTTTAGATGCTGTCTTTGCATAATCTAGTTGAGCTTTTCTATATGAATTAGAAATATTTTTAAGTTCTTCTTTTGTTTGTTTAGAAATCTCACTAGTCATTGTAGTTGTTGCTCTTTGTTCAAACTTCCTATAGTTATCAGCTAATATATCAGCTTCTTTTTTATAAGCAGCGGCATAGTCATTAAATGATTTATTCATTTGTGCACTATCATTACTGTTTATTGCAGCAGTGAAGTTATTGCTTGCACTCTTATAATCATTAATCATGTTATTTGCAACTTTAGTAGCAGCCTTATCCATCATCTTCCATTCATTAGTAGAAGAAACATTTACATCAGGTTTTACAGATGAGTTTATATAAACAACTCCTGGACTAACTTTCTCTCCACTATAGTTGCCTTTAGCAACCCCATCTTTAACTGTTCTATTGTTAATTGTGTTAGTTGAATTAAACTTATTTGTTATAGTTACATTTTGAGTAACATGATTTGTTGTCTTATTAGCAGAATCTTTTCCACCAATATTTCCTCCACCAGAGAATGAACTTTGTCCAAGTCCTCCAGGTTGTTGAGATTCAATAAATACAGTTTCTCTTTTTGTAGTAGTTGTATTTCTAGTAACTGTTCTTGTTCTAGTTGTTGGTTGACTAGGTTTAGAAGATATTCTTGATAGTACGTTTTCAAGTAAAGCATCAGTTTTAGTTTCTTTACCTTTAAGAATATCTGCAAGCATTTTAGCACTACTTCTTGTTACACTTGCCGCAGTCATTATGATTAATGTTCTACCAACACCATTTAATAATGAGAATGTTGAAGTTACAACCTCTTCTTCAGGAGTAGCACCAGGTTCTGGTTCAAATATGTCACCAAGCCCTGTATCTTCCTCTACTGATGGCTCTGTAGCTGCAAGTGAATCTAAATTTATATTATTTATCACATTAACCAATGCAACAAATATCATAAACGTACCCATTTGAGTTAAGAATAATACAAATTCATAAATCAATTTACCTTGCCATTCTTTAAAACTCTTACCATCATCTAATACCATCTTTGAGATTGCCATTGGAGAAGCCACATATAATATTACAATGTTGAATAATCTTTTAACCATTTCAAACACAATAACACCCAGGTTGTACAAAACAAATGCTCCACCAAGCAATGATATATACCAATGGTAAGCTAATGGAGTTGTTTCTACTCCTGGATCAACTGGAGCTGGATACATTAAGTCGTATAGGAATCCATTACCCAACTCTCTAAATGAAGTATAACTAGTTCCAAATGTTTCATTGTATACCTCTATCAAGTTTCCTGAGTTGTTAAATATTGCATCCGCTATACTTATAGATGTGTTATTTCCAAACCCGGCAATCCAAACCGCAAGATTACTTACCGCAGAAATTGCAAATAATACAATCGGTCCCATAACAGCGATGAGCAAGAAGGCAAGAGCCATATTTTTAAGCATTGGGGCCAAACTCCTGTGCTCCTCTTTTGTCATAGTCCTAAGTATTGTAACGAGACTAAATATTAAAATTAGTCCCAAGGCAAAAATTAGTAATATCGCGTAAGCAGTAGTTATTACATTTTGTCCAAGTATTTGATCAATTATACTGGCCTTTTCTACAACGCCATTATTAATATTGATACCAGCCACTTTATAAAACAATTTGGTAATCTCATCAACAAGAGATAAAACTGAATAAGTCAGTTTCCAAACTATTTCATACAAAACATATAAGATACCCCTCGCGGCATTTTCATAACCTTTACCTGCTAAAGATAAAAAATTCATTAAAATCACCACGTATTTCCGGTCACTAGACCTACATAAATTATAACCTAGTATTTTTTGTTTTTTCAATTATTTACCAAGATTAAAAAAAATATGTGTAAATTTTGATTAAAAAATATATTTTTTAAAGAAAAAAAGAGTAACTTTCTCGTTACCCTTTAAAAAACCACTGCAATCAGATTGTTTTTACCCTTGTTAGAAATTGTCTTCATTAAATTTTGCAGTTTAACTTTTGTGTTTTCTGGAAGTGTAGTGAGTTTACCACTTATTCCACCCTGTAAAACCACACCCATATTTTGCCCAAATATTTGTTTATCAAATATTGCTTTACTATCTTCTTCCATACCTTCACTTAAATATTCCACTAAAGACTCACTTTGTTCTTTTAAACCAATAAGGGGAGAAAAAGTAGACTCTACATCAACTCTTATTATATGCAGTGTCGGTGCACTCGCTTTTACACTTACTCCATATCTATTTCCTTGTTTTATTAATTCCGGCTTTTCAATAGTAATTTTATCCACACCAGGAGTAGCAAATCCATAACCACTAACCATCGCCATCTCTACAGCACTAGAAATGTAGGCATATTCTCTTTTAAGCTTTGCATAATCCTGCATAACCCTTAATAATTCACTAGGATCATCTATATCAAAACCCATAATTTCTTTTAAAATCCCCTCATATAAAGAATCATCTGTCTCTATCTCTATTTCCACAACACCAGCATTCATGTCGACATTATTGATTTTAAATTCCTTTATGTATTCATTATCTTTAATAACATCTTTTATTCCTTCAATATCCTTTATCTTTTTAGCATAATTTAGTGCTCCCTCTACACTAGTATCAATAGACTTTCTAAGCCAATGATCTTTATCCAACACACTGACCCAACTAGGAAGAGAAATCTCAATGTTTGAAACCGGGAATTCATATAAGGCTTCTTTTAAAATTAAATCTATATCTTCTTGTTTCATATTTGCAAGATCCAAGGAGATGACTGGAACATTGTATTTACCAGACAAATCACTTGCAACATTACTTGCTTTTTCTCCACTCGGATTTTTACTATTAACAACGATTACAAACGGCTTATTAATTTTTACTAGTTCATCTATGACTTCTTTTTCTGCTTCTTCATACTTTTCTTTTGGAATATCTAGTATAGTACCATCACTTACAACAACCACCCCTATTGTGGAATGATCACTAATAACTTTTTGTGTTCCTATTTTAGCGGCCTCGTTAAATGGTATTGCCTCTTCAAACCATGGAGTTTTAACCATTCTAACACCATCTTCATCCTTATATCCTTTTGCATCGTCAATTACATATCCAACACAATCTACTAATCTAGTGTTAATATGAATACCCTCAACACTTATATCAACACCCTTATTTGGTACAAACTTAGGCTCCATTGTAGTAATTGTTTTTCCTTCTCCTGAAATAGGAAGTTCATCAATCGCCCTTTGCTTCTCATCCTCGTTTTCAATATTAGGAATAATAGCAAGTTCCATAAACTTTTTAACAAAAGTAGACTTACCTGTTCTTACAGGCCCCACAACACCTAAATAAACATCACCATTTCCCCTACTAGCCAAACTAGCCAATAATTCATTTCTATTCATAAAATCCCCCTGACTAATACACTTTATGAATAGTTACATAAAAATATGCAATAAAAAAAGCCGATTCCTCGGCTTATCTTCTTTTCGTACTTGTATTTTTTTTGTTTCTCTCTATTTGATCAACAACTTCATTATATTGAGGTTCTACTTGATCTAGTAATTTATTAGCGTTTCTTTCAAGCACTGTCAATTGGAATTCACATGCTCTTGTATCTTCTTGAGCATTAGATTCTCTTGTTCTAGAATTCATTTCTATTCTCTTGTCTAAATCATCAATAGCACATGCAAGAACTAATGTGTGATCAATTTTTTCAATTTGCGCTTTTGTGTAACCTTTTCTTTTAGCCACTTCTTCTAACGCTTTTCTATTTGCTTTTAAAACATCGTCATAATGTTTTGATAATGACGCCTCTAATTTATCATAATTCAAAGGTTCTTTAACTCTTGATTTAGCCCATTGCATTTTTGTGCTTTCTTCTGTTACCTTCTTAGCCATATTAACTCACCTAACCTTAATTAGATTTTACCATTATCGATATCATTTATCAAACATTCATTACTTTTTCCACACTATACTTTTTTTCTAGGTGGATTATTTTCATATTTTGCTAAAACATTTGGACACAACTTACTTGTCTCATTAATAAATACATTCATTATTTGAATAATTTCAGCAATATATGTATGTCCTCTTCTTTGACTTTTATCAACTTTATATTCATCTAAGAACTTCTTTAATATATCTTGTTGTTTTTCTAAAAGATCCCTTTTGATTGCAGCCAATCTTCTAGCTTGAACTAGAGCTACATGCCACTCTTTTAGTTGATATCCTTTTTGCTTAGCAATCTTTCTTACATTCTTTTCTATTTCTTTTAACTCTTTCTTTGTCCCCTCTGGGCAAGTATCTATCCAATCTGCAATAAACTCAGAAGGATCTTCTTCATATTCAGGAATTCTAAAAGGAGATTTACCATTTGGGTTTATCCATTTTTTTCCTGCTGCTTTGTTTTTTTCCATCATCGCTGTGATTTCTTTAATTTCGGCTTCATATTTAAGCATATCTATCACTCCATCGATAATATTTTATCATTGCAAACGAGTGTTTTCAATCATTATTTTCTAGCCTTATCAATAAATCTTTTTCCTATTTTTTCTTTCAAAAAAGTATCAAATTCTTCTTCACCAATACCTACAAAACCATTTCTCTCCATAATAAAAGCCTGCGTTCTAGTAATAAACAAAAAATAGTACTCTTTACTTTTGTATACAGAGAGTAACTCTTTATAGTAGTATTCATCGTTAAAGTCACCTAATTTGGAAACTTGATTTATACTAACGCATTCATCAAGAAACGAAAATGTTTGCCTTGCCCCACATCTGAGTAATGCATTCTTTTTAATATTTTCGCTTTCTAATAGTTTAATAAAATAATGCACAAATATCGGTAAACTTATAGCTAAAACAAGATATATGTATCCCGCATATTGAAAAAACAATAATAAAACTCCAATTAAGCACAACAAAAAAGAAGTTATATAAGAAAGTAGTTTAACCTTTTTATATAACAACTTTTGAAATGCTTTATAACTTTTTATAGTATAAACAGAAACATTAATCCTTTTCATGTTTTTTTATGGTCTTGTAACAGAGCCCATTCTAAGTCTATTTCTAGTTGTTTGTCTGTTTTCTGTTGTAATTTTTTCTGGGCCTTCTGTTGTAGATTCTGTTGTAGATTCTGTTGTATTTTGTTTTTGGTCATTAACGATAGATCCAGATCCCTTCCCCACCATAGCAACTGTTTGAGCATATTTGCTTGGATCATATTTTAAACTATCATATCGTGTTGATCTAGGAGATGGTAACCCCTTAAGAATGTTATTTATATCTGTTGAAGTTGCTTTTGCTGGTGATTTACTTGCCATATCTACACCAAGTCCCAGTTTAGCATCTTTTTGCCCCGCTTTATTTCTTTTTGCTAAATTTTTAAGTTCACTCTTTTTGGTTTGATCATTAAGCTTTTTGAAGTTTTCCCTGTTTTCCTTCATTTGATTTTTTATATTTTTATAGTCTTCTTTACTTTGCATAAGTTTTTCACGAATCTTCATTAGTTCAAGCGCCATTCTTTTTTTCTTGCCAACTTTTTCTTCAATTCGTGCTCTAACTAGTAAATCGCTGTACTTATTGTACATTTCTTCCATGTGATCAAAAAGTTCTTGTCTTTCTTCTTCTAAAAGATCATATTCTCCATTTAAAAATTCTTGTATTACTAAAGAAGCATACAAGCATTCTTCCATTTCCTTTAATTCATCTTCGCTTAGTTCGCCTTCTTTTAATATTTCTAATCTTTCTTCTACTTCTTTATCAATTAAAAGTCTAGTTTCTTCGTCCATGCGCCTAGCAATATTAGCTATTTCTCTTTTTGTCACAGCACTCACCTACTCTATTTAGATTTTATATAAAAATGTTATCTTAGTCAAATAATCATCTATCAAGATTACACTTTTCCACACTCTAATTATTTAAATCCCCAAATAAACATTATTTTTTCTCATTTACCTTCTAAAAAAAATAAAAGCATATCATTTAGATATGCCCTTATTCTATAAATTTTTATCCAAGTTCTTTGGTATTTTATCTTTTATAATAGCATCAATAATTTTTTCTTCTCTTTCTTTACTAACTTCTTTTCCCGCAAGTTTAGCAACATCTTTAATAATTTTTCTTAGTTCATCTTCATCTTTCAAATTTTTATTTTGTATAGATTTAGCAAGTGAAACTATATCCTCTTTTTTTACTTTTGTTTTAGCTTCTACTTTAGAAAAAATATCATTATTCATATAAATCCTCCCAGTAGAATATATGCTAATGCCTACTTTTTTGTTAATAAAAAAGAAGCCTAGCAAAACTAGACTTCTTTATTTTTCTTTAAAGACATAGCAAGATATAAAGCATATCCTCCAGTAATGATTGCAAGTAATATAGCACTAATCATTTGCGCTTCAATAGTAGCATTTGCCTCATTTGAAAAAGCACTCAAAGCATTAAACAGGCCATGAGAAGCAATACACAAAAGTAAACTACCACTCTTATAATATATCATCACAAACATAAATCCTGCCGCCGTGGCATAAACAACTTGTAATAAATTAGATATTAATTGCATTCCTGAACCATTAAACAAATTAATAATATGTCCTATACCGAAAGTAATGCTTGAAACTATAATAGCAGCCTTTAAACTATCTTGCTTCATCCCATTGAATAACAATCCCCTAAAAATTATCTCTTCTAGAAGCCCAACAAAGAGCATAGTTAAAACATAAAATATTGTTTCTATCACTCCATAATTTAAAGTCAAACCATACCATAAATTAGCTGTAAGCATAATTAAAATAGGTATATAAAAAAGCATGTTCTTAGCTTTTATATCACTTTTACAAATCCCATGCTCTTTCAATAACTTATGTTTAGTTAAAAACCATACCAGTATAATAGAAAGACCTAGACTTATAGCAAGCGTGATTGACTTTTCCACACCTATGAGCACAGAAAAGTAATCACCAACAGACATTAACACACAATATGCAATAATCCAGGTGATTGCAAACCATATTTTACTTTTATCATATAGTCTTTTTAACATATTACACCTCTTGGTTTAAAATTTATTCTTTTTTGCTTCTACACTTAATAACTATAGGCGTCCCCTCAAATCCAAACGCCTCTCTTAATTTATTTTCAATAAATCTTTGGTAAGAAAAATGAAGATATTTTGGGTCGTTTACAAACAAAACAAAATATGGAGGTTGAGCACTAACTTGATTAGCATATAACACTCTCAAAATTCCCCCATTAAATTCTAATGGTGGTGTTCTAGTAATTGCTTCAAGTAAAACATCGTTTAATACTGAAGTAGAAATTCTTTTTGTAGAACTTTCATAGCTTGTTGTTATTGCTTTAAACAAAGTATCAATTCTCTCATTTTTTAAAGCACTAACAAAAACAATCTCAGCATAACTTAAAAACTTAAATTCATTTCTAATTTGTTTTTCCATTGCAGCCATTGTATGGGTATCCTTAACAACAGCATCCCACTTATTAACAACAATAACAACAGCTTTACCTGCTTCATGAGCATATCCTGCTACATGTTTATCTTGCTCTTTAATTCCATCTTTTCCATCAATAACAATACAACAAACATCACTTCTGTCAATTGCACTAAGAGCCCTTAATGCAGCGTATTTATCAATCGATTCAAATATTTTTCCCTTTTTCTTTAGTCCAGCCGTATCTATTGCAACATATTGAACTCCATCTCTAGTAAAAGGTGTGTCTATTGCATCTCTAGTAGTTCCCTCAATATTAGAAACAATAACTCTATCTTCTCCTAAAATAGCATTAGTCAAACTAGATTTTCCTACATTTGGTCTACCAATAAAAGAGAATCTAACACTTCCTTCATAGTCCTCATATTCTTTATTTGGAAATGATTTAACTATTTCATCTAGTAAATCACCAATACCAACACCATGAATACCACTAACTGCAATTGGATCTCCTAATCCTAAAGTATAAAAATCATAAATACTATTCTTCTTACTTCCATCATCAACTTTATTAACCGCAAGAATAACCTTTTTCTTACTTCTTTTTAGTAAAGAAGCAATATACATATCATCATTATCGCAACCTGTTCTACCATCACAAATATAAACAATAATATCTGCTTCTTCTATAGCAATTTGAGCTTGCATTCTAATTAATTCTTGGAATGGAGCATCTTTCAATTCAATACCACCTGTATCAATTACTCTAAAATCCTTCCCAAGCCAACTTGCCTTTGCATACAATCTATCTCTAGTTACTCCAGGAGTATCTTCTATAATAGATTTTCTTTCACCAATTATACGATTAAATATTGTAGACTTTCCTACATTTGGCTTACCTATAAATGCTACAACTGCCTCTATCATATACTCACACCCTTTCTTCTACTAATCTTAGAACACAATTAACCACTTCATCAAAACTCATGTTTGTTGTATCAATCACTATTGCTTCATCAACTTTTACTAAAGCCTTAGAAACATAAGTATCCACATAATCTCTATGTTCTAGATTTTTTAATACATCTTCATAACTTGTATTAATTCCCTTTTCTAAATTTTCTTTATAACGTCTATCCGCCCTTACACTTAAATCTGCTATTTGATATATCTTCAATTCTGCATCTTTTAAAACAACTGAAGCAATATCTCTTCCATCCATTATTACCCCTCTTGCTTTACCCATTTCTTGTTGTTTAACTACAAGTGCACTTCTAACAACAGGATTAGCAACAATCTTAGGTAACATTTCATTAACCTCTTTACTCCTTATTTGTACGGTAACATTCTCACCATTTAAAAATACTTCACCATCTTTAGCAACATAGTCATATTTTTCATTTAATATAGTTTCAATTTTATTATCATCACTAGAAGAAATTTTGTTTTTAACTAATAAATAAGCAACACATCTATACATACTTCCGGTATCAACATAAGTATAGCCTAGTTTCTTAGCAACAACTTTTGCCACACTAGATTTACCACTGCCAGCTAATCCATCTATTGCAATATTTATCTTTTTCATCATTTCCCCTCCTTACAATAAAAAAGTACTTTTTAGCTAAGTACTTTTTAACTCCTTAAAATAACAATTGAGATAGCAACACCTATTGCAACAATTGCCACTAATAGTATCGATAGCATTGCTATTGCCCTACCATTAGATTTTCTTATCTTTATATTTAACTCTTTTCTTACATCCACACCAGTATGTTGATTTATATTTTTTTGCATCATCTCTGCTGTATATGTATCAGTAACAGGTGATCTTTTGTGTCCTCTGTTTTGATCAATTAACTCTTTTTGTCTTTCAAACTTAGCTCTAAGAATTTCTTCAGCTTTAAGCAGTTTGTTATAACTTACTGGTTGCTCAATAGAGAATTCATTATCCTCTTTCACCATTGGAACCTTCTTTGATTTCTTAGCCTCTTTTTTTGAAACTTCTTCAACTTGAGGCGCTTTTATATCTTTAAAAGTCTCCGCTAAATCGCTCAAATCAGAAATGTTAAAATTTGCACTTTTTTGATCTGCCACATCTGCTAAATCCTCTACAACAAATGCATCTTTTTCCTTGTCTGCAATATCTCCTAAATCTTCAACAATTAAAGAATCCTTTTCTTTATCTGAAAGGTCTGCTAAATCCTCTATTACCAAAGAATCCTTTTCTTTATCTGACACATCACCTAAATCTTCTAACTCAAAAGCATCAAGATTTAATCCATGTGAGTTACTATCAACAGTATCTATTTGATCATATAATTTTTTGTTCTTTTCAACACGGGATTTTTTCATAAACTTCACCTTCCACATATATCTAATATAAGTATATTTTAAATTACCTTTTATTGCAAATAAATATTAGTTACTTTATAATTTATTTTGTATCGGGAGGAGATATATAAATATGAAAAAAGCTGTTGTAAAAAAAGATGTTTGCATCGGTTGTGGCCTTTGCACATCAATAGCAAGTGAAGTATTTGGCTTCGCTGATGATGGATTAGCAGAGAATATTCTTGGTGGAGACGTTCCTGCAGGAAGTGAAGATGCAGTTCAAGAGTCTGCAGATTCTTGCCCAGTAGGCGCTATCGAAGTAGAATAAAAAAACAATTGGAACCTTGCGTTCCAATTTTTTATTTCTAACAACATTTATTAGCGAAAATATCAATAATTTATTATACTATTTCTCGAGGTGCATTTTATGAAAAAATATTCAAACCACATCATAGTTTTAGATTTAGATGAAACTTTATTAACTTCAGACAAAAATATTACTCCTAATACTTTGAATACTCTTTCAAGGTGTAAAGAAAAAGGATTTAATATCGCTATTTCTTCAACTAGAGGTTATGGTTCATGTATTAATGTTGCAAATCTTATTGATGCCGATTATATTTGTTGCCAAGCTGGAAATATGATCGTAGATAAAGATAAAAACATTCTTTATAAACATCCTTTTTCCACACAAGATATATCAGATTTCATAGATTATTTTAGTAAGTATACTAATAATTTTATAATTGATTCCGACACTGCCCTTTATGGTGGAGTAGATGATGATTTTTCTCATTCTTGGGGCGTTATTTATAAAACAAATGAGGAACTAAAAAAGTTGCCATCATATAAAATTTGTGCCTATTATGAACCCCATTATAAGCAAGAAATGATAGATTATTGCAAAAAGCATAATTTTGTATGCATCGAGATGAGAGGAAATGATTTTATTATGCTTATAACACCTGCAAATAGCGATAAATATTATGCTCTTGAGCAACTAATAAACATACTTAATACAGATCATTCAAAACTTGTGGTTTTTGGCGATGACACAAGTGATTTATTATCTATTCAAAAAGCCGGATATGGTGTTGCGATGGCTAATTCTAGACAAATTGTTTTAGAAAAGGCAAAATACATCACTCTTTCAAATGATGAAGATGGAGTTGCTCACTTTTTAAACAAAACATTTGAAATATAATTTTATAAAGCTCATCGGGTGAAGAATTTAGTATTCTTCATCTTTTTATTTTCCTCCTTATACACTTTTGGTTTATTTTTTTATAAATTTCATTTATAGTATTATTTGGATGTGATAAAAATGAATGAAAATAAAAACTTTTGGTTAGAAATTAAACATGTATGTAAACAAAGCGGTGCTAGATATGGTATTTTACACACACCTCATGGTGATGTTGAAGTTCCTATGTTTATGCCTGTTGGAACACTTGCTACAGTTAAATATATTTCCCCAGATGAATTAAAAGATATGAACACAGGTGTTATTTTATCAAACACTTACCACTTATGGCTAAGACCTGGTGAAGATGTAGTTGCTAATGCAGGTGGTCTTCAAAAATTTATGAAATATGATGGACCCATGCTAACAGATTCTGGTGGTTTCCAAGTATTTTCTTTGGCAGAAAATAGAAAAATCACCGAAGAGGGAGTAACTTTCAAATCACATTTAAATGGCGATAAGTTATTTTTGTCTCCTGAAAAATCAATACAAATACAAAATAAATTGGGTGCTGATATTATAATGAGTTTTGATGAATGCCCTCCATATCCTGCAACTCATGAGTACATGAAAAATAGTGTTGAGAGAACCCTAAGATGGGCAAAAAGAGGACAAGAAGCTCACTCAAATCCTAATCAAGCATTGTTTGGTATCGTTCAAGGAGGAGAATATCCTGACTTAAGAAAATACTGTGCTGAAGAATTAGTTAAAATGGATTTCCCTGGTTACTCAATTGGTGGTACAAGTGTTGGAGAGACAAAAGAAACTCTATACAAGATGATAGATTATGCTATTCCTTACTTACCATATGACAAGCCTAGATATTTAATGGGTGTTGGTAGTTATGATGCCATCTTAGAAGGAGTTTTAAGAGGTGTAGACATGTTTGACTGTGTATTACCTACTAGAATTGCTAGACATGGAGCATTAATGACTAGTAACGGGAGACTTAACATAAGAGACAAGAAAAATGAATATGACTTAAATGTTATCGATGATACTTGTGATTGTTATACTTGTAGAAATGGTTATTCTAGAAGTTATTTAAGGCATCTATATAAATGTGATGAAGGTTATGGAAAAAGATTATTATCAATTCACAACATAAGATTCTTAACTAAACTTATGGAAGAAGTAAGACAAGCAATCAAAGAAGATAGATATTTAGATTTTAAAAACGAATTCTTTGAGAAACATGGGTTAAATACTGTTAATCCAAAGGGGTTTTAATATGAGAACTGATGATTTTGATTATTTTTTACCAGAAGAATTGATTGCTCAAACTCCCCTTTTAAAAAGAGAAACATCTAGACTATTAGTGCTAGATAAAAAAAGTGGCACTTATGAAGATAAACACTTTTACGATATTATAGATTATTTAAATCCTGGCGATATTCTAGTTAGAAATAACACAAAAGTTATACCTGCTAGAATATTTGGAACTAAAAAAGATACTGGTGCTCATGTAGAGGTTTTAATTTTAAAAGAATTGGATTCAGCACATGAATGTTTAGTTGGTAATGCAAGAGTTGTAAAAGTAGGAACAGAAATAATCTTTAGTGATAAATTAAAAGCAACGTGCCTAGAAGTTAAAGATGAAGGAATAAGAATTTTAAAATTTGAAGCGAAAGGAATCTTTTTAGAAGTTTTAGAGGAAATTGGAAACATGCCTCTTCCTCCATACATAAAAGAAAAACTTGAAGATAAAAACAGATATCAAACTGTATATGCAAAATTTAATGGTAGTGCCGCTGCTCCTACTGCAGGATTACACTTTACAGATGATTTATTTACTAAGTTAAAAGAAAAAGGAATTGAAGTGTTAGATGTTACATTACATGTTGGCTTAGGTACTTTTAGACCTGTTAAAGTGGATGATGTCAAAAATCACGTAATGCACAAAGAAGAGTATTTTATGAGTGCGGAAGTTGCAGAAAAATTAAATAACGCTAAGCAAGATGGAAAAAGAATTATTGCAGTGGGAACAACTTCTACTAGAGTTTTAGAAACTGTGATGAATAAGTATGGTAAATTTAAAGAGTGTCATGAGGAAAGCGACATCTTTATCTATCCAGGATATGAGTTTAAAGCCATTACTTCTTTAATAACTAATTTTCACTTACCTAAATCCACACTCATTATGCTAGTTAGTGCTCTTGCGGGAAAAGAAAATATTATGGAGGCATACAAGCACGCTGTAGAAGAACAATATAGATTCTTCTCTTTTGGTGATGCTATGTTTATAAAATAATATGAGAGTATTTACTAACTATCAAAAATTTTTAAATCAAATAGAAGAAGTAAAAAAACTGGATTATAAACCAAAGTTGTTATTACACTCTTGTTGTGGACCTTGCTCTTGCTACCCACTTTTAGTATTAAAAGATTATTTTGATATTACTATTTTTTACAATAATTCTAATATTTACCCACATAGTGAGTTTGATTTAAGATTTGATACCTTAAATGACTATGTAAATAAAATCAATTTAGAACATAATGCCAATATCAAAATAATTAAATGTGATTATAAAAACGAAGAATTCAATAATGTTTTAGAGAAACGAAAAGATGACAAGGAAGGTAGTATACGTTGTTTTATGTGTTATTCCCTTCGTTATAAGCATCTTTGTGAATATGCAAGTGAAAATAACTATGAATATGTTTGTTCAGTTATGACTATTTCAAGGCAAAAAAACGAAGAAATGATCAATAAAATTCTTGCTGGATACGCATCTAAACACACAAATTTAAAATATCTTTATAGTAATTTCAAGAAAGATAAAGGGTTAGAAAAAGCACAGCAAATAGTGAAAGAGACAAGAATGTACTCTCAAGATTATTGTGGTTGTAAATTCTCTATAAGAGAAAACACGAATAAATAATCTCCACATATTAGATATTCTAGGGCTCATTTTTGTTTGAAAAGTTAGGGAAGTCAATGTATAATGATAGTAATCGGAGGTGACTCTTATGAACAAGCAGCTTAGAAATTCACGTACTCTTGAAAGTGTATACGCTATAAACCCTGTTACGTTAGAGTCATCAGGTCGTCTTATTAAGGCCCAAAGACAAACATGCGGGTTAACAACTAGCGATAAAGAGAGACTACAATGTGAATATAATTTAACTAGATCACTTCAAAAGCATATTATGATACTTCAAGAAGGAATTATTTTAGGTGCAGGACAAGCACCTAGCAAGATTATTTCTCCTGAAGTAGCAAAAAGATTAACAAGCCTAACAGCTTCACCTATTGCTTATAGCGAAGGAAAATTTAGTTATGTTGATGTTGACACACTAAGAAGCTTAGAAGTTTTAAACAAATCTGTTGTATTAACAAAGAATGTTGTTTTACCAATTAAAGTTAAATCTGGTGGATACAAATTAAATGCGCAAATTGTTTTGTCACAAAACAACGTATTAAGTTATGCTTCTAATGGCTTAGGATATGAAGAAAATTATGCTAAATTATATAGACCCGTAAAGATTGAAAGATTAGGAAACGGAATTAAAAAGAACGAAATTATTGAAAAAGCAAACGCTAATAGCGCTACTAGATAAGGAGGGGTATAGATGGATGATTATAGCTTCACTATAATTAATGAACAAGGCATGGAAGTTAAATGTGATGTTATCTCTGTTGTAAGTGATAACGAAACTAACCAAGTATATATTGTTTACACAGACTATCTATTAACAAAGACAAACAAATTTAGAATTCTAATTTCTGAATTAACTGAAGTTAATGGAGAATATACTCTTAAAGATATAAATGATTCGCGTAAACTAGAAGAAATCAAAAATACTTCCTTAACGCTACACGCTAAGGCTTATCAAAGATTACAAGAAAAATATAAAGACATGAATTAAGGTGAGAAATCACCTTTTTTCTTTTTACTATATTCCCAAAAATATAATAGACAAAAACACTCCTACCCCAATTCCTACAACATCTGCAATTAAACCGGCTTTAAGAGCATGTTTCCATTTTGTAACCCCTATACTAGAAAAATATAAAGATAACACATATAAAGTTGTATCAGTACTCCCTTGAATTACACTTCCCACTTTACACACAAGTGAATCTGGGCCATACTCTGAGCAAATACTTGAAAACACACTTATCGAGGCACTCCCCGATATTGGTCTAAATAAAATAAGTGGAATTAATTCACTACTACTTTTATCAATATTAAAGATTTTAGCAATCAAATTACCAATATCACTTATTACTCCACATCCTCTTAATACCCCCACAATGGTAAGTGTAGCTAAAAGGGTTGGAAAGACTTCGCCAATTAATCCCATCCCTTCTTTTGCTCCTACTAAAAACGAATCATATACATTAACTTTTTTAACACTAGCAACAATCATGATGGTTATACACAATACAGGAATTATAAAGTAACTAATATTATTCATACTTTATTCCTTCTATATAAATAATCCACAAACAATCCTGCTAAACAAGAACAGAAAGTAGCAATTATTGGCAAGAATATCATATCGCTTGGATTGTTACTCCCTAAGGCTGATCTAATTGAAATAACTGTAGTAGGTATTATTGTAACTCCTGCAGTATTTAACACTAAAAAAGTAACCATTTCATAAGTTGCTTCCTTTTTATCACCCTTATTTAATTCCTGCATCCTCTTTATTGCTTTTAGTCCACTAGGAGTGGCCCCATAACCAAGACCTAACATATTGGAAACAATATTAGTAGACATATATTCAAGTGCTTCTTTATCCTTAAACTTAGGCATTATAAGATTAAAAAGCGGAGAAATCTTTTTAGACATCCACGATATAAACCCCGCCTCAGTTAAAATGTTCATCATCCCATTCCAAAAACAAGCACTACTAACAAGCGTAATAAGCAAACTAACACTTTCTTTAGGAATATTTAATATAGCATTAGATACATTAACAACCCTTCCACTTAACACTCCATACATACAAGAAATAAAAAAGATACAAAGCCATATCTTGTTCATTGAATCACCTAAAACAATATATGAGATTGTATCTTTATTTATTATTTTTTATTATTATTTTTCTTTTTTGAAAACGACTTTTCAATCCTATCAAAATGTGAATCTAAATATCCTAAATATCTATAACATTCTTTTTTTACTTCCCCAATAGAGGAAATTCCTAACTCTATTAAAATATCTTCACCTATAGTCCCTTTTAAATATAAACCTTCTAAAACATTTATATTTTTTTCCCATTCTTTATTTCTGGAAGGATTTAGTTGATTTTTCATTACAATTAAATACCTTTTTTTATCATCCTCATTTGCATTATTCATTAACAATGACAGTTCTTCTACACTATACTTTCTTATACCATTTTCATCTATCTTATATTCATAGGTCAAAGACTTATATTTCTTTTTAAAACTATCAAGACCTATTAAATCAATATAATCCTTATCAATGATTTTGATAAAGAAGTCATCTAAATTCATGCTTTTTTTGTCTTTGTCGACCCTTTTAATGCTATGACTATACTTTAATGAACTTTCAATTTTTTCAAGTTGTGCCATCTTTTCGTCAAGAGACTTATTTGGATTATCCAAACCAAACAATGCATCTGTTAAAAGTTTAGCTTTAAACTCTGTATCAAATTCAAAACTCACCCAATCATAATTACTCTTATAATAATCTTCTCCTAAAATATCTCTCAATATTTCATCTTTTGCATAATAATTAATATCCGGATCATCATCAAAATTAGCTTCTTCAATATTCTTGAACTGTATAGCGTGATTTATCTCATGATGTAAAGTTTTAATCATATCATAAACACTTCTATCATGCCCATTATATAAACTAACTCTTTTATGTTCTCTATTTTCGCAACCATAAGTATCTTTATCTTTACTATAGTCAAACACTTCAACAGAATAATCACCAACACCATTTTTATTCAATACTTTAAGTGCATACATTTTAATAGCTAACATTTCTTCAAGTGTTAACTCACTTCTTTTTTTGTGTTGAAGAGAAACTATAACATCTTCTAATGACTCTTCTTTTTTCATGATTTTAAGAAGATACTGCTCATCTTTTTGTTCATACAAATATCTTTTAAAAGTTGTCTTTTCAAGCAAAACTCTAGTGTGATGATTAACATTCAACTTATCCAGTATATCTTGTCTAGTAAGATAATTACTAGATAACATGCTCATAGCTAAAGTGCCATCTTTAAAAGCGTCTAAAATTAAGTCTATGTCTCCTTCTTTAAACTCATTACTATATCTATTTCTTGGGATATCCAAAATTAAATTTCTAAGCCTAAAGTAGGTATCTTCAAAGAAGTTACTTTTATCAAGTTCATTCTTTTTTAATAAAATATTTTTCAATATTTCCATTGCATAATGAGAAGGGATATCCAAAAAAGTCTCTTCATCATATCTAACTCCAAGCATAATTGCAGCCATATTTACATCTATTTCGCTAAGAACTCTAAGCGCCCTATAATCAGCATACATAACAAAAGAATCCACATTTAAAATATCATGATTTAAAATAACCTCTTTATATCTAGCATATTCTTCATCGCTTATTTCATGACTTGTAAACTGCTCGATATACTCCATATCTCCTCGATCAAAAGCTTCTTTTAAGACTCTAGCTGTTCCATCAAAATCATTGCTTAAAGATGCTAAAACAAAATTAAAATTAATATTAGCAACTCTAGGATAATTACTCAATTTAAAATTGGTATCTTTTAAAAGTTCATATAATCTCTTTGAATCATTATCAGATAATAAAACCCTTATATAAGAACCCTCTATATTGTTTAAAAAATTCTTATATGCATGTTTATTTTCTAAACACGAAAAAAATAACTCTGGTTCTATATTAAATACCCCAAGCATTTCTATTATCTTCTTTTTTTCTTCCTCACTATGAGGGTTAGTAAAAATTTCTTCTAATCTAATTAAACACTCTATATATAATTCATCATTATCTTTAATAGCTTTTAAAATTTGATATGCCCTAACATATAAAGTCTCTATCGCATCCTTTTCTAAAGACACTTTGATTAAATCATGATATGCACATGCAACTTCAATGCTATTTATATCAATAACAAAATTATGCCTTTTTAATATCTCTCTAAACTCTTCCCTGTCTTCACTAGAAATAGGAATATTTAAATGTTGTTTTAGAAAATCTAAAGTATCTTCATAATTGTTATTTAATGATACATTTATTAACCAAGGATTTTGATGTGCAAAATAAGCCATGTTATTATTTATAACAAATCCTTTATTCTTTAATATAGACTTTATATTATTATTTACACTTAGCTTACAGCCATGTTTAATTAAACAAGAAAGTGTATATTCATAATTGTAAGATAAACTTTTTTCTAAGAGTTCTTCATTACAGGCAAAAGCGCTATAATTATAATCATTAATCCTAACACTATCTTTACTTAACAAATAGTCACTAACTTCTCTAGGATATTTTTTAGACACCCACTCCATGTAACTTTTGTTATTTACAACCCTTGAAGGAGTAGAACTATCTAGAATATATTGCTCTCTTTTTAGAATTTCTATTTCTTCTTTTGAAAGTGGTGTATCACTATTATTTTTTAAAACATCTTCTAATTTCATAACAACCACCTACGAAATCTTTCTTTTAAATTCTTCAGTAGAAATTCTTTTATCGCTTTCAATAATTTTTTCAGCAATACCTAAATATTTGCTAACAAAAACCTCATTTTCCTTAACAAACATCCTATATTCATCATTCAACTCATCCAAAATTTCTTCTAAAAGACCATTTAATTCCTCATCACCTTTAATAGTTTCCATAAATAAATCTATATCTTCCATATAACTAGAATTATAAAGCGGATCTAATCTACATCTAAATATAGATTTATAAACCTCTTTATCCAATTCATTTGCTTGCTTATATGAAGACACTAATTCTTTTACATCATATTTTTTTACTGGTGATGAACTTATATCGTATTCATATTTAATTATCGGATATTGTTTCATTAATTCCTCAATATCTATAATCCCAGTACGCACACAAATATTTAAGCAATATTCAAACAGGTCATCCAAAAGATAATCTTGACCATCAAAAGATCTGTGAGCAGTTAATGAATACTTATTACGCTCTGCCCCAAATCTAGTTAGACTCTCCCTATCAACTAAGGTAGAGACATCTTCCCCTTTATGTAAAAGTTCTCCCTCTAATCTTAAAACTTTTAAAGCTTCCATTTGAGATTTAAGCTCCGTATCATATTCAAAACTTATAGCCCAATAATTTTCCATATAATAATCAAAATGGCAATAATTTCTAAGCACTGTCCTAATTATCTCATCTTTTGTATATAATATAATATCTGGATCGCTTGTAATATCTAAAGTAGTTATATCTATCTTTTGCTTTGCATGATTATTTTCATGAATAATAGTTTCTACCATACCATGTATCGATTCATCATGACCATTATAAAGCCTTAATTTAGATCCTCCATATGCCCCTAAATTTGTCTTAGAAGGTCCATAAACATAGGTGTCTACTTTACAATTTTCAATTCCTTTTTTATATTGATCTTTTTTAGCAAAAAACGCTAGGGCCAACATTTGAGTAAGGGATAAATCTTTTTTAGTCTTAGATATACTTTGTAAATATGCAAGTTCATCTTCAATGCTATCAAATTTACTACCCAAACATTTTAGTAATCTTATTTCATCTTCTTTAGAGTAAACATAAGATTGATTAAAATATATCTTTTCATATAATTCTTCAACCTCTTTGCTCTCTAAATATGGTGCTATTTGTTCAAGGCTCTCAAAAGGAATATAAGCAAGTGGCGCCCCATGATCTATAAGAAATTTCATATACTTTTCTGTTTGACCATTCTTTTTTTTCTTTTCATCACCAAAAATTCCCCATGCTATAATAGAGACAAACTTTGGATATTTGCTTAAGTCTACTTTTCTAGTCTCACTTATACTTATAAGTTTTTCCATTACCTTTTCACTACTTGCTTTGTCCATCATAGCAAGTGGCCTATCATTTCTTTCTACCTCTTCCATTAACTTATCAAAATTTTTCTCTAACCTTCTTACCATTAAAGAAGGAGTTCTTGAAAGTAACCTATAAAATAGTTCCTCATCTTGCCCGCTATTCCACAATATAGAAACAATTTTACTAGCTTGTTCATCATTTATCTCTACATCATTTATAGGTAACTTAGAATTCATTAAAAAGCTTCTTGTACCATAATAATCATTTTCTAAAGCCGCAATTAAGAATAAAGGACTTAGAAATAGTAACCCACCTGTTTCCTTAGTAAATGTAAAATTATTAGATCTTAAAATATTATATATGGCCGCCATTGCCTCAGGATTATTTATTCTTAATTGAGTATTTCTATCTCCCTTTGCCATATTTGCAATAGTTCTATCATAATTTTGATGTAAAGCTTGAACTAAAATGTCGTTATCTTGAGAAATAAATTCTCTAATTGTAGAATTAAATTTTATATCGTTTTGAGTAATTCCCTCTACCATTAATTTTCTAACAGTAGATGGAAACATAGTAACCTTCTCTTTTACAAAATCCTCAAGGACAAACAACTCATGAATACCATGTTTCATTGTCTTTACAAAATCATTTTTTAAAGACACCTCAAACATTAAATCCACTAAATATGGATTATTATCTTTATAACCAGCAACATAACCTTTATTTTTTAGTTCATCTTTTATAAAAGCAGATGTAATAGACTCAAACTTACTCACATCACATGAAGCAAGAAGTTTTAATCCCTCCACATAATTATCTTTTAATATTTCTCTAATAACTGAAGGTCTTTTATTAACCAAACTTGTAAGTGCTTTTCTTGCATCATATGATGGATGTAATCTATCCACATTTTCTACAAGAATTTTCTTAATTATTTCCTTATTATTGTCTATATCTAAATAATCCCAAATATGTTCTCCTGATGTTAAGGTAGCAAAAGGATCATTTCTAAATGATTTTCTTATTATTCTAGTCATTACATCATTGCTAACTAAACTCTTAAAAGACATATATAAATCAGAGTCTATAACAAAACCTGGTTTAGATGTTAAAATTTCTTCTACATCTAAATTCAATAAATATTCTCTAAATTCTCTTGTATGTCTCCCTTTAGCTAAAGTAACAACTGTGGTATATGGGTCATTTTCCATAGATATATCAGCTATGCCGGGACTTAAATGCAATAAATTCAAAGTAGATACACTTAAAACAAAATTATTGCTTTGTAAAATAGGCTTAATTGTCCTATATAAATCGTAAGCTCTGCTATTAGTAAGTCCAGATTGAGACATATCTGATAAAACAGATAGAGTTTGAGCATAATCATTTTTTAATGAAAGCTCAGCAACTTCTGGCCATATCTTCACAAGTCTAGCGCTATTTGTATCAATAACAAAATTAGGGCCCAAAACCTCTATTATATCTCTTGGAGAAATTCCATATAAATATATTCTGCACTCTTCTATCTTTCTAAAAGTATATTCAGGATCGTTTCTTAAAGATACTGCAATTAAATATGGTTGAGCTACAACTAAATCAACATTATCCTCATCTATTAGAAAATCGTGATTATTATCAATATATTCATTAATTATTTCTTTTGTTAAAATCCCTTTCAATGAAGAACTATATCTTTTTAAATACTCAAGCGTTGCTTCTTTGTTATTTTTAAATGACCTAACAAGCTTAACTCTAGCCATATCGTCCCCATCAAATATATTATCCATATTTGACCCATCAACACCCAATACAAAAGTTTCATCTTGTTTTATATTATCTTCCAATATTTTATATACTTGAGGATTTAAAAAATCTATCCAAGTGTCCTTAAGCGCATCAATAACCTCATCATATCTATACTCTAATAACTTACCCTTTATAGAGGGACAAAGCAAGTATGCCTCTACGTTGGTATTATTAATTATAATTGTATTTGGATCCACAATCGATTCGATAATATCTCCAACTCCAGGTATAGTTCCATATTTAGATACAAAAGTCGCAAAAAAAGCAGCACCTGACTCATATGCATATCTAACAATCTCTGGATATTGTAAAATCACATTTTGAATTTCCTCAATACCTGGCTCTGTTAAAACATATGATCTTAAAAAGCGTTCTTTCTTTTCGTTATCTAAATTCTCCAAGATGTTAACCATATCTATATTAGCCATAACCTACACCTTCCTAATAAAATTATAACATGGTTATAATTCACTTCCTATTTTTTTTAAACATATTCCCCAAAATAAAAATAGAGATTTTACTCTCTATTTATAAATTCTTTAACTATTGAATTATAGTCAATAGGTATGCCCTCTTTTATAGCCACATCAATAAATTCTTCTTCATTAAATTCTAAATCTCTATCTAAAGGTTTAATCTCTTTTAATTCCTCATATAATTCTTTTACTGGATTCAAACTATAACTCTTTTGATACATTAAAAACTCATAGTCTTTATTAATAAATTTATAACAATAATTACCTACAAAATAATAAAAATCCCCTAAATCTTCTTGTCTATGTATATATTTGTGAACTTTTAATAGCTCTTCTTTTGCTTCTTCAAATTTCTTATTTACCTTAAGTAGCAAAGCCTTAAAAAAATACGCTTCCTTTAGGAATGGATTGTATGTTTTAGCCAAATCAAACGACAATAAAGCTTCATTAGTTTTATTTTCTTCAAGTAAAATTCTACCATACATAAAATAAGCAAAACCTTTATTAAGATCTGTATATATAATCTCTCTATCATCATCATTAATTAGATTATATAACTCTCTTTCCTCTTCGTTATCAATATATACAATATTAGCAAACTCATCATTCAAATAACTATTAGAAAAAGATTTAATCATTGATTCCAATAATTCTTTTACTTCTTTTATTTTTCCCTTTTCAAAATATTCATTTCCAAGAGCAATTCCATAATTAATGCTCTCATTATACTTAGCTAGCATTTCTAAATAGGCCTCTTTTTGAGGCTTATCTAGATATAATTTTTCCTTTATTAAAATCTTATCTAACAGATTCTTATATCTTGGATGACTCTTGTATTTTTCCTTTTTTATATCAAGAATCTCTAAATTACTTTGATAGTCATTACTCAAATCTCCAAAAACATCATCAAGCAATTCTTTTATTTCCTTTTCCATTTAATCACCCCTTAAGCCTCAACTTTATAACTTAGTACATCTAATACAGTTTCTCCATCAATTTGAAGTGGTGTTGGTTTATCAAATGTCACTTCAATTACTTTCCCTTTTGTCATTCTTACATTGTTTTTATATTTAGGATGTTTTCCTTTAAATATACTTGGGAAAATAAATAATGTTTTAAGTTTACTTCTAGAAAAATAAACTACATTAGTAAGTAACTTTTCTTCTCTATTTTGATATGGGGCAATCATCATTCCTCCCCCAAAATATCTTCCTTTCATACTTGGAGCAAGCCATACATTTTTATATTTATTAACAACCCCATCAACATTAACTATAGCATTCACCCTCTTATAAGCAAAAAGTAATCCCTTTAGTGCTATTGTAGTATAGTTTATTTTCTTTTTAGATTTAGCTTTAGCCCTATCGCCTTCCATTGTACAATAACCATCAATACCATATCCTATACCATTTATAAAATATCTAGTCATACCATTAACATATACTTTTGGTAAATTGACTAAATATTTATTTATAATAGTAAAATCCTCTTTTGCCTCAATATCATTTAAAAAATCATTTCCAGTACCCGCTCTATAAAGGTAGATATCATTATGTATATCATCCAAATCAATATCATTAATAAAATGATTAAGTGTTCCATCTCCACCCACCAAAATAACATCATCATTGCTCGATAAATTTTCCATAAATGACTTAGCATCTAATCCAATCAAATTAATAACTTCACATTTTCCTTTAAGTTTAGTTTTAGCTTCTTCTACAGTTTTTTCGCCTCTTTTATTGTTAGAAAGTGGATTATATAATAAATACTTCATAATTATTCTCCTTTATCATACTCATCTAAATAAGAAATATATTTGTCACCTTTTTTATATCCTAAAATCATGTCCATATTAACATTACTAGCACTCGAGAAAATATTGCTTTCTACAAACTGATTATAAGATATTAATTCTTTTATAAGCATCTTTGTCTTTAACCTTTGAGAACTAACCTTATCATTTTTTACCTCATCAGTAAACTTACAAGCACACTCTATAAATTCTAATTCATTTCTTTTGCACCAACCCTTTATATCCTTCTCCCTTACTAAATATAATGGTCTAATTAATTCCATTCCCTCATAGTTATCACTATGTAATTTAGGAAGCATAGTTTGAAATGTTCCTGAATTTAACATATTCATTAAAGTTGTCTCAATTACATCATCATAGTGATGTCCCAAAGCAATTTTGTTGCACCCAAGTCCTTGAGCAATATTATATAAAGCGCCCCTTCTCATTTTAGCGCACAAATAACAAGGACTCTTAACTTGAATTGCAGCAACTTCAAATATATCTGTTTCAAAAATTTTTGCATCAATGTTTAAAATCTCTAAATTTTCTTTTATCTTATCCAGATTCTTTTTATTATATCCCGGATTCATAACTATAAATTCAACATCGAAATAAACATCGCTGTGTCTTTTTAATTCTTGAAATAGTTTAGCCATAACCATTGAATCTTTACCACCAGATATACAAACACAAATCTTGTCATTTTCTTTTATGAGCTCATACTCTTTTATGGCCCTCATAAACTTACTCCAAAGCCTAGACCTGTATGTAGTTATGATACTTCTTTCTATCTCCTTATATCTTTCCATAATTAACTCCTTAATAAATCTTTGATTACTTCACCAGCTATAATAAGACCTGCCACAGATGGTGTAAAAGCATTACTTCCTGGAATAGCCCTTCTACCATCTTCGCCAACATTTATAACTTTCATTGGTTCCTCTTTTGAATAAACAACCTTCAATTTTTTGATATTCCTATTCTTTAATTCTTTTCTCATAACCTTAGCCAAAGGACAAACACTTGTTTTATAAATATCGCTAACTTCAAATCTAGTCGGATCCATTTTATTCCCAGTTCCCATACAAGAAATAACCCTGCACCCTTCATTATTTGCCTTGACCACTATTTCGATTTTTCCACTTACAGTGTCAATACAATCAACCACATAATCATATTTAGTAAAATCAAATTGACTACTATTTTCAGGTAAAAAGAAAGTTTTATAAGTATTAACAATACACTTTTCATTTATACTTAAGATTCTCTCTTTTGCCACTTCCACTTTATCTTTTCCAATTGTAAAATTTGTCGCAATTATTTGTCTATTTATATTAGATTCACTTACTACATCATTATCTATTAAATCAAAATTTTGAATACCACTTCTAGCTAGTGCCTCAACAACATATCCACCAACTCCACCAATTCCAAAAATAGCAATGCGCTTATCTTTCAGTTTTTGAAATCCTTCTTTAGTAAATAGCATTTCACTCCTAATAAATTTAGACATGTAAACCACTCCTAAAAATATTTTACAAGGTTATGATAAAAATGTAAAAATTTATATTAATTTATTATCCTACATTGACCCACTAAACTTTCTTTTTTTTCCTCAATTAAATATACACTAATCTTTTCTCCACCAATTTTATATAACAACGTATAGTTTTTACCCTCACCTTCTAAAGAAACATATATATCTTTTTTACATTGGATAAAATAGTCCTCTATATGATTATTTCCCTTATTAAAAACCTTAATTGATATATATTTATCAAAATTTTTCTCACATAAAAACTTATGAAAATTAAAATCATTACCACAATCTAAAGTCACAACAACTAAAGTAGTATCTCCTTTTTTTGATGCTGTAACTAGAGTTCTTCTGGCTTTATCTGTAAATCCAGTTTTTCCTCCAATATTATATTTATAACTCGTTAATAATTTATTTTTATTCTTCCAAACACCTATTTCGCTTTTATAAGTTTTAGTGGAAATTATTCTCAAAAAAACTTCATTCTTGAGAGCATATGACATAAGGAGTCCCAAATCATAACTGGTAGATATATTTCCTTCATCCTCAATATCAAGCCCACTTGGATTATTAAATTTAGAATTTTTCATCCCTATCTCCAAAGCCTTTTCATTCATCAAATAAACAAATCCCTCTTCACTACCACCAACATATCTAGCAATAGCTTTAGCAGCATCATTTCCACTTCTAAGCATTAGCCCATAAACCAAATCTAGTAAAGATAAAGTATTTCCTTCTTTTAAATAGATGCTGCTTCCATATGTCTTTAAATCTTCTTTTATTATTTCTACATTTTCATCTAAGTTACCCTCTTCAATAGCCACAATAGCAGTCATAATTTTAGATACTGAAGCAACACTTCTAGCAAGATGAATATTTTTCCCCTCTAATACATTATTAGTTAGAGAATCCATCACTATATAACTTTTATTAACGTACTGATTATATTCACTATTTGAATTTAAACTTGTTATAACAAATAAAGAAATAAAAAAACACACAACTTTTTTCAAAATATCACCATTAAAAGTTATGTGTTTATATTTTTATTTATGTGTTAGTTAATCTAAGTAATGATCAATTCTATTTAAAAGTTTATCAGCTAAATATGTATTTGCATATCCAAGTTCACTATGAATCAAACTTCCCTCTTTTACATATCCTTCTCTTTTTTCCTTACTCCATCCTTTTGGAGCACATCTAAGATTGTAAACTCTATCAGCAAGTTTAACTATAGCAACCTCTTTTCTAAGCTTCTTAATCCTTGCAATTGAGTCAGCCATTCTAAGTTCTTTGTCAATATTTTCATTTTTACTCAAAGCACTTACCCCATCTGCTATATCCTTACCAAACTTAGAGACAATATCAAGGTAGGTAACACTAGTATCTTCCATAGTATCATGCAACATAGCAACTTTCAAAGCATAGTCTAAATCAAAATCCTTGTCCCCATTTTCATACGCTTCTAAAACATTACTAGCAACCCCTACAATATGCGTTACATAACATACTTGTGGTTCAAACATCTTTTGTCCCTCATGGGCAATAGAGGCAAACATTAATACTTCTTCTAAATCCTTAATCATTACTACACCTCAACTATCTTTTATTGTTATTTGTATTGTTTTGAAGTTTCTTTTTTTCATTTAGTAATTCTTTTAATTGTCTTATAGCATTCTTTAAATCACTAAATAAAATATCATATGGTTCATCACTTTCAAGATCAACACCAACTTTCTTTAGTATTGCATCTGGGTAATCATTTCCACCACTCTTTAACAATTCAAAATATTTCTCTTTCATGTTATTTTTATCATTCAAGATACATGTTGCAATATAGTTAGCGCTAGTAAAACTTGTTGCGTATTTATAAACATAGAAAGGTCTATAAAAATGAGATATTCTAATCCATTCATATTCTAATAGTTCATCTACTTCTACAACTCCACCAAAATGCTTATCCAATACTTTGCGATACTCTTGTTTAATAACTGGTAAATTAACAGGAACTTCTTGCTCAATAAGAGAATGCATTTTTTCTTCAAATTCACTAAACATAGTTTGTCTAAATACTGTAGACTTAATATTTTTTATATATCTATCCAAATAATAAATCTTGTCATCGATATCTTGGCTATTTTCTAACATATACTTATTCAATAAAATCTCATTAACTGTAGAAGCAACTTCTGCTACATATATAGCATATCCTGCAGTTTCATATGGTTGATTCTTATTTGAATAATAACTATGCATCGCATGTCCTGCTTCATGTGCTAAAGTTGACATACTATTATAGTCATCAGTATTATTTAAGAAAATAAATGGATGTGTATCATAACTTCCAAATTGATATCCTCCACTAGATTTTGTATCACTAGGATATACATCTATCCATCTTTCATTATAAGCCCTATCAAGTAAAGAAACA
Source organism: Bacilli bacterium (assembly GCA_045118975.1). Lineage (GTDB taxonomy): Bacteria > Bacillota_I > Bacilli_A > RFN20 > DUOF01 > RGIG6178. Next base: position 67,935 of record JBGVCT010000003.1, read on the forward strand.
TATTCCTCACCAAGTACTGCCAAGGCTTCTTTTACTATCTTAAATTGAGTTTCATAATCAAATTCTTTATCTAAAGAACTTATTGAAATATATGTATCATAATATTTAAATTCATCAAGTCCTGATTCGCTCTTCAATAAAGAAAAATATTCCTTCATAACATCAACATTTTCGCTTACTTTGTTCACAAGATTGTAATAAACACCCTCAGGAATTCTACTACTCTTTAATACTGCACTTAAGTATGAATCATGATTTCTAATTGATAAATCCGATGATCCAGACTTTAAATGATATACAAATAGTTTAGAGAATGTATGTGCAAATTGTTTATATACATCATATAGTCCAGTATATGCTTTTTCTCTTACTTCTCTATTCTTATCGCTCATGTACAAACCATATAGTTCATCTGTAAGCTTGTACTCTTTATCTCCCACTTTAAATGATTTGAAAGCTAAATTTGTGTCAATCAAGGTGTCATAAATATCACTGAATCCACCATCATAACTTGAAGTGATAGATAAAGCTCTCTCTTCAATTTCACTCAATACATGCTTCTTGTTTTGAATAATAGACTCAAAGCTAATCTTATGATCCTTAAACTCTTCTTTTTCTAATAATTTCAAATAGAAGTCATCATTATTTGCAGCAAGTTCTGGACTAATAAATGATGTAGCCATAGATAATTTATATTGTAAATTTTCAATTTTATTTAAATTAGTTTGAAATGTGTCATCTTTTAAGGCTACATCATGTCCTAAATAACTATATAAGTATAGATTCATAAACTTTCTAGAATACCATTCATTAAATTCTAAATATTCTTTTAACACTTCTTCAGTATTTAATCTTCCTTTATATTCTTCATATTTTCCTACATTAGCCATAAGTTCTTCATAATCTTGATCCCATGCTTCTTGACTAGGATATATATCTTTTAAGTTCCACTTATACTTTTCTAAAGCTTCTTCTCTTTCCATCTACTTTTCACCTCTATATATTTTGTAACTATATTTTTAAATTAATCTGCTAAAGTTCCCATTGGATCCCATGGATTTAAATGTATAGGCTTTGATTTTAATTGTTTCTTTTGTTCATCGCTTAAATACTTCTTATCCACAACTGCTTGATATACAAATCTATCAAACCATGTATCACTACACATATAATATCCTTTATAAGCAACATCTCCACCCCAAGAGTTTTCTATCTTCCACTTAGTTGGTATATCATCTACTAAATTAACACCAGTTAAAACCATCGCATGATTCATTGCACTATTTCTATAAAGTAATGATTCTTCTTTAGTTAAATTAAAATCTATTCCAAAACTTTCATTATATGTAAACAACTTATCATCCCAATTACCTTTACTTCTATCACCATAATTAGAACAATCGCTACCAAACCAAACAATCTCCTTGTTAGTTAATTGTTTTAAAACAAGATTTTTAAATTCTTTCATCTCAAGATTTAAATATAAAATATCTTCTCCATCAATAACATTACCAAGATAATCTACAGTATATGTTTTATTAAATGGTTTATCTTTTGTAGGAGCATTAATAATACTTACATAGTTTTTTAATACATCACCAACATAATTGCTATAGAATTCTAGTGGCATGATGTCTTTGATCATGTGATATTCTTTATTTTTATCAACATATTCAAAATCGAACTTAGTAGGAGGCACACCAAAACAAGTGCACAATAAGTTATATGCATCCACCATAACCTTATCTTTTAAATCTCTAATTTTATCTTCATTTTTTTCTTTTCTAATATCAGCATTAAACTTTCTAAGCATTGAATTGATTAAATAGTTCATTTGTCTAGTTCCACTACTAGCGCTTGTTTCAGGCATAGCGTCCTTACTAACTAAACCGTATTTTTCAACAACATTAACAAACATATCCCATTGTCCACCATCGGCAATACCCGTAGACAATAACCAAACTAACACTCTATCATCTTCATCTTTATTTCTAAGTTCAATTGATTTTTCTAAGATAAAATTAATCTTTTCTAGTTTATCGTAAAAAGCAACATAGTTTTGAGAAAATTCAAAGTTTTCAATATTATATTTATGACCAATAATTTCTCTTAAGAAATTAAGACCGGCAAAAATCCAACATCTTCCACTTTGCTTTTGATTAGTTGCACTCATTGTAGGAATATCCACGCTAAATCTAAATGCATCTTTCCCCTCTGCTTCTATATTATAAGTAGAGTTATTTATATCATTTTTTGCTATTGCTCTTCTTAGAGTAGTTAAATTAACATTCTTTTTATAATCTTTATTTGCCATTTCTAGCCATTCTTTTGTTATTTCTTTCATAAAAACACCTCTTATAAAAAAAATTATACTCCAAAATTGTCCCGTTTTTAAATAAATGTTACGATATTTTATAGGGTGATTATATGATTTTTGATGTTAACAATTTACCACAAGAGAGAAAAGTTTGTTTTGGTTACTATTTAAATGTACAACACATTGTTCCATTCATTGTGGGCATGATGTTTTTATTAGGTGGTCTATTTATGGCTTTTACTGGATTATCAATTGACCCTCCTGGTAGTTATATTTTACTAGGCGTTGGAGGCACCATCGCTTCTATTGCATTGATTGCGTTTTTATTAGTTATTGCAAAAATGAGTTTCTATCCAAAAATGGTTAAGCATGGTACTAGACTATTTGTAGAAGTAGTTCATGTAGGTGAAGATTCAATGCTATTACATGGAACTGTTGATGGAAAAGAAATATCTTATAAAGTTAATATGCCTGCTAGATTTTCTAAACTGTATGGAAAATACACATATATTCCTGCTTTTTACCATAATGATCGATTAATGCCTGACTGGAAAAACATACCAGATTATGGAAGTATAGATGCTCCTAGTAAGGGAGAAAATACTCCAATTAATGTAGTAAAAGAAAATGTAAATATGGCAGCTAAAGCAGCAAATGACGCCAACGTTAATACTCAATATACAAAAAATCAATTAGAGGATTCATTTAGAGGTAGATACATATCATTTATATGCTCTAATTTTGTTATGTCAGGTTTATTATTAATCTTTTTAGGAAGAAAGATAACAGATACAATTTTAGTATTAATTAATGGTGGTGCATTTGATCCATTTGAAATGTTATTACCAACCATTATTACAATTTATATAGTTTATGCTTTATTTCTTTCTATATTAACTTTAGGTGCATTTGCAAAATATACAACTGCATATAAAAAAGGAGAAAGAGTAGTAGCAAGCGTAAATTTCTATAGTTCTAAACACCATTACAAATCTCATAATAAATTTCTATCTCCTTTCAATCAAAACGTAAAAGGTGGAACAATTATAGAATTTACATATTCTAATCACAATGGGGAATCTTGCAGTGGAGCATATTCATTTAATCCTGCATATTACAATGATCTTAAAGATGAAACATCTTTACCAGCAATAGTATATAAAAATAAAGTGTATCCTAACTGGGCTGGTATAGTAAGACATATAGAATTAAGAGATGAAGAATTAAGACAACAAAGAGAAGGGCAATAAGCTCTTCTTTTTTTATAATTCTTTAGTTTCCACTATTAGAAAAATAATGTATAATACTTCTTGGTTAGGAGGGTTTATATGGAAAGATTGCAAAAAATAATTGCGCAGGCTGGTATTTGTTCAAGAAGAAAAGCAGAGGAACTTATAAGCGAAGGAAGAGTTAGCGTAAATGGAAAAGTTATAACAGAGCTTGGATTTAAAGCAGATATTAGCGATAAAATTACCGTAGATAATAAACCAATATTTAAAAAAGAAAAATTAGTTTATCTTGTATTAAACAAACCAAGAAATACGGTTGCTACAGTTAAAGATGATAGAGGAAGAAAGACAGTTTTAGATTGTATTGAAAATGTTAACAAAAGAATTTATCCTGTAGGAAGATTAGATTATGATACTACTGGCGTTCTTTTATTAACAAATGATGGAGATTTAGCAAATAAATTAACTCATCCTTCTAGTGAGATCGATAAAGTATACATTGCTACAATAAAAGGTGAAATCACCAAAGATGATTTAGCTAAACTTGAAGAAGGCGTGGAATTCGATGGTAAAAAATCTTCTCCATGCAAAGCAGTTTTAAATAAATACAACAAAGATAAAGACAAATCAATTGTAGAACTAACAATTCATGAAGGAAGAAATCACCAAGTAAAAAAAATGTTTGAAGCTATTGGTAAAGAAGTTATTAAACTTCATAGAGATTCTTTTGCAGGAATATCTAGCAAAGGTTTATATGAGGGACAATCTAGAAGACTTACTGAATCAGAACTAAAAGAACTTAAAAAATTAGTACAAAAAGAAAAATAGTCACGAATTTGTGACTATTTTTTTCTACTATTTCTTATATAATCTTGGACTTCTTCATCCATTTTTATTTCTTTTATTATTTCTACAGCGTGATCCTTATACCATTTTGTAAATTCATTAACACTTGAAAATTCTTTAGCACCTTCTTTTTCTTCGATGATTCTATTACACTCTAACTCATATAAAGTCATATCATCTTCACAATAAAGTTTAAATCTTATCGAATAAGCCCTTCCTTGACTTTTTCTAGAGGCGTTAATCGCCTTAGTAATCTCGTGAATTGCAACCAAAGATTTTTTATCTTCATAAATTCTTTTTGGGTCTTGGTTAATTATTGCCATGATATTTTCTTTTCTTTTTGAAACACTTGGAGTTTCTATAACTACAAACTTATCTGCCATCTAAATCACATCCTTATTAAAATTATAAAATAAGCTCTCTTCCCTTGCAATAGTTATCCACAATATAAAAAACCCCTGTGGGGTTTATCTTTTTATATTTTTTAAATCTTTTTTAGATTTTTCCTCTAATTCTTCCTCAATTAATTTAGGCCCATACTCATTTACATACCAATTGGCAAAATCACTGATAGTTTCAAATACTGGTATATCATGGCTTTTTTCATCTATTTCACTAGATAAATGAAGCGTTAATGTGTACCCTCCAGTAATACTTTTTCTAATTTCATTAATTCTTGCTGCTACAGATTGAATACTTAATAAACACTCTCTATAATTATGCACTTCAGATGGTGGTTGAGTTATTATTCCTAAAATATTCTTTTCCTCTTTAGCATTATGAGGCAATTCAAGCATTACAAACTTCTTTTCCATTAAAGGTCACTTCCTTTGCCTTACCATTTTAAAACAACACTCATAAAATTACAACACTCTTTTTTCCCTAGAAAATAAAAAAAGATAAGTAATTCTTATCTTAATTTATCTTTTGTATAGTACCAATAAAAATGTTTTTCTTACTCTTTACATGTTTTAAAATGAATTGCTCGTATTTTTTATTATAAGATTCACTAGTTTCTTTTCCTATATAAAGAGCCATGAATTCCTTGGTTTCTGTTTCAATATTTAAAACATTCTCAGCGAATTCTCTAAGGAACATATTAGTTTTCCCCATAATAGTCCCATTCATAAATTTCACAATTTCTTTTTGGTAGTCTATTTTTATTTCTATAACATCTCCATTTTCGTATGTTAATGAAGACATATTATAATAACTCCATTATTCTCTTTAATGTATTTTCATCCTTAAATGAAATTCTAATTTCATTATCTTTAATTTTAACTTTAGTCTTAAACTTCTTGTGTAAAGCACTAGTTACATATTCATAATATGGATTGAAATCTTTTTGTTCTGGCTTTTTAGCTCTGTTAATTTCTCTACCATGTGCTAAATTTGCTAATGCCTCAATTTGTCTAGAAGTATATCCAAGTTCGATTGCATCATTTGCAATTTTAATGGCATCGCTTTCACTTAAATTAATAAGTGGCTTAACTTGACCCATAGTCAATACACCATTAATTACATAATCTTGAATAACTTGTGGTAAATTCAATAGTCTCATGATATTAGCAATATATGATCTAGATTTACCTACTCTTTGTCCAATTTGTTCTTGAGTAAGACCTAATTTGCTACACAAACTATCATATGCCTTTGCTTCTTCAATAACATTTAATTCTTCTCTTTGAATGTTTTCAATGATAGATAACTCCATCATTTGCTTATCATCAAATTCTGCTACAATTGCAGGAACTTTAGTTAAACCAGCAATTTTACTAGCTCTAAATCTTCTTTCTCCAGCCAAGATTTGATATCTTCCATCACTTGTTTTTCTAAGTAAAATTGGAGAAATAACACCATAAGTCTTAATTGATGTTGCTAATTCTTGTAATTTAACTTCATCAAATATTTTTCTTGGTTGATATGGGTTAGTATCAATTAACTTAGTAGAAACTTCTTGTCTAGATTCACTAGTAGCATATTCCTTTAATTTTTCAATTTCTTTTAATTCTTCACTTATTTCAAATACATTAATCTTGCTCTGACTTTGCATTACCTATTACCTCCCTAGCGAAACTCATATAAGCATCAAAAACAGGTGTACCTGGAGCGTACTCCACAATTGTCTTCCCATGTTTTTGTGATTCAATAATTTTGTTACTTCGTGGTAAAGTTGTTCTATAAACTCTACTGTTAACAAACATCTCTCTTATTTCTTTTTCTATTTCTTTGTTTATATTAAACTTTGGATCATACATGTTAAGTACGATACCACTTACATATAATTTTTTGTTAAAAGAATTCTTAATTCTTCTAACCGCAGCATACGCTTCTATTAAACTTTCTTTTGAAAAATAATGACATACAGAAGGAATAATTACATCATCACTTGCATTCAATACATTAACATTTAATCCCATTCCTGGAGGACAATCTATAACTATATAATCATACTTTCTTCTAGTATTTTTTAGGATTTCCTTTAGTCTAGAATATCTGTTTTTCTCATACAAAGTAGCAAGCTCAACATCCGCACCAGCAAGAAGAGGCGATGAAGGAATAAAATCTAACTTTTTCACTCCTGTTTTTCTAATAATTGTAGAAATATCAGCTTTATCAACTAAAGCCTCGTATAAACTAGATCCTACATTATATCTATCAAATCCCAAACCCATTGTGGCATCACAAATAGGATCGGTATCTATTAACAATGTTTTTTTTCCAAGATAAGCTAAAGACGCAGCTAAATTAATAGCAACAGTTGTTTTTCCAACTCCGCCTTTTTGATTTACAATTGCAACAACTTCCGCCATTGTATATACCTCCCTTACAGTGGTTTTTTCTTCATTTTATTATAATCTCTAGGATACTTATGTGGAGTATAATCTAATTTAGTATAAATAAGGTTGTATCTTTTACCAAAACTCTTTGGTAATATAATCTTTTGTTTTTGAGTTAAATCTAGCTTAAGTTCTCTACAAGCAGCATCACACTCTGCAGCTTCTTCCTTAGCTAAAGGTCCTTTTAAAGCGATGAATTTTCCACCAACTTTTACCATTGGAGAACTTAATTCCATTAACACATTTAATCTAGATACTGCTCTAGCTGTAACATAGTCATATTCTTCTCTATGTTCTCTTCCATAATCTTCAGCTCTAGCAACAACAACATCAATGCCTTCTAATCCTAACTCCTCGATAACTAATTTTACAAAATCCATTCTCTTATTCATTGAATCTAGAGCGATTACATGTAAATCTGGGAAAGCAATTTTTAATGGGATAGATGGGAATCCCGCACCAGTTCCTACATCACACAATGTTTTACCATTTAAGTCATTTTCAAATGATAATGTTAAGCAATCATAAAAGTGTTTCTCATAAACATCCTCTTTTTGAATAATTGTTGTTAGATTTAATCTTTCATTCCAAATTTGAAGTAATTCAAAATATCTTCTAAATTGTTTTTCTTGTTTCTCAGTTAATATAATATCGTGTTCTGCTAATAAATCTTTAAATTGTTGTTCATTCATCGTTTTTTACCCCTTTCATTTTTAAATACATTAACAATATTGATATATCACTTGGATTTACACCAGATATTCTAGATGCTTGCCCTATATTCAAAGGCTTAACTTTATTTAACTTTTGCCTTGCTTCTAGAGCTAAATTATCTATTTGGTCATAATCTATATTTTTATCCAAAGTTAAGTTTTCTAGTTTTTTGCTATTCAAAGCCGCTTTTTCCTCTTTGGATATATATCCAGCAAATTTTATTTGTATTTCTACTTCTTCTAAAATTTCATCATCATAATCTAATTTATCACTAAATTGTTGAATATCCTTGTATGAAATGTTTGGCCTTTTTAGTAATTCATAGTATGACAAGCTATTTTCTATACTTTCATTTTTTTCGTTCTTTAACCACTCGCAAAATTCACTATTCTTTTTAAATTTGTACTCTTTCAATAATTCCTTGAGCGATTCAATAGTTTTAACTTTCTCTACAAATTTTTCATATCTTTCCTCACCAAGTAATCCAACATCATATCCATGTTTACAAAGCCTAAGATCTGCATTGTCGTGTCTCAATATCAAACGATACTCAGCTCTGGAAGTTAACATTCTATAAGGTTCTTTTGTTCCCTTGGTAACTAAATCATCTATCATAACTCCAATATAAGCTTCATCTCTTTGCAAAATAAGTGGATCTTTTTCTTTTAACTTCAAGCAAGCATTTATACCAGCCATAAGTCCTTGAGCTGCCGCCTCTTCATATCCACTTGTTCCATTTATTTGTCCCGCTGTGAATAGATTCTTTATAACTTTACTTTCTAGACTTGGCCACATAGTAAGTGGATCTATTGCGTCATATTCGATAGCATAAGCGAATATCTTCACCCTAGCGTTTTCAAATCCTGGCAAAGAGTGAATCATTTCAAGTTGTACATCCTCAGGCATTGAAGTTGAAAACCCTTGCAGGTAAATTGTATCTAATTCTTCTGACTCAGGCTCAACAAATAATTGGTGTCTCTCTTTATCAGAGAATCTAACAATTTTATCTTCTATAGATGGACAATACCTAGGACCAATTCCCTCAACTACCCCACCATACATAGCAGACTTTTCTAGATTTGCCATAATAATTTCTTTAGTTTTATCGGTCGTATGAATCAAATAACACAATCTTTGTTCTTCTAGTGGTTTAAATTCTTTTGTAGTATATGAGAATGATAAATTTCCTTCACTTCCTGGTTGAATTTCCATATTAGAATAATCCACACTATCAGCATAAATTCTAGCAGGAGTTCCTGTTTTCAATCTTTGGATAGGAATACCCAATTCTTCCAGGTTTTTTGATAACCCCTTAGCTGATGGTTCATTGTCTGGCCCCTCAATTACAGATTTATGACCTCTTAATGTTCTGGATTCTAAATATGTTCCTGTTGTTAATATGACAGATTTAGATTCTATTTCTTTTCCATCATTTAACACTACACCTTTACACTCTTGATTCTCGCATATAAGTTTAACAACCATTCCTTCAATTACATCTAAGTTAGGTTGATTGTATAATGTTTGTTGCATCGTTCTTTTATATAGCAATTTATCACTTTGTGCTCTAAGGCACCTAACGCCAGGCCCCTTTGCAGTATTCAACATTTTCATTTGTAAATACGTTTGATCAGCGTTAATTCCCATTTGTCCACCAAGCGCATCAATTTCTCTAACAATTACTCCTTTTGCAGGACCACCTATCGATGGATTACAAGGCATGGAAGCAATATTGTTCTTGGTTAAAGTAATTAGTAATGTGGACATACCAATTCTAGCAGATGCCAAAGCAGCTTCAACACCAGCATGGCCGCCACCCACTACGATTACATCGTACATTAATGTTCCCTCCTCTTCTATTTTACATAATTCATTTAATCACTTTAAAAAAGTGTAGTCAATAATTCAGTTCCGTTTCATGTGAAACATTTAAAAAAATCCGAGATTTCATTATTTTATCCCGGATTTCAATATATGTTAACAGCTTTTATCGCTGTTATATTTATTTGATTGTTTTAATTACTAAACTATCGTCTGCTTCTTGCAAAGCATCAAATCTAGCAGGATTAACAACAGGTTCTTCTATTACTGTGACAATATTAGTTTCTTCTTTAACTGGAGCTCCAACAACCTCAACTTCAGGTTGTGCTTGTGTAACAACTTCTTTAACTTCGCCAACAACACCATTTTCAGCCCAAGCAATAATAGAATCCATGAATTCAAATCTATTTGTTTCAAACAATAATTCATGTCTTCCAGGAACAATAACAGAAGATGCATTAGTGAATCCTCTAAGTCTATAATAGCGTTCCATAGCAATTGTTCTTCTACCACGTAATGTAGTTAAATCATGATCTCCAGAAACAAATAGCATAGGCATTGTTTTATCTGTGTGTTTAAATCTCATAAATAAATGAGGTGTAAATACCTTTCTTAAGTAATAGTAGAAATAGTGTCCTACTGTACCAGGTGTATCTAAATATTTTCCATTAACAAGTTTTTGAACTTGACTAGCATCACTTGATAACCAAGAATATTTGCTTCCGCCTTCAAATCTAATTGCTAATCCCTTGTTCTTAGAGAAATGAGCGAACTTGCAAGTTCCATTATCCCATAAGAATAATTTTCTTAAATATGATGAAAGTAAAAATCCAACATCTTGTGCCCTTGGCATTCCCCAACCAATAGTAACAAGCCTATCAATTACCTCTGGGAATTCTTTAATCAAACATAGAGATAACATTGCTCCAAAATCATTTCCAATAAGACAAATCTTTGCGTTTGGATGTTCTCTTTTTGCAATAACAGTTAATGAATGAACATTATATGCAGCATAATAAGAATCTTTTCTACCCCAGTTTTTATAAACGTGTTTCTTGTTTACTTCACCAGTTTTTCCATATTGCCATTCGTCAATAGCATATAAAGCATGCCCTTTTGAGTCTAAATAGTCAGCGATCTCATTATATAAAGATCCAGTTCCTTCCATACCTGTAGCTATAACAAATACTTCTTTAGTACTGTTTTTAGTCTCAGCAGTCTCATTTGAATAATAGTAATAAGTTTTTAAATTAGGTCCTACAGCCTTGTGTTCATACATATTTAATCACCTCAACAATTTGATTATAACACCATCAAACAAAGAAATAAACATTTTTTTATCTCCCCGTGTGGATTAGTTTTCTTATCATTTATTTTTACACACTAAATCATAAACATAATTTTTCTTTAAATTATATTTATCTGTCAATAAAGCAACAATCTCTTTACTAGACATACTGGTTAACATTGATTTTATTTCCTCAACCAATTCTTCTTCAGTTATTGTCTTTTCCTTCTCTAAATTTCCTTCAACAATAACAACCATTTCCCCCTTTAAGGAAGGAGCCACTTCAAGCACTTCACTAGCCATTCCCCTTACATATTCTTCAAATTTTTTAGTAAGTTCTCTGGCCAAAACAACACGTCTATTACCAAAAACTTTGATCAAATCTTCCAAGAACTCCTCAATTCTATGTGGAGACTCATAGAAAATTAATGTTTCTTTATTCTTTTTTAACTCCTCTAATTCTTTCACCCTAGATGAACTTTTAGCATCTAAAAAGCCAACAAAAGTAAATCTAGAAAGAGAAAATCCCGAAGAAACAAGAGCATTCAAAAACGCACTCGCCCCAGATATTGTGGTTACATTAAATCCTCTTTTTATAACCTCATTAACAAGAACACTACCTGGGTCACTAACAAGAGGATACCCAGCATCGCTAATAAGAGCGATGTCTTCCCCTTTTTCTAAAATCTCAATAAATCTTTCTACACTCTCTTTTTCATTGAATTTATGGTAAGAAAGTAATGGAGTATCAATTTCAAAATGAGAAAGCAATGTTTTACTTGTCCTAGTATCTTCACACCCTATTACGCTCACAGATTTCAATGTTTCAATAGCGCGAGGAGTAAATTCACTTAAATTTCCAACAGGTGTAGCAACAAGATACAATGTTGGTTTATTATTTACAAACGTTTGTTGTCTCATTATTTCATCATCCCATTTACATCATCAAAGCTTATAACTTTAATTATCTCTTTATCACTACTTTCTATTTTTACTGTTTTAGAAAGTAAATTTACACCAGTTATTTTGTAGTCTACACCATCATGTTTAAATCTTGTTCCATATCTAGGCGCATCCTTTTTTAATTCAGTATAATCTTGATCTTCATATTTCAAACAACACAAAAGTTTTCCACATTGACCAGATAGTTTTTGAATATTCAATGCCAAAAATTGATTCTTGGCCATATTAATACTAATACCTTCAAACTCACTTAAAAATTTCTTACAACAAAGAGGCAACCCACATATTCCAATACCACCAGTTATTTTACTTCTATCTCTTGGTCCAATTTGTTTTAGTTCTATTCTACACTTTAACTTATTAGATAAATCCTTTAGTAGTTCTCTAAAATCAACTCTCTCTTCAGAAACATATCTGAATAAAATTTTACTTTTATCCAAAACATAAAAAGCATCTACAAGTCTCATATTTAATTTTAAAGTATTTACGGCATCATTAAATATTTTTGAGGCTTCATTTGCACTTTCTTTATTAACATAATAAAACTTCATATCCTCCTCACTTGCTAATCTTAGGATAGACTTGTAAGAATACCCTTGGCTTTCACTCTCTAAAACAGGCTCTTTGCAAACTTTTGCAACTTCTACACCAAACTCAGTTTCTACAACAACATAATCACCTTTTTTTATGTTAGAAAAAGAAGAATAAAAATAATTTTTTTCTTTACTAGAATCTAGTTCTACTTCTAAATAATAACCTTCATTCATCACTACTATTCTCCTTTCAAATTAATAATTACACTATCAAGTAAAAGTTTTAAATTTGCATTTAAATCAATTTGACTTCTATATCTCATGATTTTTTCTACCTTATTAGATATATTAGGCATTAGCGCATTAACTTTCTTTAATAACTCCTTATGTTCAACAAAATTAACATCTTCATTATCACAATTAACAACATCAAGTAAAAATAAGTTTAATATATCTAAGAACAATCTAAAATTAACTTTATCAGACGCTACATCTCCCATTTCTACTTGCGCAAAGTATAAAATGTTTTCATTTTCTACATACTCATTAAACATTTCTATCACAAGGTCTTTTAAAGAAATATATTTAGTATTATTATAACATTCCTCAATAAGAGATACACTTCCATTAAAAGAAGCAAGAACAAGAGCATCCTCTAATGTTATACCTTTTTTAATAACCTCTACAACTAATTCTCTTTTACTTGCTTTTGATAATCTCAAATTTAAACATCTAGAGATAATTGTCGGTAATACATTATTTATATTTTCTGTAGTTATTATCGCATATGTATCTTGATCTGGTTCTTCTAAAAATTTAAGCAAAGAGTTAATCGCCTCATTAGTGGAATGTTCAATCAAATTAATGATATAAATTCTTTTAGCATTTTCTTCTATACTACTAAGAGAAAATCTTTCTTGCATTTTTTCTATTTCGCCTTTTTTTATTGTTTGATTTTTACCATCAATAATAATTAAATCGGCGTAATTACCATTGTTAATCTTGATACATTTAATATCGTCTTCATTAGGCTCATCTCCATCACAGACAATCCAAGAAGCACTATATTTAGCTATTTCTAGAAGCGGAATATCTTTGCTACCATTTAATAATATTGCTTGTGGGAATTTTCCTCTTTTTTTGGAATTTAATAAAGTGTTATAAAATACACTTTGATACTTACTTAGATACTCTTTCATAATTTTGTTCCTCTAATTTAGCTTTAATAATGTTATAAACATCATTAATTACTTGCTCAAATGATTTACTAGCATCCACAACCACAATTCTATCTTTAAACATTTCTGCCACTTGCTTATATCCTGCTCTTACTTTATCGTGATATTCAATAGAAGCAAGATCCAATCTATTAACTTCCCTATCCTTATTTTTATTTATTCTTTCTAATCCTATTCTAGGGTCTAAATCAAATAAAATAGTAAGATCAGGTTTGCACCCCATAGTAGCAATCTCATTAATTTCAACAACTCTATCTAATCCTACTTTCCCAGCAATTCCTTGGTAAACATAACTAGAATCAACAAACCTATCACAAATAAATATTGCTCCATTATTAAGTTGAGGTAATACCTTTTCTACAATATGTTGTCTTCTGCTAGCAGCAAACAAAAATGTCTCAGTTAATGCATCCATAGAGGTATTGCTTTTATCAAGTAAAACCTCTCTTATTTGTGTAGCTATTTTTATACCTCCAGGTTCTCTAGAAGTCACAATATTAGTATATCCATCATTATTAAGTAGTTTGATAACTTCTTGTAATACAGAAGTTTTACCACTACCTTCTCCACCTTCAATAGTAATAAAATATCCCATAATCTTATCTCCTTATCATAATAATTATACCACATTTTACTATATTCTCTTATAAAAAAAAGTAACTATTTATAGTTACTTTATAAGGCTAACAGAATCTTCATTACTATCAACATATTGATAATTGCTATCAATATATATACTGTAATAATCATCATTCTTTAACACATCAAAATTATCTCTTAAATAATTACTATCTTGTTTTAACGTTTCTAAATCCTTTGTTAGAGTCGATTTCTCATTAACTAGTATTATGTATTCTGCCACTTGATATCCACAAAATACAAGCGCAATCACAGAAAAGACAACAATACAATATGATATCACTCTATTGAGTTTTCTTTTTTTCTCATCTTCTTCAAGCTGTGTCCTATCCATTTTTTACACCTGCCTTTTACACTATTTATTATACTAGATATTTTAAAAAACAAATAATCATATAAGCAAGAAAAATATTTATCATAGAACTTCATATGCAAATAATATCCAAGAATTAAGCAAAATGGTAAATAGATAGATAAAATCCCATCACTGATACGATAAATACAAAAATAATAAAGACAAGTAAAGGAAAAGAAAAAGCAAAGACAACATGCACTCTTTATTATTTTTAATTTTTTAAACAAGATATTTATAAACGTATATGCATTAGTGGCAATCATAGCTAATATAACACTAGTAATAACTAAAAGAAACTGTGATTCTAATTCTAAAATCATTTAAAGATTTTCTTCAAAACCCCGCCTTGTTTATCTTTTTTAGAATTTATATATTCTATTTTATTAACTTCTCCTTTAATGGATAACTCCTCTTTATCATTATCCATTTTTCCAAGCATTAATCCCTTTCCCTCTATATGCATATACCCCATAATAGTTTCAATCAAAAACTCATTAGAATCAAAACTATCAATAGTCTTAACCCCTTCAATCAAAAGATCTTTTTTGTCTGTTAACTTAACACTATGTTTTAATGTATTTTCCTCATTCATATATTTTATCCTCCAACAAAATATATGATTAATTTATTATATAAATACCTACTCTTTTAATAATTTACACATATAATCAATTATAAAATTTAAAACTTCAATATCTGTCGGAGAAAAAACCTTTTCTCCATAAACAATAAGATGAAACCTGTTTTCAATATATGTTAAATAATAAACCCTATCATCATAATTTCCTCTCATGACCACTTTTTTATTATATAAGCTGAGGTTTTTATTATTTACAAAATCTTTTATTAAATCCACGTCTTTTCCATATTCAATAATAATATCTTTTCCCTCAAGTAAAACAGCACTTTTATAATACTTGGTATAGTATAATTGCAACAACTTAAAAATTTCTTCTTCATGAACATCAATCGGAGCGCTCTTTTTTAATAAGACTTTATTATCATCTATATAAAATTCAATATTATCCCCCTGTTCCATGTTCAATTTTTCTCTAACAGATTTTGGAATAACGATTCTTCCAAGTTCATCTAGTTTCCTAATAGCACCAATCTCTTTTATATTAATCACCAATTTTATTGTTTGTTTTATTTAAAAAAGAATACAAAAAAAGGGCAAACAGCCCTTTATTTTTTATTATGCAACGTAATATTCATCCAAAATAGAAAGATCTTCTTGATACTCATCAAATGAAGGGAATGATATAGCTTCATTTAATTTTGAAAAGCTTATGTTAACTTTCATGATAGCAAAGTCCATTGAATAACTTGCATTAATTAATTTGTCATCCTTAAATGTTAATTCAACTTCAATTTCGATACCCCCAAAAGAGAACCCTTCACCTTCTTCTTCAAGCTCAGATTCTAACTTATATGTTGTAGTGCCTTCTTTTCTTTTTGTCATAACATATGCATCTACATCTTCAGAATTTTCTATTTGTTCTAAAGTTGCAAGAATTTGTGCTTCAAATGATGGAATAGCATTATACTCTCCACTAGTTCCATCATAAAAGAAAGAGTATAAATCTTCTTCCCCTACAGGAATAGTAGCATATTTCTTTGTTTCCCCATCATTTATATAAATAGTATTACCTTTGATATAAATTTCTCCAGTTGAAGCATCTTCAATTCCAGATGAAGACAATTCAAGAGTTGCTTCCACACCATTTGCTCCAACCATAAATGCACCTTCAGTAGTCATAGTAATAAATGATAAACTATCTTCATTAGTGAAATCAGGAACAGATATCTCCATTACATAGTTATATCCCTCCATATTAAAATTGTTATCGCTTTTAACTTCATTGATATATGTAAAAGCCTCCATCTTATCAACTTCAACATATTCTCCATCTTTAGCACAACTACACCCTGCCACAATAACAGGTAATGCAACTAGACCCGCAAATAACTTTTTAAATTTCATATTAAGTTCCTACAATTTCCCTTATTTTTATTATATCGCTTTCTTTATTTAATCAAAACACTTTGCTTAATCAAACAAAAAAAAGAGGCAATTTAGCCTCTTTTAATTATTATAATTATGCTGCTTTATATTGATCTTTATCTTCTGGAGCTTTTACTGTTTGGTTCTTATACTCAAATTCCATAGATGTTTCGCCCTCAACTGTACTTAAGATTTTTCCACCTTTAATAACAATTGTAGCAGTTTCTGCTTCTTCTCCTTCTCCTTCAGTTATTGTAATAGTTAATTTACCAAATAAATTCTTTTCAAATTCACAAGTTACTCCATCTTCTGCACATTCTTCGTCTAATCCTTTTAGACCTTCTAAATACCTTTCATATATGTTTTTTAAGTTGAATGCTTCTAACATATCTTTTGCTTCGTCTGCTGATACAGTTTCGCGCATTTTTGTATCTCCCATTCTCATATATCTTGTGTACTTATCTCCATCCTTCATTAACCAAGCTTCAACAGACTCTTCTCCTGAACCCATAGCCATATAGAAATTCTCACCATCTCTTACTAAAGACATTTCTTGAGCCTCTTCACCTTCACCCATAACAGCAGTCATAGCCCAGTCTTTTTCAAAGATTTTTCCTTCTTCAATTACTCTTTCCATTTTTGTTGCTTGTTTTTCAACATCATCTAAGTCTGCAGCACATCCTGCTACTGTAACTCCTAAACAAGCTACCATACATAGTCCTAAAATTTTCTTTTTCATTTTTAAATCCTCCGGTTTTCTTTAACTTCATTATATCACCATGTTTTCTATAATCAATGTTTCGCGTTAAAAAAATGATTTTTCAAGTTATTGCTTTTTATAAGAAAAAGAGGCTAAATTGCCTCTAAAATTTCTTTTATATATCTGATCCAATCTGTATTTAACTTACGAATTCTAATTCTGATATTATCTTTATTAAAACTTAAGTTGATATTTTTATAATCTAGGGCGTTTGCTTTTTCAAACAAAATAACCCCAATACCATCTTTATTGGATAATTCTTTAGAAAGATGTATATCTATAAAATCTTTATTATCTTTTATGTCTTTAACTTTATCTTCGCTTGCCAGTATATCTATTCTTTTCTTTTCTATTAACATACTTACATTATCTGGCATTTGCCCATAAATATCATTAACAGTATCTTCATAGTCACTAAGCCCTTCAAGAGTAGTTATTTTTTCTAACTTTTTATAAAGATCGATTTTATTATCTTCTCTTGAGGCATACTCTAAAGGAATGTGGCCATTGACTTGAATATTCTTACGTCTCACTACTTCTTCTTTTTTTATGCCCTTTCTTTCCTCAATTGCCTCTTTTAACAAATCAAGGTATAAATCAATACCTACATTTTCAATAAATCCAGATTGATTTTCTCCTAAAATGTCTCCAGCACCTCTTATTGTTAAATCTTTCAATGCAATCTTATATCCACTTCCAAGCTCTGTAAACTCTTTAATAGCTTTTAATCTATTGTATGCCTCTTCATTCATTCTCTTCTTTGGGTTGTATAAAAGATAGGCATAAGCAATTCTTTCACCCCTACCAACTCTACCTTTTATTTGATAAAGTTGAGATAATCCAAAATGATCTGCATCTTCTACTATCATAGTGTTAGCATTTGGAATATCAATTCCAGTTTCTATGATTGTGGTAGATACCAAAACATTAATCTTATTATTATAAAAATCATATGTAGTATCTTCTATTATCTCTTTTGGCATTTTACCATGAATAATTCCCACTTTGCTTCCTGGTATCTCATGTTCTATCCTAAAAGCAATACTTGATAAATCACTTGTATTATTATGAAGATAAAACACTTGTCCACCTCTACCTATTTCTCTTTCAATAACTTCTTTAATAAGTCTAGGGTTTTTCTCAACCACATAAGTTTGGATAGGCATTCTCTTTAATGGAGGAGTAGTTAATTGTGCTAAACTCCTTATTCCAATCAAACTAAGTTGCATAGTTCTAGGGATTGGAGTTGCACTAAGAGTTAAAACATCAATAGAATTTTTCATTTCTTTTATTTTTTCTTTATGTTCTACCCCAAATCTTTGCTCTTCATCTACAACAAGCAAACCTAAATCTTTAAATACTACATCTTTCGATAAGATTCTGTGTGTTCCTATAAGAATATCTATCTTACCTTCTCTTAAATCTTTCAAGATTTTATCTGTCTCTTTTTGAGTTTTAAATCTATTTAAGACTTCAATTCTCACATTGAAATTCTTAAATCTATTTATAGCATTTTGATAGTGTTGACTAGATAAAAGGGTTGTAGGACACAAAATTGCAACTTGTTTACTATCTTTAATGGCTTTAAAGGCACCAACAAAAGCAACCTCGGTCTTACCAAATCCAACATCTCCACACACAAGCAAATCCATTGGAACTTTACTTTCCATTTCTTTTTTCAACTGCTTGATGGCGCTTTTTTGATCTTTTGTCAAAACATAAGGAAAGTCATTTTCAAACATCATGCTTAATTCATCATCTTTTGAAAATGCATACCCTATTTTTTTAGTTCGCTCTTCATACATTAATAAAAGTTTACCTGCAATATCATTAACTTTATCTTTTATTCTTTGCTTTGTTTTATTCCAATCATCACTACCAAGTTTGGAAAGAGTAGGTTTCTTTCCTTCTCCCATTGAATATTTTCTTACAAGTGAAAATTGTTCTAAAGGAACAAATAAAGATTCTCCATTTTTATATTCTAACTTAAGATAATCTTTATCCATATTATTAACCTTTACAGTTTCTATTCCTAAATATTTACCAATACCATATGTTTCATGAACTAAATAATCACCTTTATTTAATTCTTCATAATCATTAATTACTGTTGCGCTCTTATATTTTGTAAAATATCTACCAGAGTTCACTTTATTTAAAAATAATTCCTTACTAGATAAATATACTCTTTTAATATTTGCTAATTCAAAACCTTCGATTAATTCATCTTCTATTAAGATAAATGATGTTTTATCAATATTATATTCATCACACCACATATACAAATTATTTATTTGATGTTCATTTTTTAAATAAATATATATTTCATACTTCATATCTATATAGTTTTTTATAAGTCTAGCAGCTATTTTGCTAGAACCATAACATGAAACAATTGTTGACACATTAAACATCTTGTCATTTTCTTTTGCTATATCATTTAAATATATCTTACATTTAGAAGCACAAATCACTGAAAGCAAATCATTATATAAAACTATATTTGATAAAGTCTTACCCGCTTTAAATAATTCATCTTTATATTCATATGTATCTTTCAACAACAGTTCATAATTGCTATTTATCGAAGGGTAATCAACTAAAACAGTAACATCTCCATTAAAATAATTCTCTAATGTGGAATATTTGGATATAAGAGAATAATATTTATATAAATATCCTTCTTTATAATTATTATTCATTTTATATATATCTAGTTCTACACTATCTTTTAGTAATTGATAAGAAGCTAATTCTAATTTTGGCTCATCTTTTTTTAATTCTTGCATAAGTATTTTTTCAACATCTACATTTTCTTCAAATAAGATTTCACATGCTGGAATTATTTCTATTTCATTAACTTTCTTTATAGTTTTTTGAGTTTCACTATCAAAAAAACGAATGCTATCTATTTCGTTATCAAAGAACTCTATTCTTATAGGATTATCATAGTTAACACTATAAATATCTATTACTTCTCCTCTTTTAGAAAACTCTAAAGTTGTAGTAACCTTGCTAACTGGCTTATATCCTACATTCATTAAATATTTTACAAGCTCATCTCTATTTACTTCTTCCTCTGTGAAAATCTTTTTAGTACTTTTTTTGAAAATATCTATGTGAGGTAAAAATCTAAGATATGCACTAGTATGAGTAATGAGTATTTTTGGCTTATCATTTTTTAAAATTGAATACAAGGAATATACCCTGTTTGCACTCATCTCTAACGATTCTGCAAATGCCTCTATTTGTACTGTTTCATCGGCAAAAAATGTAAGAATATCCTCTTCACTTATAAACGATGAAATATATTCATAAAGCAAAGAAGCGCTATGTAAACTATTACATAGCACTAACATCTTTTTGGGATTTTTTTTGAATGAAGATGCAATTAATAACGATTTAGAAATTAATGAAGAACTAGAAAAACTTCCCTTATTCAAAGAGAAGTCCTTCACTATTTTATCTTCGTTAAACAAATCTAATATTTTATTTTTCATATTAATTATATCTACTCTCTATAACATGAAAATCAACACCATTAATAAAATCATCAATAACTTTATTAATGATATTTTCTTTTTCTTTTAAAAGAAGTTTATCTTCTTCGCTAAACTTCCCTAACACATAGTCAACAACAGGAATATTTTTATCCTTTCCTATTCCAACTCTAACACGTCTAAAGTTTTCGCTCCCTATTCTAGCAATAAGACTTTTTATTCCATTATGTCCTGCGCTACCACCTTTAGATCTTATCTTTATTTTAGATACTTCTAAATCAAGATCATCATGAATAACCAAAACATCTTCGCCACTAATTTTAAAATATCGCATAAAATCAATCACACTATCACCAGAAAGGTTCATATAAGTTTGAGGCTCTAAAAAGATAACCTTTTCCCCTTTGTCGCTTGTATAGTCTATATATAGACCATTAAATTTTTTCTTACTTAACTCTAAGTGTTTTTTTTCTAAATAAGAATCAAGAAAGATGAACCCGACATTATGTCTAGTATTTCTATATTCCCCACCAGGGTTTCCCAAACCAACTACAAGTTTCATCTTTCTTCCTCCTATTAAATTACTCTAACCTTTTTCTTTACAAATATTCTATATCCAGGAACAAATGCAAGTATTGCTGTTATAAAGATCATTGTCCAACCAAGTGGATCTTCCATAAAGAAGTTTGTACCAACTTTGTATCCTAATACATTGTTTGCGATATCTTTTGTTACAACAAATACAACAACATTTCCACCGATATTATTTACTTCCGCTATAGCTGACTTACTAATAAATCCTTGTGCAACGAAATCAAATTGATTATTTGATAATCTTGATGCATTAGAATCGCTACTTACCAAGAAGTGGCTGTTTTCAGGATCTAGAGTTCTATATCCTAATAAACCATTGCTTACACAATCTTGACCATCTGCTTGGCTAGGAAGTGCAAATATAATAACATCTCCTTTTTGATAATGGAAGCCTTCATCTTTTCCACCTATTATCAAGCTGTTTATAGAATAGTTATATTGTCTTCTAACATTTACTGAATTTCCATTAATACATACACTAGATGATGGATTAATTGTAACCATAATTACTGCTCTATTTCCTGCTGAGTCAACAATAACAAATGTATGTTCACCAAAATCAGTAACTAAAGCACCGTTATATTTCTTTTCTTCCTCATTGAAGGTTGCTTTATACATATCGCCATCTAAAGTAACGCTTACAATTGGAGCCTTCATTTCACTATCAGGTAAAGTCCATGATAGAACAACATCTTTTCTTACAGATTGATTATCTCCAGATAAAGCATAATTTGGTGTTTGTCTATAAATATAGAAAGTTATACTCTCTCCTTTATGTCCTACACCATCATATGGAGTTAATGTATATTTACCTTCTTTTGTTAATCCAAGAATAGCATCATATGTCATAGTTGCTTCATATGGCTTGTCTTCTTCTAGAAGTGCTTCATATTCAACTTCTATTCTAGAATTAAGTTCAGATAACTCATCTATTACATTAGCTTTAATTGAATTAGCATTTGTATACATGTATGGTGCGATAATATTTAAACCATTTGTAACGCTTATTGTTGGCGCTTCATTATCTAGAGCAAACCACATCATTGATTCATTTCCTAAATTCACAGGATCATCAGTTGCCTTAACCATGAAGTAACCAGAATCTAGTGGTGTAAATGTATAAGAGAATACACCTTCCTCAATTGTTGCATATAATTCTCCACCATCAATCAAAGAACCATTTGGCAATCTACTCTTACAAGCATCATCAATTACTGCATCACACTTATAAATAGAAGCTATATTAGTTTTATCTTCTTGATCTAGAGAAATAATTACAGAATTAACATAAGTTGTTGTTCCTGTAGCAGTAGTTCCTTCGATTGTAATCACAGGAGCCTTACTGTCGATAATTACATACAATAATGTAGCAATTTCTGGTTTGCCAAGTATTGAAACTTTCAATTCAATCTTAAGTTCTTCTGCAAATCTATCTTCTGAGTGATAGAATAGTGGGCTGCTTTGACTAATTGGGTCACTAATAGCAGCTTGGTTTTTGTTATAAGAGCTACTATAATCTGTATTATTTACAACTAAAGAGTATGTATATTGACCTAATCTACAATCTCTTACTACATCAGCAGTACATTTTAAAATTGCTTGAACAGGAATTCTTTCTCCAAATGCATATTGTTTTCCAACTTTAATTTCATTGTTAACATCAATTGAAGGAGTACCAGTTATAGGATCAACAATAACTTCAAACAATCCTACCTCTGGTGGATTGATTCTAATCTTAATAGTATATGTTGCTTCACTATTTTCATTTCTTACAGCATCTACAAACTTAAATTCAATAATGTGTTCTCCAGCTATTGTTGGAGCAAATTTGTGTGTTGCTCTGAATGGAACTGTATAATCAACATTTTCACTTACATAAGTCCAAGATTCTGGCATTGTTGCATCTGTTGGAGACTTAATCCTATATGCTAATGAAGCAAAACTATAAGATGCATATCCACCCCAAGCAACTGTAACAAATGTATTAACATACTCTATTGACTTAGCTTGACTAGAAATTAGTTCTTTTGTATCTTCCACGCTTGCATATTCATTGTCATCTAAATACAAGTTGAAGTTTTGCTCATCTCCACCAAGAAGAGAACTATCTGGTGCCGTACTATCTAGTTCAATTGTATATCCACCAACAATATTAGTAGCAAATCCAACAATTACTTTTTGCTCATAATACTTATTTGCTTCCCAACTAGTAGCAGATCCACGAACTTGGATATAATTACCTTCTTCATCTAAGTAATAATATTTATTGTAATTGATTTCCCAGTCTTCAGGTTTTTCACTAGTCATTTCCATAGCGTTTCCGCCTTCAAGTCCTGCAAATTGAGCAAATCTAGTAATCTTATCTGAGAACAAGTTAACAACTTCTACTTTATAAACTCCATCACAAGAGTGTGTTGCATCATTTAGCGCAGTAATTGAATAAATTCCATTACCTTTATTAGAAATACTTAATGTACATTGTCCAATTAATACTTCTCTTGCACTTGCAAAGTTAGATATTACCACTTTTGTAATATCACTATCTGCAACTGCATCTAAAGTTAAATTAGAATATGCTGGATACTTATAAACATTTATATAATTCAATCCAGAATTTACATTTATTGTGAAGAATTCATTAGCAATGATATTTGTGTCGCCATAAATGTGTACATTATTACTATATCCTTCTTCAGTTGTAGCTAATTTATTGTCGATTACATATGGATTGAAGATAAATTCTTTAAAGCTTCTGTTTTCAAAATTATCTTTAATTTCAATCTTATATACACCCGCACAGTTATAATCTGCGTGATAATTAAATCTAAACTCTATACTAGATGGTAATACACCTGTAGTAGATGTTAGCATTGAATAACATACACTACCACTACCTGTACTAATTAAATCATATTCATTTCTATCTAAATCATACTTGTATATGCTTACATAATCATTACTTAATCCTGTAACCTTAGATTCAGTACTTATACCAATTAAAACATTAGAATTAGTATTTGAATCCATTGTTGAATAATTAATCTTAGGAGTTGCATCAGTATGAGATATATTGAACACAACTTGGTTTCCAGCACTATCAGTGATAGATAGTTTATTAATTGACTCAACTTCTACATCTATAATACAAGCGAATGCATCATGAATATAATATTTACCACTTACCCATGTGTTACTTGTGTTTTGTACATAGTTTTTACCAACTTTTGTATAG
Source organism: Bacilli bacterium (assembly GCA_045118975.1). GTDB lineage: Bacteria > Bacillota_I > Bacilli_A > RFN20 > DUOF01 > RGIG6178. The sequence continues at coordinate 92,809 of JBGVCT010000003.1, forward strand.
AACAAGCTAAATGTATAATCCCAATCTTCAGGCTTACTGTTAACTGGGCTGTAGCCATCTACTTTTATAATACTTCTATTTATATTATAGAACTTAGTAGCATTATTAGTTGTAATAGCAAATGTTGCATATGAATAAACTTCACTGAACTTGCCTGCCTTAACTGTAGTTTTAACTTCAAATAATCTACTTATCTCGCCATTCTTACTATTAAATAGTTCAATATGGGTTTTCTTATTTTGATATTTATAAGCTTCATTATTTGTTTGATTCTTTAATTCAAGATTTGCAACAGTTTTACCTGTAGCAAATACTGGAATAAGTGGACAACTATAACCTTGAGCAGTACATAAATTCCACTCATCACTATAAGTGAATTCAATATCTTTATCAGAATATTGATTAACACTATTTATTAAATCTTCTTTATTGTCAAAATAATCATCTCTATAGTAATCATAATAGAATTGACCTGTAACAGATGGTTTGTATTGAGATCTTACAAATTCATATGTAGAGAAATATGTTACAAAGACACATCCTGTATTAAATGTTTCGCCTTTGAATTCACATGAATTTTTATATAAATTAGTATTTTCAATTTCACTCAATCTCCACCATTCAGAGTTAACCCATATATAGTCACCATGAGAATTTAAATTTTGATCATTATCAAATCTTTGAATTTTTTGTAATGGTATATAATTACCGATTTCAACATAATCCAAACTAGTTGTTTCAGAATATACTCTTACTCCAAAATAAACAACATTTGTATGATGTGGGTTAGTATTATCTTGATCGATAAATACTATTGTTGCTTCTTGTCCAGGAGCAAATTGAGGGTTTGTACAACCACTATTAGATTGTGAACCTCCCCAACCTAAACCACTACTTACACAAGTTACTGTGTGCTCATTAGTGTCAAGAGCTATTTCAACTGTATCATTAACACTACTAATAATTCTTAAGTTAACCTTAATACATTCTTGATTTGCACCTGCAGAGCAAATATCTCCAGCAAGTGAATATTCATAACTTATTACACCATTTGTTACCTTTTTAGTTCTAAGTAAATATGTATATTGATACATTGTACTTGATACACCCGCACCTGTATATAATGTTTGAGCAAGTTCTGTATCACCAAATTTTCTATCTGCTGTAAATGTAGGAATAATCATACTATAGATATTACCTAAAATTGTTTGCATTATTGTATCTACTGGTGTTTCGCTAGAGAAATATGTAGCTTTTCCATACGCATCATAGAAGTTAAATCCTCTACTTATTTGAGCTGTAACAGCATCACGGTACAAGTTATACATATATACTTTAGCTTCTTCATAGCTAGCAATTGCATAGAAATAATTACTATTGAAATTACCTGTGTATTTAGCTTCTAATACATTCACATCACTTGCCAATTCATAATCAATTGAATAGAACTTCAATGGCTCAAATACTGGATCTGTATTAGCAATGTAATTTTCTCCATCTTTCACATAATACTTAGTATATTCTGCCTCCCAATCAGATGGTTGAAGAGGAAGAGGATTATACTTTGGTACTTTTAGTTCATTATAGTAAGCAACAGTATCAACTGTTATAACACTCTTTGGAACACTGAACCAATAGTTAACTCCTGTAGGAGAATTATTTTCTAAGTTAGTTGTATAAGGAGTATTATCTACCACCAATGCATTAGCTAAGATTTCACTTCTATTTCCAAAACTATCTTGTAGAACTAAAGATTCATAAACGCCATCTTCATATATTCTTGCAGTAACATTAACAATTATAAATGTTTTATCTTCATGATCTTCACAACGGCTTTCACCCTTACCTACAACACACGCTTCTGCATCTGCACCTTCTAAGTAATAATATGATTCATGAACCATAAATCCTTTAGTTAAGTCTGCTTGTTTATATCTTATTTCATAAACTGTTCTACCTTGATCATCTTTATAATAAACAGTTACTATTTTCTTTCCACTTTCTTCGTCTTCAACATAGCTTATATATCCATCAAATCCAATAGCATTAGATTTAGATACATCATCATATAGTAGAGTAGATGAATTGTATGACATTAATGTAACATCACTTGAGTTTTCTCCATCCATAATTTCAATATAGTTTTGTTCTTTCTCATCGAAAGATAACAATCTATCAATATAATCGCCATTATATTTATTACCATGAATAATATATGTAGCATCTACCTTATCTCTATTGATTACAAAATATACTGTTGCAATATTCTTTTCTAATACAAATAGTGAAGTAGAATCTTCAAACAAGAAGTTCTTTTCCTCAACATATTGTCCTGAGTCATAAATAAATGCTTTGTAAACTGCATTCTCTGCATTTCTTCTAAATGCATATGAATTGTATTGTCCAAACATATTTCCTGCAGGATTAAATAATAAATCTTGAGAAATTGCACATCCTTGAGGATTATTAGTATATTCTTGAATACCACACTTGTAGAATAATACCTTTGCATCATAAGTGATCGAAGTAGGTGAATCTGTTGCAACAAATGTTACAGCAGTATTAATTTTTCCAGTAAAGTGATCTGGATTAGATGAGGCAACGTCAGTAAATAAAACGTTATCTCTATCATCTTTGATTGTTAAATCAGGTGTTCTTGTATCCATTACAAATACTTGCTTATAAAGGATGTTACTTACATTTCCAGCAAAATCTTGTACTTGGTAAGCAACTTTATAAACTGCTATACCTGTATTTCCATCAATCCTATTTATTGGTTTCAAATCTAATCCCATATTAGTCCATACTTGGATATCGTTGATTGTATTTTTATCTAGTAAATTAGAGAAATAGTATGTATTTTGTGTATCAATTACATAACAATATTGAGAATTGCCATCTTTTTGATTTATACATTGCTTATCATTAACAGATTTACTATCTATTAATAAATAGTAAGTAACGCCTGTTTCTCTTAATTGATAATCAGAAACTTTTTCATATTTTCCTTGATCGTCTTTTTTATAGTTTTTATAAGTTAATAATGGAGCATATCTATAGAAACTGTGATTAACAACAGTGTTACTAGCACCTTGATCATCTAAGATATTTAAATCTCCTCTATAATTGTATGAATCATCAAATACAGAGTTTGTAGTAGCGTACTCAATATTTGTAGGATCTCCTCTATTTTCAAAGAATGAAATTTCAGGATTAATTCTATCTATAACAATAACCACTTCTCCTGATTCTCTTCCTGCAAAATCAGTAACTACAAATTTAATTATCTTAAATGTATTTAAATCTAAATTAGAAGTCTCAAATATGAATGTTCTCATTTCTTGATTATATTCATATTCACTACCACTAACATGATCACACTCTCCTGTTAATGGGTCTCCGTTTTTGTCATACTTATATACTACACATGATTTTACTTCAGAAATAAATTCACTAAATGTCACGCTAACATTAGAATTTGATAAGAATACAGTTGATGGAGAAGATTCATTCTTTAACACATAATCATGTGAAGGAAGTATCTCCCATTCATCACAATTTTGTTGATCTTCTGCAACACACTTTTTAACTCCACCCTCAACAACAAATGGAGAAATTCCATCTTCAACAATAATTGGTAAGAATTGACCATTAGGAGCAATATTACCAACATAGTCTTGAATAGTAACATATATCCATCTAGCGTTACCTCCTGTTGTAGGAACACCGAATTGGAATGGAACAGGATTTGGACCATCCATTTTTATAGTCATTGTTCCCTCATCCACTTCATAGAACACCATAGTTATAGTGTTAGGGAATGCCGCAACTATAGGATCTGTTGTATTGTTGTGAGTGTCTGTACACTTTAATTGATATGTATATGCTGGAGAATCACTAATATATCTAGGATCTTTGAAACTAAACATACTTGAATCACAAATAATTGTTTGTCCAACATAATCATTTGAAGTTACTGTAATTGTTCTAGGTCTTGCGTCATTATTATCGATATCATCCTTTTCAACATATTGTTTATTTACATTGAATGACCCCTTTTCCTCAAATGTTGGTGCAGAATAATCTGCCCAGAAATTGATTTCAGTGCGCTTTACAGTTTCATTTCCCAAAGCATCTCTAGCACTAATAGACAAGATTACATTACCATCATAGCTAAGATCTTGTAATGCTTGAATTAGTGTTAATCCCATGCTTGTGGCACTCATTTGAATATTAGTTGTTAAAACATAATCTTGATTTGCTATTGTTGGACAATACTCTGTTGTAGAAACATTCTCACCATATATAAATTTATAGCAATAAGTTGTAACATAACTCAAATCATCTTCTATAAGAATTGTTAATCTAGGATCTTTTGTATACCCTATAACTTGATACTCATCACCTAATGCTCCAGTAGAATATTTACTTGGATCATCATCTACTGATTCTAAAGAAATAACAGGCGCACTCTTATCAATTACAAAGTTATATGTAACTTGATGTGAAGAAGCATCTTCAAATATTACTTTATAGTTACCACTTTCAGAGAATATTAATCTAGAAACACCCTCTGCTGCAGCATCAGCTGATAGAGTAGAGTTTACATATCCATCTGTACATTCGCTTGCATACGTATTATCAGTAATAGCCTTATAAACATTACATGTATGTGGAGTTCCATCCACGATAAGATGCATTAATAGTAATCTGTTTTCTTTTGTGTCATCTGCACTTTGTGCTGTATAGTAATTTAAATCAAAATGAACTAAACTTTTGCCACCGATAGTAGCATCTTCTATTACATTATTTTTATGTAAGAAGTACTCACCACCTACATCTTTAAATTCATATAAACCGTCTTTATTAAATACTTGTTCTCCTTGTGCACCAGTACCTACTTGAGTAACTTTAGCATCAAGAGTAGACTCATCAAAACTTCCATCAATATAGAATGTTTCACTTAACACATCTGAGGCATTAACATATCCTGAAGCAGTATTTTTCTTTTCAACTACGCTAATTTCATAGAAAGTATTTTCGCCACTGAATATATATCCTCCATCACCCGAAAGAACATCATATATTCCATATTGTTTTAATAGCGCTGGATCCATAATTCCATATTGTCCACTTTCTCCAGGTAAATACATAACTGTTCTTTGTGGACTTGTACAAGAAGCTGTAGTAGGAATATCATCAGTTGTTGAATATCCACCACCTAAAATAACAATTTCTTTACATACATTATTAGCATATGGTAAACCATACACGCTCTTAACTTGATATGCCTTGATAGTAAATACTATTCCTGGTTTAACTGTAAATCCAACAAATACACTATTTGGAGAGAAATATGTTTTCTCATATCCTGATAAAGAAGCAATTTGGCTACTGCTTAATGGATAAACATAATTGTTATCAAAAGCTCTAAGTTGAGTTGCATCAGGAGAAGTTCCTGTAAAGTCAAATGGACGTCCACTAATTCCCTCAAAAGCATAATTTCCATCTGTAGGAGTTAAAATTCCTGGATGATCAATTGCATAACCAATTCTTAAATCTAATTTAGTTACGTTGATACTACCAGTAACTGGCTTTAATGTACCAAAATCTAGCCCTTGAGTAATATTGAATGCATATATACCATCAACAATATTGAAATGTCTACTTCCACGAGACTCATCAATTGTATAAATTTGTAATCCAGTTAATGGATCAACATCTATAATATTTGTTCCTTCTTTATATTTTGGAAGAGTATATGGAACATCAACACCACCACTAACTTCACCTTTCATTGTTTTTGTTGTTCTTGTAAATACTAACTCAATACGCTTAGAAGTTAATATTAATGGGTTTGCATACTCAATTAATCCATTGTTAGGATTATATGTATAAATAATTCTTCCATTTCCATCTGTATAATCAATTCTAAAAGTATTATCTGTTTCAATTTGATAAGAAATAGGTAAAGACTCAATATAAGTACCTTCTTCTTGACTTACAACAATTTGATATAATCTCTTATCTGAAGGATTAAATTTAAATTGGTTGTTATTAGAAACAACAATTTGAGGTCCTTCATTTATAAAAGTTATACTTCTTTCATAAAATTGACCACTAACGAATGTAGCATCTGAGTTTAAAACATATCTTTCTAAATCTGTATCATATTTATAATATTCTCCATAATGACTATCCCAATCATCTGGTTTTACTGATATCAAATTATGTCCAATTTGCATTTTCTTTGCTTGAATAACACTATCTTCATAATAATAGATCACTCCGCCCTTAACAAAGAAATTATTTTCTAGGATAAATACCTCTCCATCTTGTGTATAAGTCACATCTTTTAGATACATTTTTTCTTCATATCCAGCAACTTCAACAAATTTTCCATTTTCAATTTTATAAACATAATTGTTAATTGGATTAATATATAAACCTTCTGCATCTGGAGTTAATACGATTTGTCCTTCTAGATTAGCTCTATCTCTATAACTAACTGCATAAATATAATTAGTAACCATTTCACTGAATTCTTGTGCAGCATTACTATCTCTAGCATAAATAGTATCATCGTTTTCCTCGTTATAACAAGGATCAGAAGAATGTACTACAGAACAATTTTGTCTAGATAAAGAAGTGATCATAAAGTCTCTAATACTATTAGTTTCATAGAAGTTAATTGTTAATCCAAATGAAGTTGTAACTAACTCTGGGTTTTGATCATCACCCTTATTTTCTTGAACTAAATCTGTAACAGTCAAGGTAGGGAAAGTAGTACCAATTACAAAATAGAATGTAATTGAGTTTCCACTTCTATCAGCAAAAGATATTGAATTAACTTTTGTTGGGTTATTTTTGTTATATCTAAATGTTTGATTGATATATCTAGAAACACTTTCCAAACATGTCATGCTATTATCATTACATGTCATTGGATATACCACCTTATTTACCATTATGTATGCATAGTCATCAGTATCAATAATTTCAACAATAGAGAAGTCTCTTGCAATGTATGCAGGTGTATCTACACTGTTACCATTAGGAGAAGAAGAAGTATGAGAAGCATTAACTCCATACTCAGCATTTTCCACATGGTAAGAAATCACTGGTGCAGTGTTATCTAAACAAAATACCTTTGAAGATCCCTTTACAAAATCAGGTCCTGTTCCAAAACTATAATAAACTTCATAACATGCATTCTTTCCAATGAATACAGATGCATCATTGTAGTAATAAAGAATATATTGTTCCCCAGCATCTTTTTTTGCTTTTAATTTTGTATGTGTTGTTCCATTAAATTTATATGAATAAACAGTTGTAACACCATCATCATCTAAATATGAAGAGATATATTGGCCACCAAAGTAAACGCCTTTTCTCACTCCTGAATAAATTTCTGTTGTTGTTCCATCAGAATTAATTTCATGAACATTGAATGTTAAATTCATTGTTGCTGTTCTTACAGTTTCTTGATAACTTGTAAGATATTCTTTTGTATATAAATCTTGTTTATATTCTTCAACTTCACTTGCAGGGATACTGCCATTATAAATTGTGTTTCTTGTACCTACAAAATAGTTGTTATAGATTAAGAAGTTTTTAATTACTGTATTAACCGCAGATAAACTTTCAAAAGCATAACCTGCTCTACCACTACAGTTTGTAATACTAGTTGTTGTTACTCTACATGAATCTACTGCATTAGATGTACTACTATTTCCAATATAGTCGATATAGTAAATGTAATAATCTTGACCATCTTGAATATCTTGTCCTGGATATAAAGATGCACCAAGCACTCTTCTAGGAGTTGAACCTTCAACTCTTACAACTCTTGAAAATTCTTGATAATAAGCAAACATTTTTGCATATTCGATACTTGCAAATGCTGCAGATAATTGGTTTGAATGTTCAAATGTTTTTGCACTTGCATGAGCTGGATCAATATATGCCATATTATAGTTTGTTGTATTTCCAGCATCAAAATAATATTGAATCATGTCATAAATATCAGCGCTTGCATATGCAGAACCAGTAAAGTAATAACTAAAATCAAAATTATAATCAACTCTTGTAGTTATTCCGTTTTGAGTTAATTCTAGTGTTGTACCATCTGGAGATAAACGAACCGCTGTAGATGTTACATATGTATACGAACGATTATATGTATACCATTTTAAAATACCTGTTTTATTTGTTGATAAGTTAACTGGTACAGGTGCATCAGTAATTACTACTGTTCTATAAATAATAATTGTTGCGCCAGTTTCTGTATCTATTCTATACTCTAATCTTGCTCCACTACCACCCTCAGGAGTAATAACAGAACTCGGAATATAGTCATCACTACCTGTACATTCTGTTGGTGTTTTATTAACGCCATTGAATGCGATTGAATAGTAACAATATTTATAATGTGCTTCTGTTGGAGTATCAACTCTAACTAGGTTTATTGTTTCATTAGTTAAAGTTCCATCATATTCATTACGGAATCCTCTATTATCCAAAAGTAATAGCATAGGATCTTTTACAGTAACTCTTTTTAAATAATGAATTCCCATTACTTGAATATTATTTTTTAATATTGCTCCATAGTAAGAAGTTCCATATGGGGTATTTATTGCACCATTAACAGAATAATCACTATTTTTAGATACTAATTCTTCTGTTGTCTCAAAGTTAGTTACATTTATCACATAAGCTAAACTTGTTGAACCATCATTTGCGGTACCTGTTAGGGCATATTTTGTACCACCTAAGTGAGTTATACTTGTGAAAGTATCGTTAGTAGATGTTCCATATAATCCAGCATGAATCTTAGCAAGACCAACATTATCTATTTCTAATACTAAAGCATCGCTATAACCAGCTCTAGTGTTAATTGCACTAATTGTTCCACCTGCAGAAATTTGTAAAGCGTGTGTTTCACCAATTATTATGTTATTAGCACTGCCATTAGCAATAATTTTAGTGAACTTAGCATCTTCTTCAAACAATTGAACATTTTGAGGAACCATTGATCTATCTGTCTTTAAATAAGTGTACAAGCCTTTGCTTGTGCTAGTACTAGACATTTCATAACCAACAGCATAAATATATCCATCTTTTACTAAAATGCCACTATATTCTCCTCTTGCACTACCGTGTATATGAACATTTTCAATATTAGATCCAGTGAATTTATCAATAACAGGATATCCCGCTTCTGTTTTTCCTACTAAATATATTTCGTTTGCAGTAACTACATAACCACTATTGTAAGTAACACCCGCCTTATCTTTAAGTAAAGTTATACTCTCTGATACTGTATTACCAACTATTGTAATTGTCTTAATTACTCCAGAAACACTAGAATCACTCATGTCAATGTTTCCAATAAGATAGTAATCATTTCCAACTCTTACAACATCTTCTAAATTTAAATTTTTCTTATCTGGTCCTATGTAGTAGGCAACCTCATGTCTAGCAAGTTCTTTACCTACTAAATTTGTTAATACAACATAAGTTGATTTATTGCTAACTACAAAATTTATAACATTTTGACTATCAGAATCATAAAAAGCATTAACTACTTGGGCATCAACTTTATCATTTTCATCCATAGGGAATGCGTTAAAAACACCTAGACTATAATTCTTTGAAGTATCAAAGTTTGAATCTAGAACTCTAACGTATCTATAGATGCTCTCTTCAGCCCCTAAAAATTTATACCTGTATTCAACAGTATAGTGTCCTGCTCCATAATCGGAAGGATAGAAACTGTGAACCTGACTTCCATTTACATAAACCCCTAATTTTGAATAGGTGGCTCTTTCTTCGCTTGTACAAGAATCATCAATTTTCAACTCTAAGTCAAACCAATTGCTGTTTCCTCCTCCAAACGTTAAATAAGTAGCGTTATCGGCTAAAGCAACTTTACAAGTTTCCTCTGCCTTTACCCCTATTGTTGAGAATATCGCCATAGCAAATAAAGCCACTATGAAAACGATACCCCTATAAAAAATACTTTTTCTTGAATGCATATACCCCACTGCCTTTCATTTCCATGTTTTAATTATAAATTAAAAGAGCTCAAACCTTCAATGATTTGAGCCTTATAATGTCATTAATTGTCTTAAAATGCTAAAACATAGTTTTATTTTTCCATTTTTTTCCTAAAAGAAGCCGCAGTTTGAGTAAGAAGCATGTTTATTGTCATTGGTCCTACCCCTCCTGGAACTGGAGTATAGGCACTAGCAATTTCATATGCTTCTTTCGCTACATCTCCAACATTTCCTGGATTATACCCTGCATCTACTATAACTACCCCTTCCTTTAACCATTCTTTTTGGATAAATTCAGGTTTTCCTACACAAGCTACAACAATATCAGCTTGCTTTAATAATTTCTCTAAATTTTTGGTCTTACTATGAGCAATTGTGACTGTTGCATTTTTTCCAAGAAGTAGCATACTAACTGGTTTACCTAAAATTGCACTTCTACCTACTACAACAGCATGTTTACCCTCAAGAACAATACCATATTCTTCTAAAAGAGTCATAATACCAAGTGGAGTAGCACTAACAAAAGCATCCTTGCCATTTGAAAACGCTCCAAAACTAGCAGAATTAACCCCATCTACATCCTTATTTACACCAATAGCATCAAAACATTTACTTTCATCAATATGTTTAGGAATTGGGTGTTGAAGTAATATTCCATCTATATTTTCATCTTCATTTAATTCCCTTATTTTATTTAAAAGTTCTTCCTCACTAACATCGCTTTTAAATTCAACGTGAACAGATTGAATTCCTACTCTAGCACAAGCATTTTCCTTCATCCTAACATATGTAACCGAAGCAGGATCATCTCCTACTAAAATAGTAGCAAGACATGGTGCTTTTCCATATTTAGAAACTAACCATTCTACCTCTCCTGTTAACATTCTTTCTCTTGTTTTCGCTAACGTTTTACCATCTAATATCATTGATTATCCTCCCCCATTCTTTCAAGATATTCTTTTAAAACTTCTTCCAACTCATCATATGTTTCAATTCTATTAATCATCTCTTTTGCATAAGTAGAATTAGGCATTCCTTTTATGTAAAAACAAGCTAAACTTCTCATTTCTTTCATTCCTCTTGATTCACCTTTTAATCCTATTAGTTTTCTTGCATGATCTAAACACACTCTAATTCTTTCTTCATATGGAGGAAGAGGTAAAATTTCTTTTGTTTCTAAATAGTGATTTATTTGTGAAAATAGCCATGGATTTCCCAAACTTCCTCTACCTATTGCAACAGCATCACACCCTGTATATTCAAATGTATGAACAGCACTTTCTATATCCACTATATCCCCATTAGCAACTACTGGAATATTAACATTTTCTTTAACTGCTTTTATGGCATCTAGATTAACTTTTCCTGAATACATATCATTTCTAGTTCTACCATGAACGCATATCATTTTTACCCCTGCTTTTTCCATTAGTTTTGCAACTTCCACAGCATTGATATTGTCTTTATCAAAACCAATTCTAATCTTAACAGTAACAGGCTTATCACTAGCCTCTACAATAGCTTTAACTTTGTTATATGCCTCAGTTGGATCCTTAAGCCAAAAACTACCTGCTCTAGCCTTTAAAACCTTTGGAACAGGACAACCCATATTTATATCCAAAACATCATGTTTTCCCACTTCGTTTAATATTTTTGTGGCTTTCACTAAATACTCTTCATCCCCACCAAAAATTTGAAGTGCACAAGGATGCTCATCTTCTTCTATATCAATCATCTCAAATGTCTTTTTACTATCAAAACAAAGAGCCTTATCACTAATCATTTCACTAACCACAAGTCCAGCACCATATTCCATCATTATCTTTCTATATACTGAATTTGTATAACCTGCAAGTGGCGCTAAAAACACCTTTGATTTCACTTTTATACCATTTAAATCAATCATTTCTAACACCTCTTGTCTAATTTTAAATCATATTAAATTTTTTGGCTATATAATTGTTTTCGAATTTTAATAAAATAAAAAAAGTGAGTTAACTCACTTTTATTGTTTTAATATTTTTAGATTTATTAATTTTCTTTTTTAAATCTTTCTTTAATTCTCTTACCCCTTTATAACTATAATCTAGTTCTAAAAGAGTTGATTCTACATCTACCTCATCTTTAAACTCAAGTATATATTTTTTAGCTATTTCCTTATAATTTTCTTTGTTTAGTTTATTGAATAAAAACACTTCATCTACTCTATTTAATAACTCTTCTTTGAAAAAACGTTTAAGCATTTTTTCAATTTCCTCAGTATTTGACTCTATTTTATTAAATCCAAAATCTGTTTCATTTTTATTAAAACCTATGTTGCTTGTCATTATAATTATTGCATTAGAAAAGTCTATTTTTCTTTTTTTAGAATCTATCAAATAACCCTCATCAAACACATTTAAAAATATATTAATTACCTCTTTACTAGCCTTTTCAATCTCATCTAAAATAAGTACACTACTGGGATTAGTTTTTATCTTATCAAGTAAATATGAATCACTTTCATAACCTATGTATCCTGGACTAGTACCAATAAGTTTGGAAACACTCGATGGATCACTATATCCTTCCATATCAATTTTTATATATGAACCCTCTTTAAAATAATTGTTAGCAACCTCCTTTGCTAACTCTGTTTTTCCCACACCTGAATCTCCTAAAAACAAATATATTCCCCTAGGCTTATTTTCCTTTCTTATCTCAGTTAAAGATAGACTTTCACAAAGTTTATCTATAACCTCATTTTGTCCAATAATATGTTCTTTTAATTTTTTATTTAAATAAAAAATATTCTTATTGTCTAAATCTATTTTATATAACTCAGTTATACTATCTTTTACATTATCTAAAGTTAGCTCCTTTTGTCCATTAGTTTTTGCAATTACTGATGCATAATCTAACACATCTATTGCTTTATCTGGAAACTTAAATTCTTTAACATGGTTATCTAACATCTCTACTATTTCTTCGCATATATTATCGCTTATTTTTACATTATGATATTTAACATAATCCTCTTTTAACCCCTTTAATACATCTTTACAATCTTCTTTACTAATTTCATCTAAAAAAATCACCATAAATCTCCTATTTATAGCTTTCTCTTTTTCAATTATTTTTATATATTCATCATATGTAGTTGCCCCAATACAACAAATTTCTTTTCTAGCCAAGTAGGGTTTTAAAATATTACTAGCATCAATAGCACCCTCAGCCCCACCAGCTCCTACAATATTGTGTATTTCATCTATAAAAAGAATAGCATTTTCATCTTCTTTTACTCTTTTTAAGATTTTATTTACTTTTTCCTCAAATTCCCCACGATATTTTGTTCCTGCCACAGTAATTGACATATCTAATTCATATATTGTTTTATTCACCAATTCCTCATTAACTTCCCTTTGAGTAATTTTGTATGCTAAATATTCTACAAGAGCACTTTTTCCAACTCCCGCCTCACCAACAAGCAAGACATTTGCTTTTTGTTTCTTTAGCAAGGTATTTTCAATTAACTTTAATTCTTTTTCTCTTTTATATACTTTTGTGGGATTTTCTTTCATCTTTCTATTTAAATTAGTTAATTCACTAATTCCATCTAAATACGATATTTTCTCTACTTTTAAAATTTTTAGTAATGAGGCAATTTTTATGCCATACTTTTCTAATATCGCCTTTGTGATTGTTTCATCCTTTTCTATCAAAGAATATATTAATACACCTTCGCTAACTTTATCTTCGTTTAATTCTCTAGATAAATTTTCACTATATGATAATATATCTTTTAAATTTTGAGTATATTCCATATAAAATGGCAATTCCTCATTAAATGGAAAAAGTTCTAATAACTCTTTTTTTAAAACATCATATGTTAATCCATGATTTTCTAATTCACTATATAATTTGTTATCTTTTGTTTTCAAAAAACTAAGTAATAAATGTTCGCTTCCTACATTACAATGTCCTAAATCAAATGCTATAGATTCGCAAAGCGCAATGTGTTTCTTTGCTTTACTAGAAAAATTTTCAAGCACAACTATCCCTCCTAGTTGTAGTTTATGTACTTCTAGTTGTAATTATTGTCAAAATTTCTTTATTGATACAATTTTCTTGCTACACCCCTTGTATCTATTCCTCCAATACCAACACCTTTTGAAATAGTTCTCTTTAATATATCTTCAATATCAATAAATTCATTTACATGACTCTTAGAAACATTTATTGCAATACAGACTGGATCTAAAACGTTAATATTTTTTCTAGAGGGTGAGCTTGCAAAATTAGCCCCGCTTTTTATTAACCCCTCATAATAAGATTGACAAGCTCCTGCAAAAATAACTAAAGAATCTTTACTAGGTTCATATATTCTTGCTTTTTTAACTGCATTTATAAAATATCCACTATTTTCAAAAATCTCTTTTCCATCCTTATTTCGAACACTATCATGCCCAGTAATTATCAAAACATCGGGCTTGTGTTCTATTAATAAATTAGTTATCTGCTTTTCCATTTCTTTTTCTTCCATAAAATATCCCACCGCAGGTATATCGTACTTTTTATATAAATCTAAGCATTTTTTTAAATACCTTTCATCACCATCTAAATGTAATACACACCCTGGAATCAACGTAGAATCTCTATTTAATACAATATCAATTTCTTCACATTTTTCTTCTTTGTTATATGTTTTTAAATCATCAATAAACGCATCCGCTTTAATTCTTAAATATTCTCCATTTAAATATGCGATATTATTTTTTATTTTAATTATTCTAAAGACAATATCATTACCATATTTATTTCTTGTAACCAAATCTCCTATATTCATAAAAAAACACCCCATATAATCATATGAGGCATTATTATTTTTGTTATTATTTTAAATATGATGGTATTTCAAATCCTAAATCTTTTATTTTTTCCATTAATTCAGGTCCTTCTATATGCATTAAAACAATTTTATTTTTATCTAAATTTATAATTTCTTTATAATCCATGTGAACAGAGGCATATTCTCCTATTTCTGTATATATTTTTTCAAAAGAGGGATCATTTACTGCCGACTTTAAATATTTAATATCATTAGAATCTCCGGTATATAAAGTCTTTTTATTATTCTTTTCAAAAATAATACTATAACATTCAAGCATTGGAGTATGTGTAGTTTTCTTTAAGGTAATAGTAAAACTTAAATTTATATCCTTTTCACTTACTAATTCATAATAACTTTTATCCACAGCCATAATATCTAAAAGCGTCACCAAATTAGCAGTAAACGAAGGGCTATTATCTATTATTTTTACTTTAATATTTAATATTATTGCAGCATATTGAATAAAAGTTGCAAGACTGCCCACATGATCTCCATGAGTGTGAGTTACGACCACATATATTTCATTAATATTCTCCAATAATTTGTACTTTAATATCTTATCAAAAGAATCTAAACCACAATCAATAAAAAGAATTTTATTATCTTCTTTGATGTATGCACAATTGCAACCAAGTTCACTATAAAAAGCCCCACCAATACCTATAAAATTTAATTTCATTTTGCCAGTTCCTCCAAGATATTTTTAAACTCCTTAATAGATAATTCTTCAATTCTAATGGTCGATTTAATACCAATGTGTTCTAATTTTTCCAATATATATTCCTTTTGATATGGAAGTGTATTAACAATTGATTTTCGCCTGTTTTTTAAACATTCTTTTACACTTTCAAAGTAATTATTATCTAAATTATATACATCTTTAGATAATGAAAATTCTAGTACAATTGAATCAACATTAGGCCTTGGTTCAAAGTCATTTTTACCAACATGAGTTACAATTTTAGTATCACAATAATTATCTATTAACACCTTTAAATAACTCTCTATTTTATCTTCTTTTTTAACAAGTTTTTTGCCAACTTCTTTTTGCATCATAGCCACTACTTTTGTAATTTTCTTATTATTCAAAGAAATAATTTTCTCTAAAATATCACTAGTAATGTAATATGGTAAATTGCTAACAATTATTACTTCATCATATTGATTATTTTCATCTATTAGTTTATTTAAATCTATCTTTAAAAAGTCTTCATTAATAATTTCAAGATTATCGCTTTGTAAATTTTCTTTAATCACTTCTACCATGTTTTTATCTATTTCGATAGCGATTACTTTATTAGCAATACTAATCAATTCTTGAGTTAGAGCTCCTAATCCTGGTCCTATTTCTAAAACCAATGTTTTATCACTTATATTAAGCCCTGAAGTGATTTTCTTTATAGTCTCATAGTTAATAAGAAAGTTTTGACCATAACCTTTTTTTGCAATCAGATTATGTTCTTTTAATATTCTAAACGTTTCTTTCTTTGTTGCTATAATCATTATCAATCACCTCTTTTAACATATCTTTTGTTATATTAAACATATTTACTCTTTTTAAAAAGTTTTTTGCATTACACCACCCAAGATGAAATTTGTTGCTAACAAACTCTCTTTTATTCTTAGAATCGTTTTTGCCCATAAACCCTAACTCATATAGATCATCATAAGTCACATCACCTATTAAACAATCTGTAAAGGTAACAACGTTTTCTAACGCTTCTAAAATATCTTCTTTTCTTGTTTCTGCTATACCTACTTTTTTTCCTTTTATAGCTTTTTTCTTTTCCACAAAAGCATTCTTACAGTTTCCAACATACGCATTTATCTTATTTCTTATTTGCATTCCTGGATAATCAGGATCTGTTAAAACAATTACACCTCTAGTCTCATTTGTTTTCTTTATTAAATCCAATGTATCCTTACTTATCTCACTTCCATTAGTTATAATAATTTCCACATCTAAAAAACTCTTTAAAAGAGTATAGTCACTCTTTCCTTCTACAACAATAACCTCTTTAATTTTCACGTGAAACACCAAAGAAATCACATGCGTTATTATAAGTTATTTCTTCTACATCCTTTTTGTCTAATCCTTTTAACAAAGCAATCTCATCTGCAACATACTTTATATATGCAGGTTCATTTCTTTTTCCTCTATGTGGAGTAGGTGTTAAATATGGAGCGTCTGTTTCTAAAATTATTTTATTTATATCAAGGTTAGTAACAACCTCTTTTACCTCTTTAGCATTCTTATATGTTACTACCCCTCCAAAAGAAAATATAAATCCATAATTAATTAACACTTTAGCGATCTCATAAGAATAAGCATAACAATGCATAATTCCTTTTGAATAACAATCTTTATATTCTTTTAGGATATCCACAGTATCTCTACAAGCATCTCGAGAGTGAATAATTATAGGTAAGTGATTTCGTTTAGCTATTTGTATTTGTTTAATAAATAAATCACTTTGATTTTCTTTTATAACACCATCATAATGATAGTCTAATCCTATTTCACCTATCGCAACGACTTTATCACATATAAGTTTTTCTAATTCTACCAAATCCTTATCATATCCCTTATTAGCTTCGCTAGGATGTATTCCTATCGCTGCATACACAAATGGATATTCCTTTGCAATCTCTATTGCTCTTTTACTACTATCTAAATCAAACCCCACAACAACCATCTTTTTCACACCATTAGAAAGTGCATTTTGGATGATTTCTTGGTAATTTTCATATGAAACATCGTTTAGATGTACGTGTGTATCAAATAACATATACTCACCTACTTTCCTAAACAGAACCTAGAAAATATCTCATCCACCATATTAAGTTTAGCTTTATGTCCTAATATATCTCTTATATTTTCTAATGCTTGAGTAAGTTCTACTGTTAATAAATCCACGGGAACAAACTCTAATTCTTTTATGACATTTTCTAATAACATATAACTATTTTCTAGTAAACCAATATGTCTAGCATTTGATAATAATGGTTTATTATTATATTCTTTCAAATCAAAACCAATAGAGTTTATTATAGCGTTTTTTAAATCTTGAATATCTTTATCTTTAGCACTGATTTTTATACAATCATAATTAAAATTATCAACTTTTATTTCCTTTTTATTAGCTACTATAATCCTATTTTTGTCTTTAGTTATTTCAAGAAGTTTATGATCATCATCACTTAATTCTCTAGATGAATCTAAAACAACGATGACTATATCTGCTTTATTGGCTAATTCTAATGATTTTTCTATACCAATTTTTTCTACTTTATTGTCTGTGTTTCTAACTCCTGCAGTATCCAATAAATTAATCTTCAATCCCTCTAACAATATTTGTCCTTCTACCACATCTCTAGTAGTACCTTCTATATCAGTAACTATAGCTTTTTCTTCTTCTAGTAAAGCATTTAATATACTCGACTTTCCAACGTTAGGCTTCCCTAAAATTGCAATATTGATACCATCTTTGATGGTTTTTCCAACCTTAGAATCTTTTATTAACACACCTATATTTTCTTTTAATTCATTAATTTTTTCTATAGCGTATTCTTTTGTTACAACTTCTGCCTCATCATATTCTGGATAGTCTATATTTACTTCTATATTTGATAGCAAATCCAAGAAATCTTTCTCTATGTTTTCAACAAGTTTTGATGTGTTTCCCATAAGCGAATTTATAGCTAATTTTGATTCCAATTCACTACTTGCTCTAATCATATCATTTATAGATTCTGCTTGTACTAAATCCATTTTATTATTCAAAAATGCCCTTTTAGAAAACTCTCCTCTATCAGCCAGCCTTGCTCCTTGTTTTAAGCACAGAGCAATGATTCTTTTAACAATAAACATACCTCCATGACAATTTATTTCAAATGAATCTTCTCCAGTAAAAGATTTAGGTGCTCTATATGTAGAAATTAATACTTGATCTATTACTTCTTCACCATCAACAATGTTTCCATAATAAACACGATACCCTTCATATTCACATTTATTTGAAAATATATTTTTTAATAAATCCAAACAATTATCTCCACTAACTCTAATTATACTTAGAGCACTCTCCATCATAGGGGTAGCTAATGCAACAATTACATCTTTATACATAAAATCACCTTCCACAAAATTATACATAAATCAAATAAAAAAGTATAGTTTAAAAACTATACTTATTTTTACTATAGATTACTATTCTTCAACGTAATGAATACTTAATCTTCTTTCTTTTCCTTGTCCTTGACTTTCAGTTTTTATATTATGATAACCCGCAAGAGCTCCATGAATAATTCTTCTTTCATCGCTAGGCATAGGATTTAAAGTAACGGTATTCTTTGTTGTTTGCACTTCTTTAGCATATTTTCTTGCCATTTGAATTAATTTTTCATATTTTTCTTCTTTATAATCAGATACATCTAATAAAATTTTATAATGCTTAGAAAATCTTTGGTTAATAGCAACTCTTACAAGCTCATTTAATGCTTGTAGCGTTTTACCACCTTTTCCAATTAACACTGCATCTCTATCTGTTTTGATAGCCATGTTAATTACTTCTTTTTCATATTTAGCATTTAATTCAACTGTTAATCCCATATGAGTTAATATTGTTGTTAAATAACTTTTTACATAGTCAATTACATCAGCAACAAAGTATGCTTCAACTTCACATTTTTCTTCTGTTTTTGTAATTACTCTATATTGTAAATATTCTACATCAACATTTTCACCATCTGCTGCATGGTCTAATGCTTCTTCTAAATTTTTTCCACTATAAATATTCATTTCATTAACACCTCTAAAAATTATTTTACTACTTTAGCTTTCTTTTTCCTATTACTTAAAGCCTTTAATTTTTCCTTAACTGGATCCAAACTGAAAATTGTTATTTGAATTATTGCAAATACAGAACCTAATACCCAATAAATAACTAATGCAGCTGGCAATACAAATGCAGATAATACAACCATAACAATCATCATAGTCATCATCATACCCATTTGTTTTTGAGTAGAACTCTTTGGAGTTTTCTTATATTCAGGTGTAGGATTTCTTCTTTCTTTTATCCATTTGATAATGTTAGGCATTTTCATAGAAAGGATTTGGAATCCAACCATTAATACAAGTAACAATATTGCTAATATTTTCGCATTAACAGGACCATAGAAAATTTGTTCATTAACAGGCGTTCCAAATTCTAATCCAAATAATACTCCAGTTCTTATTGCAACTGTTTGATTCATTGCTGCCCATATTGCAATAAATATAGGGAATTGAATAAACATGGTTATAAAGCTTGAGAATGGATTTATATTATTTTCCTTATATATAGATATCATTTTTGTTGATAATACTTGTTTCTCAGCATCAGTAGTTGTTGGATCACTGAATTTTGCTTGTAATGTTTGTAGTTCAGGTTGAAGTTCTTGCATCTTCATATTTCCTAGTTGGCCTTTGAAACCTAAAACTAACATAGCAACTCTTACAATTAATACAACTAATGCAATAGCAGCTAGTTGTCCAGCACCTTGTCCACCAAAAGCAGTAGAGAATGTTGATAATAACCAAGATAATGGGAATACAATTAAACCTTCAAGTAATCCTGTTTTCCACGCATCTCCCCATGTTTTACTTTCTAACTTAGCTCCTGTTATAGGATCGTTTTCACCAGTTACAGTTAAACATGCTTGTGGGTGCTTAGCGAACTCTTCTTCCATTTTTGTATTCACATAATTTTGGAAACCATCTGTTCTTGTTGCAACATATTCTTTACTTTCATCTGTATAATCCACACCAGGATATTGAGCTTCAATTTCTTTTGCAACCTCTGCCTTAGATTTTGTTCCTGAAAATCCTTGATCAGTATAATAAGTATTAAATTCTTCAGGATATACAGTTCCACCTTCATTTAAAGAATAACTTTCTCTCCAATCATCAATATTGTTGATTTCTATTTGAGTTTTTATATTTGCTATATCTTGTTCTGAACACATTGAGTTAGTACATGAACAACCAGTAGCAATTAATACTCCGAATAATAATACTGTCAAAAGTTTTAATGACTTTTTATTTTTCATTTATTATTTTTCCCCTTTCATAAAGATTTTATTAATGTCTTTTTTAAAGCCTTCAAAGTTATCTTTATATGACAACTCCAAAAATTTTTTTCTCGCTATAACAATCACATCGTAACTTAAATTAGGATTCAATGTGTTATCCACCATACTAACAATTTGTCTTTTGATTCTATGACGAACAACTGAGTTTCCTAATTTAGAGCTAACACTAACTCCTACACGTACATGATTCAAATCATTTTTTGCGTAATAAATTGTATAATTTCCACGTGAAACATTTTGCCTTTGATCTAATACAATTTTAAAATCTTGATTTTTTAATAATCTGAATTTTCTTTTCATAATTAATTACCTAATCTTCTTTCAAAAAAAATAGGCTGTTAGTTCTTTAACTAAACAGCCTTTGTGAATTAAGCAGATAGTACTTGTCTACCTTTGCTTCTTCTTCTAGCAAGAACCTTGCGTCCATTTTTTGTAGCCATTCTAGCTCTGAAACCATGAACTGCAGAATGTTTTCTCTTACTTGGTTGATATGTTCTTTTCATTTCGACACCTCCATTAATTAATACATAGCGATAAAATTATATGTTATAGCGTTAGTGTTGTCAACTTATAATGTTTTTTATTTATTTTTTTTAGTTATTAACATGTTTGAAACTCTTATTTTTATATGTTTGTGGATTGCCACTTTTATCAATCCTAGATTAAGAAAAACGCATGTGTGGAAAAACATATTGATGTGTAAAAAATGTTAATTATTTTAAACAATTTTATACACTGTTGAAAAGATAAAAAATATTAACAATTTTTCAACATTTAAGTTGTGGAAAACTCAGTTTTTATTGTATAGTAATAGTGATTTATGTGTGGAAAAGGTTGTGGAAAGCAAATTTAATGATTTTTTTTGCACATAATATGTTATATTATTTTGCGACGAGGGGAGAAAACAAAAATGAATTTATCTAAATTATCCACAGTTTGGGGAGAAGTCCTTCAAATTGTACAGGATCAACTTGCGGATAATACTGTTTTCGATACTTTATTCCAAAATTCTAAACTATATAAAGTAGATGGGGATACTGCTTATATTAGTGTGCAAACAAGATTTGCTAAAGAATTACTTGGAGCTAGGTATCTTCCTATAATTGAAAAAGCTTTGGAAGAAGTAACAACTTACAACTATGGTTGTAAGATTTCTATGGAAGCTGAAGTTAATTATAGTGAAACAGAATCATCTGAAGCTGGTCAACAAACTTATGTATCCAACTTAATTCCTAACTACACGTTTGAAAACTTTGTAGTAGGACCTTCAAATCAAGAAGCACAAAGCGCAGCTTTGACAACTGCTCTTGATCCAGGAAATTTCTATAATCCACTATTTATTTATGGAAAAAGTGGAATAGGTAAGACACATTTACTACACGCTATAGGAAATTATCTGTTGAAAACTAATCCTAATAAACGTGTTTATTATGTTTCTAGCGCTGAGTTCCTAGATGAATATGTAAATGCTATTAGATCTAGCCAAATTGATGAATTTAAAGAAAGTTTTAAACAAAATGATATTTTGTTAATCGACGATATTCAATTCTTATCTGGCAAAGATAAGATTACAGAAACATTTTTCCACATTTTCAACCATTTAGTTACTAGACACAAGCAAATAGTAATTACTAGTGATAGAGCTCCTAATGAGTTGAAAAAACTAGAAGAAAGATTAGTATCTAGATTTGCAAGTGGATTAAGTGTTCAAATTACTGCTCCTGAATATGAAACTTCTTTAGAAATTCTAAAGAAGAAAATTGAAGGACAAACAATTTCCACAAAAACAATAAAAGAAGATGTTCTTAGTTATATTGCACTAAAGTATTCTAAAGATATCAGACAATTAGAAGGTGCGCTTAATAGATTGATGTTCTATGCTGAATCTTTTAAGAAGCAAAGTAAAGTTATTGACTTAACTATTGCACAAGAAGCCCTAAAGGGCTTAGTTGTAACACCTGTTCAACAAGCGGACACATTAACTGTTGAAAAAATAAAGATGACTGTAGCAGATTACTATAAGTTATCCACATCTCAACTGTCTAGTAGTGTTAGAGTTAGCAACATTTCCACAGCAAGACATATAGCTATGTACTTATGTAGGGTATTATTAGATACTCCTTTCACTAAAATAGGTGATGAATTTGGTGGAAGAGATCACTCAACTGTTATAAATGCGTGTGAAAAGGTGGAAAAGTTGTTGAAAACAGATCCTAACTTTAAACAAGCTGTGGAAGATATAAAAATCCTGTTGAGATAAGGGTTTTGAGGGTGTGAAACAGTGAAACAAATATGGTTATCCACTTTTCCACACAATCCACATTCCTAATAATATATAATAATAAATATATATAAATATATAATATAAGAAAATAAAAGAAAAAATAAAATTATGCACATGGAGGTATTTAAATGCGTTTTATAATTTCAAGAGATGTTTTGGAGAGTTCATTGAATATAGTTTCTAAAGCAGTTACTAACAAAACTCCTATAGCAGTATTAACTGGTATAAAATTCGATTTAACAGAGGATGGTTTAAATTTAACAGGAAGTGATACAGATTTATCAATTTCCACATTTATTCCAACAGAAAGTAATTCAAATCAAAATATTACAGTTTTTTCAACAGGTAGTTGTGTGTTAAATGCAAAATATATAACTGAGATTGTTAAAAAAATTGATAGCGATAGAATTGAATTAGAATTAATAGATTCAACATTAGTAAAAATTACAGATCAAAAATCTAACTTTAGTTTAAATTCAATTAATGTAGCCGACTTCCCTTTTATTGATTTTAATTTTGATAAAAATGTTATTGTTATGAAAGGTGACTTATTAAAGCAAGTTATTTCTCAAACAATATTCGCTACAAGTATAAAAGAAACAAGACCTATATTGACTGGTGTTAATTTTAAAATTGATGGAAATATTTTAGAAGCTGTTGCAACTGATACATATAGATTAGCTAAAAAGAAAGTTGTTTTAGGAGACAGTGCATATGTTAATGTAACTATCCCAAATAAGAGTTTAAGTGAAGTAAGTAAAATAATTTCTGGAAATGAAGAAGTAACAATTAACTTCTTTGATAAGAAAGTTTTATTTAAAGTTGGAGACACTATTATTTCAACAAGAGTTATAAATGGTGTATATCCAGATACTACAAGATTAATTCCTGAAAATTTTGATTACAAATTAACAACACTTACAACTGATATTGTTAGTGCTGTTGATAGAGCTAGTTTATTATCAACAGATGGTAATAATATTGTTAAACTATCAATGAACTTAGATAAAATTGAATTATCTAGCAGAAGCCAAGAAATTGGATCTGTTGTGGAAAAAATTTCTAACTATGATTATAAAGGAAATAAATTAGATATTTCTTTCAGTGCACAATATATTCAAGATGCAATTAAAGCTATTGGAAGTAATGAAGTTGAATTATCATTCACAAGTGAAATGAAACCATTTATTATTAAAAATAAAGAAGATAATACTGTAGTTCAATTAGTATTACCTGTAAGAACTTATCAATAAAAAAAATTAACTCTAGGCAACTAGAGTTTTTTTGTGGAAAATTCGCTATAATTTACTTTGTAAACAAAGGAGGGTATATGAATGATACCTGGAGAAGTAATTATTCAAATAAAAAAGGAAATTTTAAATAAAATAAACGAATTACCAATAAACGCTGAATTTCGAATTGTGGAATTTTTAGATTTTTATGAATTAGAAAATAAAGAAGAATTAGAAATTTCGATTGATATTCTAAGCGAATTAATGAATTTTGGTTATTGTGAAGAAGTAGATATCCACATGGATGTAAGTGGATTACCTAAAAATTTATTACTAAGAAAAATTAAATAATTCACACTTGTTGTGGATTATTTTTTTATTTACATCTTCTTTAGATTAATTTAAAATTTAAGTGATCTAGGAGGATTAAATTATGGAGTTTATATTCAAAGTAGAAGAAATTTCAAATGGAAAAGTAAAATTAATTGATGAATTTGTATTTGATGCTGATGACAATCAATTTAGATTTGTAAAAGAACAATTACGTTTAATTAGTTTGTTAAAAAAACAATCACACTTTATTGAAATTAAAGCTGTTGATAGCAAAGCTATCATAGAAAGAAATTTAAATAGATGTTTAAAAAATTTAAGTGATTTAGAAAATATTTCTGGGATGGATATATTATCTAGATATTCTAAAAAAGTTTTCAACGAAGATGTGGGAAGAATAGATTTTTCTATTTTAAATGATTCAAGATTTTTACTAAGTGAAATAATTAAAAAAATGAAAGTTGAAAATTCACCAGTTACTACTCGCAGTGTGGTAAAAAAAGTTTTAGAAAACAATAAAAACAAAAGAAGATAAAAAGTTTTAAAAATTTTAGTTTACAAACTTATATATTTTATATATAATTGATTTCGCGTGAGTGAAGGTTAACGCAAATCTTCTCTGCTAACTGAGAATATAAGTTAGCTGATAGACCAAAGGGGGGTTAATAATGACAAAATATGAAATTATGTATATTTTGAACTCTACTCTAGATGAAGAAAGTAGAAAATCAACTATTGAAGGTTTAAATAAGATTTTAACTGACAATGGTGCTACTATCGAAGATGTTAATGAATGGGGAAATAGAGAATTCGCTTATGAAATTAACAAACAAACTAGAGGTTACTATGTAGTAACAACTTTAACAAGTAACGATGCTAAAGCAATTAACGAGTTTGATAGATTAAGTAAAATTAATAACAAAGTTGTACGTCATATGATCGTTAACTTAAGCAAATAATTAAGGAGATTCGTTTATGCTAAATAAAGTTATTTTAATTGGAAGAACTACTAAAGATGTAGACCTAAGAAAAACAAGTTCTGGAACTGCAGTTGCTACCTTCACATTAGCTGTAGATAACAGATTTGTTCAAAAAGATGGTCAAAACACTGCTGACTTTATTTCATGCGTAGCATGGAATAGTACTGCTGAATTTATGAACAATTATGTTAAAAAAGGAAGCTTAGTAGCAGTTGAAGGTAGAATTCAAACTAGAAATTATGATAACAAAGACGGTAACAGAGTATATGTTACAGAAGTTGTTGTTGAAACATTAAAATCATTAGGATCAGGATCTAGAACTTCTGAAAGAAGTGGTAATAACTTTGATGGTTATGAACCAACTAATTCAGGAAATATGGATTATGATACTTCTGTAGATGTTAGTTATGACATTTCAGATGATGATTTACCATTTTAAAAATATATAGGAAGGAGAACAAAATATTATGGCAGCTTTCAAAAAACAAAAACCAAGAAAGAAAGTGTGTTATTTTACAAAAAATAAGATCACTTACATTGATTATAAAGATGTTGAACTTTTAAAGAGATTTGTAAGCTCTAATGGTAAAATTATTCCTCGTAGAATTACAGGAACATGTGCTAAATATCAAAGAATGTTAGCAGTAGCTATCAAAAGAGCAAGAGAAATGGCTTTATTACCATTCGTTCAAGACTAATTAAAAGATTTAATAAACCAAAAGATTACTTGTTTAGAGTAGTCTTTTTTTATTTTGTGTTATTATTACTTATAATTATAGGAGAATTTAATTATGAGGGCACAATTATTTGGGATTGAACATATTTTATATATTGTTATAACCACCTTAATATTGGGCGGTGGATTATTTTTTGCACACAAGTATGTAAAAAATAAAAAAAATATAAATATTATATTAAAGTGTCTAGCTTTATGTTTGTTTTTATCTGTTATGATAAATAGAATATCTCAAGTTTTTAGATATGATACAGTTAGGTGGTATTGTATCATTCCAGATAGTTTTTGTGCTATGACAAGTTTAGTGTTATCTCTTGCAGTTTTGTTTGGTAAAAAAGATAATGGTGTTTATCATTTTGTTTGGTTATTAGGTTTATTTGGTGGAATATCTACGGTTATATATGCTACTTTTTTAGATCAAGGTCCTACATTCTTTTATATACCAACAATCACAGGGATGTTACATCATAGTTTTTGCGCAACAATGGTGGTTGCTTTGTTGATGTTTAAACAAATTAATATAACATATAAAAAATGGTACTATACTTTATTTGGTTTTACCTGCTATTTAACTTTAGGCGCGTTTCTAATGCATACATTTAAATTAAGTGATGCTTTTCATATAGCTGAACCATTATTATCAGGAACACCACTTACTGCATGGGTAATGGCTCCTATGTATGCAATAGCGTATGCTATTATCTTAGTACTAGTAGAATTATTAAGAAAAAAAACAACAGAAAAAGATCCTTTATAGGGTCTTTTTTTAATCTTATTTAAATTTATTATTTAAATTTAATATTAGTTGCCTATTTTTATAAAAGATTTCTTTTTTTTGTTGTCTTTTTATTTTATAATAAAAAGAGAGGCGATAACATGCAAAAACTATTTCAAAAAGAAAAAAAGAATATATTAGCAATCTGTATTTTAGAATTAATTTTATCTGGTTTCACATTTTTAAATTATTATTTAGGTAATTTTATGAGAATATCAATACCTAGTGAATATGTATACACAATTCTACTTGCTATTATTTTTGTTATAAATGTTATCTATTTACTAGTTGTTTTTTCAAAAGTAGATTCGCTTAACAATATAAACACAAAGAAAACTAATTTCATAATGACAAATAATGTTGAAGATATATTTTCTTTTACAGAGAGTGGAATTATTTTCTATGATGAAAGTTTTAATGTTATTTGGACTAATGATTTTATAGACAATCGTATTTTCAATATTGTAGGTAAAAACTTAATTAAATTTAATAATGACTTTTGTAAAATTTTAGAGGATAAAAATGAAACTTGTAAATTAACAATTAACAATAAAATTTACGAATGTAGATGTCTAAAAGAATTAAAGGTTATTTTGATAAAAGATATAAATCAATATGAAACTTTATATTCTACATATCTTGATGAAGCACCAGTAATTTTCCAAATTAACTTAGATAACTATGCGGATGTTTCTACAATGTTAGATGAGTCAACTTTCAGTGAATTAGAAGTTGAAGTTAGAAGTGTAATTATGGAATGGGCTAAAGAAAATAGAGCGTTATTAAAGAAAGTAAGAAATGATGCTTATATAGCAATTATTCAAGAAACAGCATATGAAAATATTTTGAAAAATAAATTTGATTTAATAAATGCTGTTAGAAACATAAGAGAAGATGATAATAGTTTGACTATCTCTATAGGTATAGGTAGAGGAATAAATGATTTTGTTAAATTGAATGAAATGTCTCTTAGTGCACTAGATGTGGCATTATCTAGAGGTGGAGATCAATGTGTTGTTAATACATATGGTAAAAACATGGAATTCTATGGAGGAGCTAGCGAGTCAAAGAGTAAGAGACATAAAGTAAAAGTAAAAGTTGTTGCTAAATCAATAAATGCTTTAATTCAATCAAGTGACAAAGTATTTATTATGGGACATATGGATGCAGACTTTGATGCAATTGGTGCGTGTCTTGGTTTATATGAGATGGCTAAGAAAGTTAATAAAAACGTTAAGATAGTTTACGAAGATAGATTTGTTGAAATAAAAGCAAGAACTGCCTTTAGAACTTTATTTGAAAAAGAAGAAGTAGATGATATGGTTATTGATATAGATAGCGCTGTAAAAGAAATTAATGAAAATAGTTTATTAATTTTATCTGATGTAAGTAATCCAAATATTGTAATGTCTAAGGAAGTTTTAAATAAAACAGATAGAATTGTAATTGTAGATCATCATAGACCTGGCGAAAAATTATTTGCTCAAATTTATTCATATCAAGAAAGTGCTGCTAGTTCTACTTGTGAAATGGTTACAGAATTAATTAGATCAAGTGAAGATAAAATTACTATTTCAAGCGAAATAGCCACTTACATGCTTGCAGGTATTTTACTAGATACGAATAACTATAAAAATAAAACAGGATCTAGAACATATGAAGCCAGTATGATTTTAAAAGAATTTGGTGCTGATAATAGTCAAGCTAGTGAATTCTTAAAAGAAGAATACGAAGAATATCTTCTTAAGACTAAAATTGCTGCCAATTCCTACACACCATACTATGGAATTGTTGTTAGTGTAGCAGATGATGAGGATTTAATCGATAAACCTACTCTTGCTAAGGTTGCAAATGGAATTTTGGATGTAAAGGAAATAAAAGCCTGTTTTGTCATTGGTAGAGTATCTAAAGAATCTATTGGAATTAGTGCAAGAAGTGATGGAAGTGTTAATGTTCAAAAGATTATGGAAAGTTTAGAGGGTGGTGGTCACTTTAGTGCTGCTGCAACAGAGCTTAGAGATATAACAGTTGAAGAAGCTAAGAAAATGTTGGCTTCTAAGATGGAAGGATTTATTGGTGATACAAGAATAACTGAATAAACCAAAATAAAAGGAGGTAAGATTATGAAAGTTATTTTATTGAGTGATGTAAAAAAAGTTGGAAAGAAAGGAAGTATAGTTGAAGTTAGTGATGGCTATGGTGCAAATTTCCTTATTCCTAACAAACTTGCTGTAAAAGTTACTAAAACAAGTATGGACATCAAAAATAAACAAGATGATGATAAGGCAAAGCAAGATGAACAAAATAGATTAGATGCTATAGCTTTAAAAGAAAAAATGGAAAATCTTACTGTTGAGATAAAAGCTAAAGTAGGTAAAGATGGAAAAATGTTTGGAGCTATCTCTACAAAGCAAATTGTTGAAGAATATAAAAAGCAATTTGATATTGAATTGGATAAAAGAAAAATTGTTGATTCAAAGAGTATATCAAGTTTGGGTTACACAAAGGTAAAAATAGAATTATATAAAAATGTTATTGCTACTATAACAGTACACATTGCAGAAGAAAAATAGAAGGAGGTGTTTAATATGGTAGAACAACCATATTCAAGTCAAGCAGAGAGAGCAGTATTGGGATCTATGATGTTATCTAAAGATGCTGTTTATGAAGGCGTTGCTAGACTAACTGAGGAAGACTTCTATATTAGAGACCATAAAATTATTTTTAATGCAATTAAGAATACTCATATTAGAGGATTAGAAGTAGATATAGTTACGGTAGTTGATCAACTTATGCTAGACAATAAATTGCAAGATTTAAGTGATGCAAATTATATATATACAATACTTGAAGATACTATTACTCCAAGTACTGTAGAACAATACATTAGAATTGTACAAGATAAAACTATTTTAAGATATTTAGTTAACTTGTGCGATAATATTTCTAGTGGATGGAATAAGAGTGAGATAGATGATATTGGAGATTATGTTAGTAAAGTAGAAAATGATATTTTATCTATTACTCGTGCTAGAAATGTAGGAGATTTTAAAGCTCCTGGAGAAGTTATTGAAGTTATTAAAGAAAAATTAGTTAATTCTGATAGAAGAACAGGAAAAATGACAGGTACTCCTAGTGGGTATACAGATTTAGATAAAATCACTAATGGATTTCAACCTGGTGATTTAATAATACTAGCAGCTAGACCTAGTATGGGTAAGACTGCTCTTGCTTTAAATTTCGCTATGAATGCATCTATTGAACATAATTATCCTGTAGGAATATTTTCTCTTGAAATGCCTGCAGAACAATTAATGCAAAGAATGCTTAGTTCTACTAGTGGAGTAAATAGTGATAAGATACGTAGTTTTAATTTAACAGATAAAGAATGGCCAAAAATTGATATTGGTGTAAATAAATTATCTAAATCAAAAATTTATATTGATGATACAGCAGGTGCAAAAATTGCTGATATTCAATCTAAGGCTAAAAAATTAAAGGCCAAACATGATGATTTAGGTCTTATTGTTATAGACTATCTACAACTTATTACAACATCATCATTCTCTAAAAGCGATAATAGACAACAAGAGGTAAGTGAAATATCTAGAGCACTTAAGGCTATGGCTAGAGATTTAAAAGTTCCTGTAATTGCACTTTCTCAATTATCAAGAACAGTTGAAAAAAGAGAAGATAAAAGGCCTATGCTATCTGACCTTAGAGAATCTGGAGCCATTGAGCAAGATGCTGACCTTGTTATGTTTATATATAGAGATGATTATTACAATCAAAATAAAGGAGAAGAGAACCAAGCTTCTACAGGAGTTGCCCAAGTTTCTATTGCAAAACACAGAAATGGTGCAACAGGAGGAATTGAATTATTATTCTTAAAAGATGTTGGTTTATTTTCTAATTACACAAAAAGAGAGGAATAGTTTATGAAATTTTATTCTCTTGCAAGTGGATCTACTGGTAATTCAATGTTAATAGATAATGGTGGGGAATTATTACTTATTGATGTTGGTATTACATACAATAAAATAAAAGAAAAATTGAGTGAATTAAATTATGATATTAATGATGTTAAATATATTCTTATAACTCATTCTCATAATGATCATATTAAATCACTGAATTCTTTTTCTATGGAAAAAATTTATTCATGTGCTAAAATACCAGGAATTAAAAACTTAATGGAGAAAGATAAATCATTTTGCTTGGGAAATTATAAAATTATTCCATATCCTTTATCTCATGATGTTCCTTGTTTTGGGTATCGTATAGAATGCAAGGATGAATCATTGGTTTATGTAACTGATACAGGTTATGTAAATTATAAAATAAAAAAATATTTGAAGAACGCAAATTATTATATCTTTGAAAGCAACCATGATATTAATATGTTAATGGATAGTAATAGACCAAGTTTTTTAAAATCTAGAATATTATCAGATAAAGGACATTTATCAAACGAAGATGCAAGTGAAGCACTTTATGAGTTAATAGGTGATGAAACAAAGGAAATCTATTTAGCACATATTTCTAGAGACTGTAATAATAAAGAACTTGCATATCAAACCTTAATAAAAACTTTTAATACTTACGATTTTGATTATTCAAAATTGGTTATAAAAACATTAGATATGGATGAAATATTAAAAGGAGGGGATGTAAATGAAGAAAGCATTAGCGTTAATACTTAGTTTGGCTATTTGTTTTGTAATTACATGTACTGCGCCTTTAGTTACTGTTACTAAAGATTCATACTTAGTAAGTAGTAAAGACGTAAAAGCTCCTAGGACAATTTGTAGAAATCAAGATAGTGTAGTTACTATATCTAGTGTTGATGGTTCTATAATTGGCAGTGCTATTACTATGTATAAAACAGGAAATGAATACTATTTTGCCACTAGTTTTGATTTGTATTATCCTGAAACTATTTATGAAGTTGTATTAAGTGACTTTACTAGGCATGGATTAATTTTTGTTGGAGATAGCGAGATGGATGGTATTGCTATTTTTAAATCAACAATCAGAGATTCTTTCCAATGCATTGCAAATACAGAAGGAAACTTAAAGCCTCATGTAGGAGAAAAAGTTAACATATATGCTAGAAGAAACTTCCTAGAAGAAATGAATCAAGCGCATGTTAATGCTGTAGGAATTTGTAAGAATTGCGGCAAGGAAACATATAAAAATTATTTTTATTCAAGATTAACAATTGAAATAGAATCTAATTTTATAGGTGCAGGCATTTTTAATTTAAACAATAACTTAGTAGGAATGATTACAACATATAATGATGAATATAAATTTGGAGTGAATTTTGTTGATTCAAATAGAATATTAGATATGATCACTAAGTTTGTTTATAAAGGGGATTATAATAAAAATTTTGTTAAATATAATCTACTTAATGTTTCTCAATTAACAGAAAAGGAAAAATATTTATATAGTATTGATGAAATTAATGATGGTGTATTAGTTTCTTCGATTCACTATATTAATTATTTCACATTAGGATTAAACCAAGGAATGGTTATAGTAAGTGTTAATGATAAACCTATTAAAAATGTTTATGATTTTGATTATGAAATAACAAAATACGAAAAAGGTAGTTATCTTGATTTAAAAGTTAGGACAATTATTGGACTATATAGAACAATAAAAGTTAAAATATAGGAAAGGGGTAAAAGAATATGAAAAAATTTAGAAAGGGTTTAATTTTATTAAGTGCAGGTCTAGTTTTACTAACTGCAGGTTGTAGTTGCTACAATGGCGAAGATGAAAATCAAAATGAAGAAACAAATCACGATAGCGCTGCAAATTATGATGACTTCAAAAATAGTCTTTCAGGATTATATGAAGAAAATGTAAAAACAACAGTTGTTGTTGAAGCTTTTAATAAAGCAGGTAATAGATCTTTAGGCACAGGTTTTGTATATAGAGAAGAGGGAGGCACTGCCTATATTTTAACTAATGCACACGTATTAGTGAGTAAAGATGGAAATGGCGATGTAAATTATTACACAAATAAAATTGAAGTAGTTTATTCAAACTATGAAAGACAAAGAGTTTCTCTTGCAGGTTATGATAGAAATGAAGATGTGGCTGTGTTAATGGTTGGTGCTAATACTAATTATAAAGTTGCAAAAATTGTTAATGATGATTATTCAACAAATGTTGGGGATGCAGTATTTGCTATAGGTCATCCTCATGATCAAAGATTTTCATTAACTGAGGGTGTTATTAGTGGAACTAAGATTAAAACATCTTTAGATTATATTGCAGTAAATGCTTCTACAAAAACATTTGTTTACAATAGTACAGCAACAATTAACGCAGGTAATAGTGGAGGACCGCTATTTAATGCTAATGGAGAAGTTGTAGCTATTAATACAATGTATCCAAATGATACTGGTGCTAATACACCACATAGAAATTTCAACTATTCAATTCCAGTAAGACATTGTGTAGATGTTGCTGATCATCTTGTTGGAAGTCCAAATGAAAATTCATATAAAAGAGCTGTTTTAAATCTGACAGGAAAATCAATTTCTTCATATGATACTACAGCTGCTGCTAATGCAAATATAACAGTTAAAAGAGGTGTACATGTTACATCATCTAGTTATGTAGAAATTCCAGCTGATATAAAAGTAATTACAGCTGTTGACGGTGTAGAGATTGCAACTATTGAAGAATTAGAATATGCAATATTTACTAAAAAGAGTAGCGATACAACTGTTACATTAACAATATGTGATAAGACAGGATCTACTGGAAAACAACAAATTATTACATTAAGTAGATAATTATGATTAAAATAAAAGTAATTTGTGTAGGCAAAATCAAAGATGCCTATCTAGAAACAGGAATAAAAGAGTATCTAAAGCGTTTAACTTCATATGCAAAAGTTGAAGTTATAGAAGTTAAAGACGAAAAAATAGATAATGAAGATAAAGTTAAAGAAATAGAAGGAAAAAGAATTATAGAAAAGTTAGATAAAGATTATTTCAATATATTTGTAGATTTACATGGTAAAAAAATGTCTAGTGAATCACTAGCAGAATATACCCAAAAACTTATCGATAGGGGAACAGGAAATATTTGTTTTGTTATTGCAGGAAGTTTAGGATATTCTGAAGAAGTATTAAAATATGCAAATTTTAGGCTTTCTCTTTCGGAAATGACTTTTACCCATCAGATGACTAGGTTACTTATTTTAGAACAAATTTACCGTGTTTTTAAGATAAATAACAATGAGATATACCATAAATAATAATTAAGAGGTGATAAAACACCTCTTTTTTTATTTTTTTAATTAAAATATAGCTTTTTTGGAGGGTTTTAAAAGTTCTTTTTCTTTTACATTTAACCCCTTTTATGATAGAATATAAATGTATTTATATTCTTTCATAAATATAAGAAAAGAGGGATCTTATGGTGGATGTTAAAATCACAAGTGAATACATCACTCTAGGCCAATTTCTAAAGTTCGTTTCAATTATAGGAAATGGCAGCGAGGCTAAGATTTATTTAGCTAGCAACATTGTCTATATAAATGATGTAGAAGATGCTAGAAGAGGAAGAAAAATTTATCCTGGTGATGTAGTAAAAGTTGAAAACAAAGTTTATAAGGTTATAAGCTAATGTATTTGGAAAGATTGGCGGTTATTAATTTTAGAAACTATAAACAATTAGATGTTAAATTTAATAAGGGGATAAATTATATTGTTGGAAATAATGGAGTAGGCAAAACAAACTTACTTGAAGCAATATATTATTTGTCAAATCTGGAGTCATTTAGAAGTAACGAAGATAAAAATCTTATTAATGAATTTAAAGGACAATTTAGATTAGAATCAATTGTTGATGGTATAGATTATAGATTAACAATCGCAAGTGGATTTAAAGAATTACAAATAGATGGTATAGAGTATAAAAAATATCGTGAGTATTTAGGTAATGTGAATGTTATTGAATTTGTACCTATGCAAGTATATTTGTTTAAAGATTCACCTAAAGATAGAAGAAAGTTTATTGATAAAGAACTTTCTAAGATAAATAAAGATTACCTTGAAAAGTTGCTTGTTTATAATAAACTCATTAAACAGAGGAATGAGTTATTGAAGACTAGTGATACATATAAAGAAAAACTATTTGAAGTTATAGATGAAAAATTAGCTGAGTTACAAACTTATATAATAGATGAAAGAAAAAAATTCTTAACAGAGTTAGAAAACAATCTAAAAGAAATAAATATAGAGTTTGATATAAAACTTAAATATGATTCATTTATAAGTGATGTTTCAAAAGAAAATATTTTAAAAAAGTATAAAGAAGTATATCAAAAAGATAAAGAAAAAATGGTTACTTCAATAGGCATACATAGAGATGACTTTACAATGTATATAAATAACATTGAAATAGCAAATTATGCTTCTCAGGGTGAACAAAGATATTGCGTGCTATTTTTAAAATTAGCGCTTGCTAAATTAATTAAAGAAAAAATAAATAAAGATCCAATAATTATTCTAGATGATGTCTTTTCAGAACTTGATGAGTCTAGAAAAATAAAAGTTTATGAAATATTGAAAGAATATGAACAAGTATTTATTAGTGGATGTCAAAATGAAAATTCAGATATGAATGTATATCGAGTAGAAAATGAAAAAGTAAATCTAGTGAAGGAGGAGTTAAAATGAGCGAAGTTAATAACGAAGAATTAGGTTTAGATAAGGTTAAGGCCAGTGAGATATATACTGAAGATAATATTCAAGTATTAGAAGGTTTAGAAGCTGTTAGAAAAAGACCAGGTATGTACATTGGTACTACAAGTGAGAGAGGATTACATCACCTTGTATGGGAAATTGTAGATAACGCTATAGATGAGTCTCTTGCAGGCTATTGTACAGAAGTTAATGTAATTATTACTGCTAGAGACGAAATTATAGTTAGAGATAATGGAAGAGGTATTCCAGTAGGAAAGCATCCTAAAACAGGTATATCTACAGTAGAAACAGTTTATACTGTATTACACGCTGGTGGTAAATTTGGTGAAGGTGGAGGCTACAAAGTTAGTGGAGGTCTTCATGGAGTTGGTGCTTCAGTTGTTAACGCCTTAAGTGAATATGTTGAAGTTAAAGTTTGTAAAGATGGCAAAGAATATTTCACTAGATTTGAAAATGGAGGACACAGAGCAGTTCCACTTCAAGAAGTTGGTCCAACAACAGATAGAGGAACAGCTGTTATGTTTAAACCAGATGGTGCTATTTTTAAAGAAACCACAGTATTTAATTATGAAACATTAAGAGAACACCTAAAGCAAAGTGCATTCTTAAACAAAGGATTGAAAATAACTTTAGAAGATGAAAGAGTAGAACCTCATAAAAAAGATGAATTTAAATATGATGGTGGTATAAAAGAGTATGTGGAATTCTTAAATGAAAATAAAAAAGTTCTACATGATGTAGTTTATTGTGAAGGAAATAATAGTGGTATTTATACTGAAATTGCTTTCCAATATAATGATGGATATAGTGCTGGTGTATATACATATTGTAACAATATTAATACTCATGAAGGTGGTATGCATGAAGAAGCATTCAGACACACTTTAAATAGAATTGTTAATGATTTTGCTAAGAGTACAAAAGTATTAAAAGATAAAGATGAAGCATTTACTAGCGATGATACAAGAGAAGGTTTAGTTGCTATAGTTTCAGTTAGACATCCAGATCCTCAATATGAGGGACAAACTAAAACAAAATTAGGAAATAGCGATGCAAAAAAAGCAGTACGTGAAGTATTTGCTAAAAACTTAGAAAGATATTTCCAAGAGAACCCAGACGTAGTTAAAATCATTTTAGAAAAAATTAGCCAAGCATCTAGAGCAAGAATTGCTGCAAGAAAGGCAAGAGAAGCTACAAGAAAAAATGGAATCGATATGTTAAGTGATACCACAGGTAAGTTGGCTGATTGTTCATCTAGAAACGCAGAATTAAATGAATTATATATAGTCGAGGGAGATTCAGCTGGTGGTAGTGCTAAGCAAGGTAGAGATAGAGAACACCAAGCAATTCTTCCACTTAGAGGTAAAATTCTAAATGTAGAAAAAGCTAGACAAGATAGAGTATTCGATAATGCTGAAATTGCTACCATGATCAAGGCTTTGGGAGCAGGTATCAAAGAAAATATGGATTTAACTAAATTAAATTATCATAAAGTTGTTATCATGACCGATGCTGATGTAGATGGAGCTCATATTCAAATATTATTATTAACATTCTTCTATAGATATATGAAACCACTTGTAGAACAAGGGCATGTATACATTGCTTGTCCTCCACTTTATCAAGCAAAGGTTAAATCTGTAAAAGAACCATTCTATTTATATAGTGATGCTGAACTTGATAAGTTAAAACAAGAATATGCAAAAGTTAATGAAAAAGTAGAAATTCAAAGATATAAAGGTCTAGGAGAAATGGATTATAACCAACTATGGGAAACTACTATGAATCCTAAAAATAGAACTCTTCTTAGAGTTAATGTAGGAGATGCTATGGAAGCAGATAGAACATTCTCTATGTTAATGGGAGAAGAGGTAGAGCCTAGAAGAGTATTTATACAAGAAAATGCTACATTTGTAGAAAATCTAGATATATAAGGAGGTGCACAAGATGGAAGAAAAAGAATTAAATGAACAAGTAGTTGCAGAAGAAAGACCTTCAATTGATGAAGATTATATTCATGATAAAAGTGTTAAAGATATAGATATGACTAAGAAAATTCAAAATTCATTCTTAGACTATGCTATGTCAGTTATTGTATCTCGTGCATTGCCAGATGTAAGAGATGGATTAAAACCAGTTCATAGAAGAATTATTTATTCAATGAATGAACTAGGATTACAACCTAATAAAGCGTATAAGAAGTCAGCAAGAATTGTTGGAGACACAATGGGTAAATATCACCCTCATGGTGACTCTTCAATATATGAGGCGTTAGTTAGACTTGCTCAAGATTTCTCAACTAGATATTTGCTTGTAGATGGTCATGGTAACTTTGGTAGTGTGGATGGCGATGGAGCTGCTGCGATGCGTTATACTGAAGCTAGAATGGCTAAAATCACAATGGAAATGATTCGTGATATCGATAGAGATACTGTTGATTTTATGGATAACTATGATGCTAGTGAACAAGAACCAGTTGTTTTACCTTCTAGAGTACCTAATTTATTAATTAATGGTGCTACAGGTATCGCTGTTGGTATGGCTACAAATATTCCTCCTCATAATTTAGGAGAAATTCTTGATGGCTTACTAGCAATACTAGATAATCCAGAAATTACTGTAGATGAATTAATGATGAATTATATATATGGTCCTGATTTCCCTACAGGTGGTATTATTTTAGGCCGTGGAGGAATCAAAAAGGCATATGAAACAGGAAATGGATCTATTGTTATAAGAAGTAAATGCTCTATTGAAAAGTCACTTCATAACTCAAGTAGATTTAATATAATTGTAAGTGAATTGCCATATCAAGTTAATAAACAATTATTAATTCAAAAAATCGCTGAACTTGTTAAGAATAAGTTAATTGAGGGAATAAGTGATGTAAGAGATGAATCAAACAGAGAAGGAATAAGAGTTGTTATTGAACTTAAAAAAGATGTTGTTCCTGAAGTAATATTGAATCAATTATATAAACTAACTCAATTACAAACTAGTTTTGGTATTAATTCTCTTGTTATTGACAAGGGTGTACCTAAGGTTATGTCTATTAAAGATATGCTTAATGCTTATTTAGATCACCAAAAAGAGGTAATAACTAGAAGAAGTAATTATTTATTAAAGCAATATAGAGATAGAATTCATGTTTTACAAGGTTTAAAAATAGCTTGTGATAATATTGATGAAGTTATTGCTATTATAAGAGGAAGTAAGAGTGCTGCGATTGCTAGCGATAGTTTAATCCAAAGATTCGAATTAACTCAAGTTCAAGCTAAGGCTATCCTAGATATGCAATTGCATAGATTAACAGGATTAGAACTTGAAGGAATCAATAATGATATTGAAAAATTGCAACTTAATATTGATGAACTTGAAGGAATTATTTCAGATGAAACTAAACTAGTTGCTTTATTGAAAGAAGAATTAGAAGAAGTTAGAAGATATAGTGATGATAGAAGAACAGAAATAACTAATGATTTTAGTGATATCGATGATGAAGATTTAATTCCAAGAGAAGATATAGTAATTACTTTAACTGAAAAAGGATATATTAAGAGAGTAACTACTGATACTTATAAGTCTCAAAATAGAGGTGGAAGAGGTATTAAGGGTATGACAACTCATGATGATGACTTAGTAGAGAGAATGCTAATTGCTAATACTCATACAGATATATTATTCTTTACTAATGCAGGTAGAGTATATAGAGTAAGAGGATATAAGATTCCTGAATTCTCTAGACAATCTAAGGGATTGCCAATTATCAACTTATTAAAGATGGATAAGAGCGAGACTGTTAGAGCTATGATATCTATTGATGCAGAGTCTATTCTTGGAAGTGAACAATTGCTATTTGTATCTACAAATGGTATCTCTAAGAGAGTTGATATCGAAGAATTTAAAAACATTAGACAAAATGGTAAGATTGCTGTTTCCTTAAAAGAGGGTGACGAATTATTTACTGTTAAGAAGACTAATGGAGATGAAGATATATTAATATCTGCTAGCAATGGAAAACTTGTTAGATTTAACGAAACAGAAATTAGAAGTATGGGAAGAACAGCAAGTGGTGTTAAATCAATCAATGTAGGTGATGGTAAGGTTGTTGGTGTTACAACTTCTAGTGAAGGTAAATATGTACTTGTTTTAACTAACAAGGGATATGGTAAAATGTCTGAACTTGATGAATATAGAGTAATGGCTCATCGTGGTGGTAAGGGAGTAACTACAATTAAGAGTAGTGAAAAAACAGGCCATCTTGTATGTATGAAGGCCGTTAACGGAGATGAAGATTTACTTATTGTTACAAATAAGGGTGTAATGATAAGAGTTCCATTAGAGCAAGTTAAGATAGCAAGTAGAAATACTCAAGGAGTAAGAGTAATTAGACTTGATGGCAATAGTGAGGTATCCTCTTTGGAAGTAACTGCTAAGGAAGAGGAAGATGATCTAGAGGTTGTAGAGGAGTCTCAACCTCAAGAAATCACTCAAGAATAATAAAATAAAATGCGAAATTTAGGTTTCGCATTTTTTTATTTTCAAAGATAATATACATATGTATAATATAAATAAAGAGGTGAGGAAGATGAATTATATTAATAATTATATGATTAATAATGTAGAAAAAGCTAAACCTTACCTAATTGAAGCTTTTAGCTATGTATATGGAGAAAAGCGACGTGATTTTATCGAAGAAAGAATAAATTCTACTAAAGTTTGTGTGTGCCATGGAGAAATAGATTCTGTTGAATTATATAGAATGCTATATCATGTAGAAAAATCTGATATGGTAAATAAAGAGGAATTAATAAAATCTATTAAAGTGATGATTAAATTAAGAAGAATGTATGATAAGTATGATAAATATGTTTTAGAACAACTTAAAATTATGTTTCCTAATTTAAAAAGAACTGATTTCCCAATGGTATTTATAAATGCGTTTAATTCTTTTGAAAAAAGATTTGGAAAAAACGAAAGAGAAAACGCTAGGATAAAAAAAGAAAGAATAACTTATTTTAAGGAATTGGGGTTGAATTTAGGAGATGATTATGAGGCATATGAAACTAATGAATCTGCTAAAAAGTTAGTTCCTAGTAAATTACAAAAGGCGGAATTTAAAAAGCTATACAATAAGTTATTGGCAACTAAAGATAAGTTAGAAGAATATTTTTCTAATAACCATAAAGAATTAGAAGAAATATTAATTAAGTATAGATATGACAAAAAAGAAATTGAATATAAAGATGTAAATAGGAATGTTTCCTATTGTATGCCTAATACAATAAATGGAGAAGTCTACCCATTGTGTATGTTTAATATATTAAATTTAATGCTTGATTGTGAGAGTGTTTTCGTTCATGAATTTAGTCATGCTTTGGGTTTGAGTGGCAAAAATAAATGTGCTCTATACTGTAGGGGGAAATATAAAATGATTAATGAAGCTCTAGAGGAAGCTTCGATTAAGGCTGTATATGATTATATGCTAGAAAAAGGATATTATGTAATTCATAAAAATCCTACAAGAGATAATGATTCTGTATATAATCCAATCACTCCAATCGGAGAGGCTTTTTTAGAAAAATTTAAAGATAGTATGGATATAATTAGATTTGGTAGTGAAGAAGAATTATATAAAATTATTGATCCAGATACACTAGAAGACTTAGACGCTATTTGTAACACTATTATTTCAGAGCCTGAAAATACTATGTTTGTCAAAATGTTACAAAGTGCAGCAATAAAAAAGATAAATGAATATAAGCCTAACATGAAAAGATAAAGTATTGATTTTTCATTTTATGTGTATTATATTATTAATGACGTTGAAAAAGACAAGTAGCTAAAGAGAGATATTTGTAGAGAGTTTATGGTTGGTGAAAATAAACAATATTGCTTTAGTGAATCTACTTTGGAGTTAACTTTTATAAAAGAGAGAACTAGAAATAGTTAATTAGGGTGGCAACGCGGTCTAGATTAGGTCGTCCCTTACTTTGTTTAAAAAGTAAGGAACGGCTTTTTTTGTTAAGGAGGAGAAAGAAAATGATAGATATTAAATTAATTAGAGAAAACCCAGAACTTGTAAAAGAAAATATTAAAAAGAAATTCCAAGACAAAAAATTAGTTTTGGTAGATGAGGTAATTGAACTTGATAGAGCATCTAGAGAAAATAAGACTAGAGCAGATTATTTAAGAGGACAAAGAAATAGTATTTCTAAGTCTATTGGTGTTTTAATGGCTAATAAAAAAGTTGATGAAGCAAATGAGGCAAAAGCTCAAGTTGTTGCTATCAATAAAGAATTAGAGGATATTGAAAAGAAAGAAGAAGAATTTGCTTTAGAAATAAAGAAAAGAATGATGGTTATTCCAAACATTTTAGATGCTAGCGTACCTATTGGTAAAGATGATAGTGAGAATGTTGAAAATTGTAGATATGGAGAAATCAAAGAATTAGATTATGAAATCCCATATCATGCAGATATCCTAGAGTCTATTTGTGGTTTAGATAAGGATAGTGCTGGTAGAACTAGTGGTAATGGTTTCTATTTCTTGACAGGTGATGCAGCAAGATTACATAGTGCAATGTTAAGTTATGCTAGAGATTTCATGATTGATAAGGGATTTACTTATTGTATTCCTCCTTTTATGATTAGAAGTGATGTAGTAACAGGTGTTATGTCTTTTGAAGAAATGGATGCAATGATGTATAAAATTGAAAATGAAGACTTATTTTTAATTGGTACAAGTGAGCACTCAATGATTGGTAGATTTAAAGATACAATAAATAAAGAAGAGGCTACTCCAATTGCTTTAACTAGTTATTCTCCTTGCTTTAGAAAAGAAGTGGGAGCTCATGGTATTGAGGAAAGAGGAATATATAGAGTTCACCAATTTGAAAAGCAAGAAATGGTAGTTATTTGTAAACCAGAAGTTAGTATGGATTGGTATGAAAAAATGTGGAATGCGAGTGTTGAATTCTTTAGAAGTCTAGAAATTCCTGTAAGAACATTAGAATGTTGTAGTGGAGATTTGGCTGATCTTAAAGTTAAAAGTTGTGATGTAGAGGCATGGAGTCCACGTCAAAAGAAATTCTTTGAGGTTGGTAGTTGTTCTAATTTAGGAGATGCTCAAGCAAGAAGATTAGGCATCAGATTAAAGGGAGAAAATGGAAATTATTATGCTCATACTTTAAATAACACTGTTGTAGCTACTCCTCGTGCTCTAATCGCATTTATTGAGAATCATTATCAAAAAGATGGAACAATCTATATTCCTGAAGTTTTAAGACCATATATGGGTGGAAAAGAAAAGTTAGTTCCAAATAAGTAATTGAGTTAGTAAATTTAGTTGTAAAAATATAAATTTATAGTATAATTATAGTGTCATTACGAGGGTAGTGCATGAACCATGTCAGGACCGGAAGGTAGCAGCATTAAGTGAGTTCGCCTTGTGTAATGACCTTTTTTATTTAATGACATCTAGAAGTGTATCTAGATGTTTTTTATTATATAATGTAGGTGGTGGTTATATGAACTATATGAATGAA
Source organism: Bacilli bacterium (assembly GCA_045118975.1). Taxonomy (GTDB): domain Bacteria; phylum Bacillota_I; class Bacilli_A; order RFN20; family DUOF01; genus RGIG6178. Next base: position 136,490 of record JBGVCT010000003.1, read on the forward strand.
GCTTATAAAGAGGCAATGAAGGCTTTAAAAATAGATGAAGTTCCTGTTGGTGCTGTTATAGTGAAAAATGAGAGAATTATAGCAAGGGGATTTAATAAAAAAGAGTCTAATAATAATGTTTTGGGACATGCAGAATTAGTAGCACTTTCTAAAGCGTGTAAAAAACTTAATTCTTGGAGATTAAATGATTGCGAAATATATGTGACATTAGAGCCTTGTTCAATGTGTTTATCTGCGCTTATTCATGCAAGGATAGCTAAAATTTATTATGGTTGTAAAGATCCAAAAAGTGGGGCGATTGAGGGTTCTTTTGACCTTCAAAAAGTGGGAAACTTTAATCACAAAATAGAATCTGAATGTTTAGAAGATACAAGATGCAGCCTTATTTTAAAAGAATACTTTAAAGATAAAAGAAGGAAGAAAAATATTGATTGAAATTGTTTCTTTGCGGGAGTATAATCAAGCCAAGAGAGGCGATAAATATGGATATAAATTTAGAAAATGCAAAGAGAGAAGTTAAGTCTGCAAACATGGCTTTAAGAGCAACTTTAATTGTGCTTATTTTTGCTTTAGGAATAACTTATGCAGGACAAGTTAAAGATGATTTTGAAGTTAGTCTTGGAAAAAAAGATAAGAGTAGTTATTTAACTAGAGTTGATGAAGTTGATTTATATACTCTATATAAAAATCAAGCTGCGATCTTAGATGCTACTACTGGTGGCAAGAAATTTGCAGGTGGTAAAACTTTAGATTTAAACATGGAAAAAAGACTTGTTAGAGCTAAGCAAAAGAGCAATTCTAATCATGGTAAAGTTTATATAAGAAGATAAAAAACAACTGTAAGGCAGGTTGAAAATACCTGCCTTTTTTTATTTTGAATTTGTTGCTTTTTGATGTATCTTTTATTGTCGTAAATATAGTAGATGGATGGTAAATAATGTATAATATTGAAGAGGGTGATAGTAATGGGATATAAGGCTTTATATAGAACATATAGACCACAAACTTTTGAAGAAGTGGCAGGCCAAAAACAAATTATACAAACATTAAAAAATGCGATAAAAGAGAATAAAATCGCACATGCATATTTATTTACAGGTCCTAGAGGAACTGGTAAGACTACAATGGCAAAATTGCTTGCTAAAGCACTTAATTGTAAAGGTGAACATAAACCTTGTGATGAGTGTGAAAATTGTCTTGCAATAAGTGAAGGAAGTTATCCTGATGTTATTGAGATAGATGCTGCAAGTAATAATGGTGTAGATGAAGTAAGAAATTTAATTGATAAGGTTAAGTATGCTCCTTTAGAAGGTAAATATAAAGTATATATTATTGATGAGGTACACATGATGTCTCAAGGTGCATTCAACGCTCTATTGAAAACTCTTGAAGAGCCACCTGCACATGTTGTCTTTGTGTTAGCTACAACTGAGCCACATAAAGTATTGCCAACTATATTATCTAGATGTCAAAGATTTGATTTTGGAAGAATCTCAAGAAAAGATATAGAAGAAAGATTAGTTGATGTTTTGCTAAGTGAAAATGTGGAATACGAGGATGGAGTTATTGAACTTGTTAGTGAACTTTGTGATGGTGGAATGAGAGATGCTTTGAGTATTTTAGATCAAACAATTGCTTATGCTGGAAATTATATTACTACACAAAGTGTTAGAGAAATATATGGTATAGTTTCAAACTCAGAAAAGATCGAATTTATAACACTTATTAATAGTGATAATTACCAAGCTTTGATGGATAATATTAACTATTATGATGAAAAGGGTGTGGATTTATATAGACTAACTAATAACTTAATTGACTTGTTGAAAGAAGTCATTATTTATAAAAACTCTAACTCTTTTAGAGGATTAAAAGTTATCAACGAATCTAATGCTGAACAACTTTCAATTATTCCTAATAAGAAATTATTTGAAATGATTGATATTTTAGTGGAAGCTTTATCTTCTTATAAAAAAGTTGGAGCCCCTAGAGCATTGTTTGAAATTGCATGTCTAAAGATGTGTGGATTAAAAGATACGCTTGAGAATGTTATATACAAAGAGGTTGTAAAATATGAAAATACACCAGCTTTCAATGAACCAACATATCAAACACAACCTACAAATTTAATTTCAAATGTAGAAAAAGATGAGATTGCAGAGGATAAGGTTACTCCTGTTGAAAGAATTAAAAAGTTAAATGAAGAAGTTGTTACTCCTGAAGTTATTGAAATGCCTTCAAATAATGTGGTGGAAGAAACAGCTGTTTCACATGAAACACAAGAAACAATCCAAGAAAGTGTAGAATCGCAACCTACTATAGTTGCTACAGAAACTACTGTTGAGGCTACACCAAGTGAAGAAGAATTATTAAATGTCTTAGTTCAAGCTAGTAGAGATGCACTTGTTAAAGCTCAACAACAATGGGTTATGCTTCCTAAATATTTGACATCACCTGCTACTGCTAAGGTTACAGGCATCTTATTAGATGGAAGACCTATGGCGGCTTGTGATAATGTTATAATTATTGGATATACTAATGAAGCTTATTTGAATCGTGTATACGAAGCTAATAATTATTCGGAAATGAATAGTTTGTTAAAAGCTTTATATAATAATGATGTTAAATGCTATTGTTTAACTGTTGAAAACTTTAATGAGCTTAAAGCTAAATACATCAGTTTAAGACAACTTGGTAAATTGCCACAAGCAAAGCCAATTGTAATACAAAGAAAGAATATTATAGTTTCAAATAGTAGTGACACTGAAGTAGATGAAGGTGTTGAGTATGCAAAAAAATTGTTTGGAGACAATGTTATAATTAAGGAGGAAAATTAATATGGATATGAATGCATTAATGCGTCAAGCACAAAATATGCAAAAACAATTAGCAAAAAAGCAAAAGGAAGTTGAAGAAAAAGAGTTTGTAGTTAATAGTAATGGTGGTGCTATAACTATTTCTATTATGGGAAATAAAAAAGTTAACAGTATTCAAATTGATGAAGATCTTTTAACTGATAAAGATATGCTTCAAGATTTATTAACTGTTGCAATCAATGAGGCTATCAAAACAGTTGATGATGAAATGAATAGAGTTATGAATGAGGCTACAGGTGGCATGCGTATGCCAGGGATGTTTTAATGGAATATCCTGAGTCTTTTAAAAATCTTATAGAGGCATTTGCAAGACTTCCTGGTGTGGGCTATAAATCTGCTGAGAGAATGGCATATTCATACCTAGATTTGCAACCTGAATATAAGGAAAAGTTTGTTAGTGCGATTTCTAATGTTAATAAAATAAAACATTGTCATACATGCTTCAATTTAAGTGATACAGAGGAGTGTGAAATATGTAAAAACACCTCTAGAGATTCTACGACAATATGTGTTGTTAGTAATCCTAAGGATGTGTTCGCTATTGAAAAAACCAACTCATTTTCTGGTAAATATCACGTTTTAAATGGTGTTATTTCACTTAAAAAAGGTAAATTACCCCAAGATCTTAATATAGATTCTTTGCTTACTAGATTAGATGGGGTTAAAGAAGTTATTGTTGCTACAAATCCAAATTTAGATGGTGAAACCACAGGACTTTTTATTGCTAAACTATTAGAAGGAAGAAATATAAAAGTTACAAGATTGGCTTATGGATTGCCTATGGGTGGTAATATTGAATATAGTGATAATATTACTTTGGCTAAATCATTTGAAAATAGAAAATCATTTTAATTATCATCACTTCATATATTGAAGTGGTGATTTTTATTTTAGAAAAAATAGCAAAATTTGCATTGAAATTAACTGGTATGTTACTTGCTTTATTTGGCATACGTTATCTATTGTTGTTTATTGGTATAATCATTCCATTAGAATGGTTTATCATAATAGGATGTGGAATGATGGGAATGTATGGGTTAGTGGTATTGACGTTTTATATTCTTGTTGTTAATTTGTTATAATCAACACATAGTAACAAATTTCGACAAGACATTATAGTATATTTCATTGTGGGTGATGGCATGAAATTTGATGTGAATAATTTTGTTAGAGGAATTATTGTTTTTGTTGCAATTTTTATATTTTCTTTTGTGGAGTATAACAATGTTAATTTTTTATTAAGCTATCCATTAACAATGGTTTTATTGTTATATGATGAAAAATTTTATTTTGCTGGTGTATTAGCAATGATTCTTTCTGCGTTTATCATCGACTCTAAATATGATGTGTTATCTTTGATCTTTGGAGTTGTTTCTACGATTGCTATATTTTATGTATTAAGAAATCGCAAAAAAGCACTATATCTAGCACCTGTTGTTTCATCGGTGTTATTTGGTTTATTTCACTCTATTTTGTTAAATAAAGATTCATATACAGTATTACTAGTTGCTTTACTTTTTGGATTATTTGGATACTTTTTGTCAAAAATCTATTTAAAAATGAAGTTCAAAGTGGAAAAAACAATCACATATGGAGAGTTTCTTGTGGCCTCGCTTCTTTTGAGTTTTATATTATTAAATTCATCGGTATCAATATTTTCGAGTGTAGATATCGATTTAATACTTGTTTGTTTATTGTCATATGTGATTATAAAAGTTCACACTTCTACGGGTATTTTGTGTTGCTTTTGTAATTCTTTTTTCTATTCACTTAATGGTAAAATTATTCCACAAGTTTTAATTTTAATGACTTTATTATTTATTGTTCCTAAAATAAAAAAACACCCCAAAACCGGTGCTGTTTTATATTTATCTGTATTACTTGTGGCGTCAGCGTTACTTAAAAACTATTCCTATTTAAATGAAGCAATTATATTTTCTGGTTTAGTTATATTTATTAACCCAAACATATTTGTCAAAGCACAAAAATATATAGTTGATTCAAAAGATTATAAAATTAGGGAATATAAAGAAAGATATAATATATTATTAAATAAAAATCAAAATATAGAATATCTTATAAATGTAGTGGAAGAAAAGATTAAAAGTAATAATAAGATGAGGAAAAAATATAGCGATAAAATTTTGCATAATTTAACTTTTTTAATGAATAAAGTAAGGCAAGAACCGCAACAAACTCCTAAAGATCTAATAATGACAGATTTAGAAGATATGGATCTAGAAGTTATTGGATTGCGTGTTATTAAAAGCTACCAAGGAAATTATAAAATTGATATAGAAATCAGAAATTTTGATGACTATAACAAACTCATCTGTTGTTTTGAAAGAATAATTAAAAAGAATTTTATTTTGGTATCAGGAAAATATAATTTTTTAACAAACGTCACAAAATATACTTTTCAAAACAAAGAAAATTATAAGTTTGATTATTACATTAAACAGAGGAGTTTCGATACAAAATGTGGAGATAATTACATGTGTTTTGAAACGGAAAATAAGAAATATTTTTTAGTTAGTGATGGTATGGGTCATGGTAAAAAAGCTGATGAGGATTCAAAATTTGCACTTATGTTACTAAGAAAGTTGATTGAGTTAGGAATGGGGGCAAGTGATGCAATAGAAGCGTGTAATGCACTAGTCTTTTCAAAAGATGATACCTATAATACTCTTGATTTATTAGAATATGATTCGTATTTAAATGAGCTTGTTTTATATAAAAATGGAAGCGGAAATAGTTATATTTTATATAAAGATAATGTGGATAAATTAAATAGTGAGAGTCTACCATTGGGGATTGTTGATGAAATAAGTGTAAATAAGATTTTAATTAACAATAGTGTTGAGAAAATCATATTAACAAGTGATGGAATTAATGTGAATGTTTCATCTATTATAAAAGAAAATAGCAAAAAAACGCTCAAAGAAATGGTTGAGCAAATATTTATTCAACAAAAAACAATTGAAGATGACCAAACTATAATGGCTATAAGTGTTATAAAAAACTGAATAGTATGTTAATATTTAACTGGGTGAAGAAAAGTGAAAAAAGCTATGGTTGCAGTAAGTGGAGGTAGTGATTCACTTGCCTTGCTAGATATTTTGAGAAGAAAAAATGAATATACATTAATTGTAGTGCATGTTAATTATAATTATAGAGAGAGTGCATCTAGAGATGAAATTATTGTTAAAAAATATTGCGATGAACATAATATTAAATACTATATAAAATCATTAAATAGCAATGAGGAAAAAGAAGGTAACTTTGAGGATTGGGCTCGTGTTGCTAGATACACATTCTTTAAGGAAATTTACGATTTAGAAGAGTGTGAGTGCTTGTTTGTTGGGCATCATAAAGATGATTTTATTGAAACTTATTTGATGCAAAAAGCTAGAAATTCAGTTGTGGAATATTATGGAATAAATAAAGAAGTTGAACTTCAGGGTATGAGGGTTGTTAGACCGTTATTGTCATATACAAAAAAAGAATTGGAAAAATATTGTGAGGACAATAATATTGAGTATGGAATTGATGAGACTAATTATGATTTAAATTATTCAAGGAATAATTTGAGAGCAAATATTATCAATTCAATGACGGATAGAGAAAAGGATCTACTAATTGAAAAAATAGATAAACTTAATGAAAAAAGAAATGCTGAAGTGAATCTAGTAAAAGAAGCAAAACAAAAGTGTTTGTTAAATAAATCAACGTTAGATTTAAAGTGTTTTAATGAATTAGAGTTAAACCTAAAAAAAGAAGTTTTATACTATTTCATAATAGATAATGTATACAAAAAAATATCTATTAAAGAGGGTAGGATTCTCGATATGATAAGGCAAATTTCCTCAGATAAACCAAACATTGTATTAGCTAAGTATGATAATTTAGTTGTTTATAAAGAATATGGGTATTTGCATATTCATGAAGATGAAGAAGAGTATTGTTATAAAATAGAAAATCTAGACAACACTAATATAGGAAATAGATTTGTTATTAGTGATTCGGGAAAGAAACTTGAAAAGGTTGTAGTAAGGAAGGATGAATTTCCACTTTATCTAAAATCTTATGATGGGAAAAACAAAGATATTAACAGGATTTTTATAGATAAAAAGATTCCGTTTAGAAAAAGGAAAAATTGGCCAGTAATAACTAATAAATTTGGGACTTTATTACTTGTTATAAATATCAAAAAGTTCTATAATATTTTAAGTAATTTCTCTGAGGAAATTATTGAGTTTTATGTAAAAGAAAATAAAGGAGAATGAGTATGGCTGAAATAAAGAAAAAGAAAAGCGCTTATGGGTTATTGGCTATCTGGGGTGTTATCATAGCTTTAATAGTTGTTGCTATCATGATTTTTAATCAAGATGCTACAGTTAAAAAATATGATGAAGTTCAAGTGCTTGAAGCTTTAAGTGATCAAAATGAATGTGATAAAGATGGTGCTGCACCAGAGTGTAAACCAAGTTATTTGACTTTCGAATATATTACTGTTACAGAAAAGAATAGAGTTGTTGATATTAGTGGTTCTTATACAGACGCTGATGGAAAGAAAGTAAACTTTGTTGCTACAATTCCAAGTGTAAGCATGGAAAGATTAGTAGAGCAAATTAACAAGAATACAACTTTAAATGCAGAAAATATTTTATATGAAGATGCATTTACTACTAATATTTGGGCAGATTTAGCAATATCTATACTTCCTCTTGTTGTGGTAGTTCTTGTGTTCTTCTTCTTATTTAATAAATTATTAAATAGTGCAGGAGGAGGAAAAGGCGGAGGCGGACCTCTTGATGTTGGTAAGAGTAGAGCTAGAAGAGAAGATTCTAGTAAAGTTAGATTTGATAATGTTGCAGGTTGTGTAGAAGAAAAAGAAGAAATGAAAGAACTTGTTGAATATTTAAAAAATCCTCAAAAGTTTGCTAAGATGGGCGCTAGAGTTCCTAAGGGTGTGTTACTAACAGGATCTCCAGGTACAGGTAAGACATTACTTGCTAAGGCAATTGCTGGAGAAGCAGGAGTTCCTTTCTTCTCAATTTCAGGTAGTGACTTTGTAGAAATGTATGTTGGTGTTGGTGCTAGTAGAGTTAGAGATATGTTCAGACAAGCTAAACTAAATGCTCCTTGTATTATATTCATCGATGAAATCGATGCTGTTGGTAGACAAAGAGGTGCTGGTTTAGGTGGAGGACATGATGAAAGAGAACAAACACTTAACCAATTGCTTGTTGAAATGGATGGATTTAATGAAAATAGTGGAATTATTATAATCGCTGCTACTAATAGAAGCGATGTATTAGACCCTGCTTTATTAAGACCTGGAAGATTTGATAGACAAATTATTGTTAACTTACCTGATAAAAAAGGAAGAGAAGAAATTTTAAGAGTACATGCTAGAAACAAATTCTTTGAAGATGATGTTAACTTTGCTAACATTGCAAAAAGAACACCTGGATTTAGCGGTGCGGAACTAGAAAATACATTGAATGAAGCTGCAATTTTAGCAGTAAGAGCAAATAAAGATAAGATTAGTATGGCTGATATTGATGAAGCTATAGATAGAGTAATGGGTGGTCCTGCTAAGAAGAGTAGAATCATTACTGAAAAAGAAAGAAGATGTGTTGCTTATCATGAAGCAGGACATGCTACTATTGGATTAAAAGTTAGAAATGCAAGCATAGTTCAAAAAGTAACTATTATCCCTAGAGGAGATGCTGGAGGATATGTATTAATGACTCCAGAACAAGATACAACTTTACAAACTGAAAGCGAATTAAAAGCTCAAATCATCAGTTTCTTAGGTGGTAGAGTAAGTGAAGAAATATTCTTTGGTGATGTTTCAACTGGAGCAAGTAATGATATTGAAAGAGCTACTAGAATAGCAAGAAGTATGGTTACTGAGCTTGGTATGTCATCTTTAGGACCAATTCAATATGAGCAAGCTGGAGGAAATGTATTCTTAGGAAGAGATTATACTAACTCTAGAAAAATGTTCTCAAGCCAAGTTGGATTTGAAATCGATACTGCTGTTAGAAAAATCATTAATGAATGTCACGAAGTGTGTGAAAAGACACTAAGAGATAATAAAGATTTAGTTATAAAGATTGCAGAAGCATTACTTGAAAGAGAAACATTAACTAGCGAAGAAATTTATGAAATCGCTGGAATGGAACCACCTTCATACGATGAAAAAGGTGTAAAAGTTGAAGAAACTAAAGTAGAAGAAAAACCTGTTGAAAAAGCAGAAAAGAAGAAAAAAACAAATGAAGCAAAGAACGAGAGTAACGAATAGTTACTCCTTTCTTTTGTTTGGAGGATTAAAATGGATTATATATTTAGGGGATTAGGAAAAGATAAAAAGGTAAGAATATTTGGGATAGATGCATGTGAGAGTATTTCTTCCATATGTAAAAACCACGAAACTTTACCTTTAACAACAATAGCATTTGCTAGATTTTTACTAGCAGGATCTATAATAGGTATATTAGAAAAAAACGGTGTAGGAGTAACACTTCAAATAAATAGTGATGGTCCAATAAAAAGTTTATTTATGCAAGCAAGTAGTGATGGATATATAAGAGGATACGTTACTAATCCAAGCGCTGATTTAGAATTAAGTGAAGGAAAATACACTATTCAAAATGTTGTTGGAAATAATGGTGTTTTATCTGTTACAAAAGTAAATGAAGATGGTGTTGATTTTACAAGTGATGTGTTGCTTGCAAAATCAGATATTTCTCAAGATATAGCATACTATTTCTTTACTAGTGAGCAAATTCCTACAATTATAGATTTACATGTTACATTAGATGATAATGGTATTGTAAATTGCGCAAAGGGATATCTTATTCAACTTATCACTGGATACGAGGAAGAAGATGTAACATTTTTAGAAAATTTAAAACTTGAAAATATTACAGATGTAGAAACTAATATCAAATCTATGTTTGAAGATTTTGAAAAATTAGAAACAACAGAAATAAGAACTTTTTGCGATTGCTCTAAAAACAAGTTTGAAGGTGGGCTAGCAACATTAAGTGACTTTGACTTAAAGGATTTAGCTAAAGAAGAAGATATTGAGGTTGTTTGTCAATTTTGTAAAAGCAAATATATTTTCACAAAAGAAGATATAAATAATATTATTGATAATAGAAAATAAAAAGATGAGCTGACTCATCTTTTTTTATTTTTCTATATGGAATACTTCAAGTCTACTCATCTTATCTGCGAACACCTTCTTAAAGAAGTAAAATATTCTAAACGGCAAAGATAATTCTTTAACATATTGGTTTCTTTGATATGATAGTGTTTTTTTGTGTTTTATCTTTTCTGACATTGCTTCAATCACTTCTGGTTTTTTAAATCCGAATGAAAAATAAGCGTTAGTCCTTCGTAGTGTAGGGACGTGTTTTGATACGGTTTTAACAAGTGGAGAAAAAGCATCAAAGATTATATCAACATCTTTAAAATATTGAGGTAGTGTTGAAAATACATGTTTATTGTCTTCTTCAGATAAATACATAAAAAGCCCTTCTGCAATTATTAATGTTGGCTTTTTCAAATCTTCTGGATCAATTTTATCAATCCAAGTAAAATTACAAACATTGCTTTCAATCATTTTATAATTTTTGGCGTTTTTATAGAATTTTTTTCTTAACTCTATAGTTCCATATAAATCTAAATCATACCATTTTACGTTTGGATCATTCATTCTTAAGTATCTAGAATCCAACCCGCAAGCCACTTGAATTACGGTACAATTACCATCGTGTTTGCGTATAAAATCTAGGGTATAGTCATCGATTAATTTTGCACGAATAGTTAAAAATATTTGATTTGATTTTGTTGTTTTTAATTTTTTTTGGCTATATCCTGCAAGTTGAATAATTTCTTCGGCTTTTTCATCTTTGATAATTAAACCTTGTCTAGACATATTGGCTCTTGAATATAAAGTTATAAGTAATGTAGATGCAGTAGATGATAAGTTTATAAATTCCATAAAAAACCTCCATACAACCCTATGATACCCAAAAAAGCGAAAAAGTGCGATAAATAGAGGAAAAAAAGACAAAATCTTTGACTTATTTTCCTTTAATACGCTAATATGTAATTATCATATAAGGAGGAAAAAGTATGAATAAAACTCAATTAATCGAATGCGTTGCTGCAGAAGCTAACGTAACTAAGAAAGTTGCTACTGAAACTGTAGAAGCTACTCTTGCTGTTATTACTAAAGCATTAAACGATGGAGATAGCGTTAGAGTAACTGGATTCGGAAACTTCTTAGTAAAAGAAAGAAGAGAAAAAAGAGGAGTTAACCCAAGAACTGGTGAAGCTATGATTCACCCAGCAAAATCTTACGTTTCTTTCAAACCTAGCAAAAATTTAAAGGTAGAAGACTAATAAAAATAAGGAGTGGCCTAGGCCACTTTTTTATTAAGTGATGGATCTTACATCAACATTTATTGCAAGTATACTTTTTTGCTTTTTTGCTAGTAATTATTTTTCTAAATATAAGCTAAAAGAAAACATTGTAAACAATCATTTGGTTCTATCTGTGATAACAGCTTCTATAAGTGAAGTTTTAATTTTGTGTGGACTTATATCAAATAAAATTGTTTTTTTAATTATCGGTATTGTTTTCTTTAGTTTAATTTTACTTTTCCAAATATATGTTAGTATTATTACAATTAAATATTTAGATAAAAATAAAGGTGATAAAAACACCTTTGAATGTGTTGCTATAGGAATTAATAATATATTGTCTGTTATTGGGGCTGTATTAATTGTTGTTAAATATTTAATTGAATTAATTTTTAAGGGAATATTATATAATGAATAGGGAGTGATTTTATGTATTATACAGACTTACTATATATAATTATAATTACATTGTTATTTGCATCGGCACAATTTGCTGTTAATAGTGCATATTCAAAATATTCAAGAATAAGAACAAATTGTGACAAAACAGGATATGATTTAGTAGAAGATATCAAATATCAAAAGAATTTATCTCATATTAATGTTTACAAGGTTCCAGGACATTTAAATGACCATTATGATCCTAGAGATAAAAGTGTAGCGCTATCTGCTTCAAACTATGAAACAGCAACAATAGCAGGTATTGCTGTTGCTGCTCATGAGATGGGGCATGCCATTCAAGATGCTGAGGGATATGGCTTTTTAAGATTTAGACAAGCAATTGCTAAAAGCAGTATTATAGCAAGTAATATATCTTGGATATTTATATATCTTGGATTCATTATTTGGAGTATGCCAGTTCTTATAATTGGTATTGCCTTATTTTCACTTGTTGTTCTATTTGAACTTGTTACATTGCCAGTAGAGTTAAATGCCTCTAAACGTGCTATGGCTTATTTAACATCAACAGGTAATTATAGTGATGAAGAATTAAAAGGAGCTAGAAAAGTACTTAATGCTGCAGCTTTTACCTATGTTGCTGCTGCTATGGCTGGGGCACTACAATTATTAAGATTACTAGGAAGTTTAAGACGTAGCGACTAAGTGAATAAAAAGTTACTTTTATAAACATTTGAAGTTATATCTTTGAAATTAGAGTATCTAGTATATGCTTTTAATTCATAGATGAAAGTAATATTATTTGGTATTTCAAAATCAGGAGTATTACTTGTGAAAATTTGATTGTTTATTTCAATGACGTATTCGATATCACCATATATTTTTTCAAAAGAATATATGGTGTTTTCTTTTTGTATATCAAGAGTAATATAGTCATTGAAAACCACATTTATTTTGTCTTTAAAAAACAATAAATCGATATCTTTGACATCTTGTAAAGATGGTGGTGATATTACATTTTGGGGTTCATAACCATATTTAAAATATGCCTCTGTTATTAAATGCAGAGGAGTTTTTTCATTTGGTAATAAATCAGTCCCTTTTACAATATTAATTTTTTTTGTAGATTCTCCAATAGGAACTTCACCAAATGATGTTGTAGACTCTTTTAAAATTATTTTAAGAATTTCTTTATGCAAAGATTTTCTTTTATCGCTTCCAGCTTCAAAATAGTTTTTTTCATTCATTTTTGGTGTATCAAATCCTGTCCATATAGCAAAACTATATTGTTTAGAAAATCCTGCAATCCATAAGTCTTTACTTGCGTTTAATGGGTAATTATATTTTTTTGCTAAAGTGGAATCAAAACTAGAAGTGCCACTTTTTATATAAAGAGGTATATTATCTAATTTTAGAGAACCTAGACCATAATAATTATTGTTGACTACGTTTTTCATGATGGCAGTTAATATTTCTGTGGTTGAACTTTCTAAAATTTTTGTTTTTTGATTTTTATGTGAATATATAACTTTACCAGTGGAGCTGTCGATAATTTTTTTAATAACATAAGGTTGAGTGTAATAACCTCTGTTTGGAATCATTGAGTAAGCTGCAGCCAGGTTGTATGGTGAGACACCATGTCTAAAAGCACCTAGAGCATAGGGTTCTAAATATTCTTGTCTATCAATATCGAGCAAATGTAATTTTGATAAATAGTTTGCTACGTATCTTGTTCCTTTTTCTTTTATTACTTCATCTAGTACGGCAAGAGCGGTGGTGTTTCTAGAATAGCCAAGTGCATCTTCTATTAATAGTTCTCCTTTATAATTATGATCTACATTATCTACTTTTGTGCCATCTGAGTAAGAATAAGGTTTATCCATTAATACTTGTTTACTATTATAGTTTAAAACCTCAATACCTAATGCATATGATAATAATGGTTTTATTGTAGATGCTGGTTGATTTAACATATCATATGAACGATTAAATAGTAGTTTCCCATTATAATTTCTTCCACCTAAACTAGCTACAACTGCACCAGTTTGATTATCTATCAAAGACAGGGCGAATTGTTGATTATCGTCATTAAATTTTATTATTTTTCCTTCTTGAATTGAATCTATTAGGGATTGTGCTTTTGTGTTCAAGGCGGTCTCTATTATTAATGGTTTTGCATAAAGATTTTCATTAACCAGTTTTAAACACTCTTTATAAACAATATCTAAATACGCCTGATATTTGTAGTTTGTTTCGTCTTTTGGTTGCGATTTTATTAAATCAGGTACTTCTACGTTTTTATTGATTTCTAATTCTTGCTTACTTATATATCCATGCCTATGCATTAAATTTAAAATTGTGACCATCCTTGTTTTTGCTCTGTCGGGATTTTTTATTGGATTATAAAAAGAAGGTGCATTAACTATTCCCACAAGAAGTGCAGCCTCAGGAAGGGTGACATATTTTATGTGTTTGTTAAATAACTTCATAGAGGCACTATTAACCCCTAAGGAGATACCATCAAACATAATATTATTACAATAAGCTTCTAAAATTTCTTCTTTTGTTAGTTTCCCCTCAAGCTTTAAAGATAAGATAATTTCATTTAGTTTTCTATCTAGTGTTTTAGAGGAGTCTAGTAATGTGTTTTTTATTAATTGTTGGGTAAGAGTTGAGGCTCCTTGTAAATTGTTTCCTTTTATATTGGATATTAAACTGGTGATGATTCGTTGTAAATCAATTCCTGAGTGAGCAAAGAATCGTGAATCTTCTCCACTTATAAGGGCGTTTATAAATACATCTGGTAGTTCATTATATTTTACGCTGTTATCTTTTATTAAATTTATTTGTGAAACCACTTTACCATCATTATCTAAAATTTGACTTACTTTATTATCTGTAATTGGATATGTTTTGATTTCTTTGCTTTTAAAAAACAAAGAACCCATAAATAATGCACCGCTGACTTGGGCAAAAAAGATGAAAATAAAAAATAATTCCAGTAATTTTTTTATGCGATTTGTCACATATATCACCGAAATTATTTTTTGTCATATTATAAGTAATATTCATCTAAAATTTTTAAATAATCTACTCTATTGAAATATCCTTTAGGAATCAAATGACCATGTTCTTTAATGTATGAATAAGGTATAGATTTTCTCTCTAGGTTTGTATAACAAGCAATTATATAGTTGGCATCTAGCAAATATGTTTCATCTAGTTTCGAAAACATGATAATAACAAATGCAATTGCTCCTTGCTCTTTTACTTTTTTCAGGTGTTCAACTTGATGTTTGCCAATGTTTGCAAGAGGGAAAGATGTCTTTGAAGTTGTTTCTTTTGCCTCAAAGTCCACATACTTACCTTTATAAATACCATTATAGTCAGTTGTTGAAGGGCTTTTGAAAAACGCATCAACAATTCTTCCTTTTTTTGGATCTAGTTTTATTATTTGTATAGGCGTTGGTTTTTTGTGAATTACTGCAACATTATTTTCTAAGTAGTAGGCGTTTGTGATATTTATTGCCTCTTCCAAATTCATTCCGCGATTACCATAGTTTACGTATTCTTTTTTTACGGTAGAGATTGTCTTTTTGTTTGGATAATTTATCATTAAATCGCCTCTCTTTTCTTTAGTATAGCAAAAAGGAAATAAAAAACGGAGCAAAAAAGGAATAGAGAATAGAAAATTGCCATTTTACAATAACAAAAAAAATATTTATGCTAGAATGATTTTGAGGTGTATTATTGTGTATGAAAGAGAATATTTAACATCAATGCAAATGCAAGGGGTTTTTGTGGGATTTGGTGTTGGTTTAGCGTTTACCATGATTGGCCTTTTTGTTCCAGGTCTTGGTATTCTTAGTGTGGGTTTATTTACTCCGCTTATAATTTTTTTTCTTTTAGGGGGTCTTTGTATTTTTGCTGGCTTTATGGAGTTGAAAAATCAAATCAAAGAGAGTCGTAATAAAAGAAACAGAGTTCTACCAAGTGAATCTACAATAGTAGTGCAATCAGGAATGGATTCTTCGGCGACTTTGGCTATAGGACTTGGCTTTTTTGGGATGGGGACTTTATTTACTCTTCTAAGTTTATTCGTCCCTGAGGGGGTTTTAGAATATGGAATGCAATCTGATATGTTTATTATGTTGTCAATTGGAGGCCCATTTGCTTTAATTGGTTTTGGCTTTTTTGTGTTTGGAATACCGGAATTAAGAACTGTTGCTATTTATAAAAAATTATATAAAGATTCTTCGATGTTTACTACAACAGGAACATATTTGGAAATACCTGCCGAGAGAATTGAGGGAGGTAAAACTGGTAAAAAACCAGATGGTAGTGGCACACTTATATATAAATATCAAGATGAGACGGGAATTACTAGAATCGGTGAAACCTATGATACTTTCACTGTTGAAGAGCTAGAGTGGTTTAAAAATCAAGGAACTATCAAAGTTAGATGCAAGGGAAAATATAGTGTTATTCTAGAGTATCCAATGTCCGTATAGAATTTAAAAAAATTATTAGAGAGGAGGTGAATTTATGGGTAATGTTAATCACAAAAAGGACGCTAATAATAATCCAATTTTAATTGCGGTGTTAGGAGTTTTATTTGCTGGATTTGGAGGGCTTGCTGTATATCTTGGAGCAACTCAAAAAATGGTTAGCGAAGACGGTACAGATTCTTCTAAAATGTTACTATTAATTGGTGCTGTGCTTGCGGCTGTAGGTGTATTATTTATTGTTTTATCAATTATTAGAGGTAAGGCGATAAAAGCATATAAAGCTTTATTAGCTGATGATGGTGCATATCAAACTAAAGCAACATTTTTAAGAAAGAAGCTATCTAGCACTACATCAAGTAGCGTTGGTGTTGGAAGAGTGAATGTGCCAACATCTGTTCATGTTTTTTATAAGGTTTTTTATTCTTATAAAGATGAGACTGGAGTAGAACATACAGTAAAATCTACAATGTCTTATACAAGAGAGCAAGCTGAACATTTAGAGTCTTTACAAACTTTTGCAATAAGATGTAGAGGTAATGTGAGTGCAATTGTTGAAGAAATGCCTCAAACAAACAGTATGTTCAATATTTAATTGAATTAACTTTGAAAAGAGCTGTAAAAAGCTCTTTTTATATTTGAATTTTTTAGTATTTTCAATTATATTATGATATAATTGAAATGGGTGATATTATGCTTGATTTATCTAGATTAAATAAAAATCAATTGAATGCAGTTACAAACCCTAGTAAATATATAAGAGTAGTTGCTGGGGCAGGAAGTGGAAAGACTAGAGTTTTAACAAATAGGATTTGTTATTTAATAGAAAGCGGTATAAGTGTAAAAAATATTTTGGCTATTACTTTTACAAACAAAGCTAGTAATGAAATGAAAACGAGGGTTATTAATGAGATGGGAGTAGGCTATGCTCCACTAATTGCTACTTTTCATTCTTTTTGTGTTAGATTTTTAAAGGAAGAAATTAATTTGATTGGATATCCTAGAGACTTTAATATTTTAGATGAAGAAGATAAGACAAAAGTGGTTAAAGAAATATTAAAGGATAATAATATTGATAAAAATTATCTTGATCATAAAGAAATGATTAATTTCATTTCATATTTAAAGACGAATTATTATAACCAAGAGTTTAAAGTTAACGTTAATATGTATGGCTATGATAAAGAACAAGATAAGAAAAAGCTATTCGAAGTTTATCAAGAAAAATTAAAGAAGCTTAGGTCTTTAGATTTTGATGATTTATTGGTGAAGGCTTATGAAATATTAGTGGCTTTTCCCGAAGTGAGAGAAAAATGGCAAAAAAGATATAAATTCATTTTGGTTGATGAATTCCAAGATACAAATGATATTCAATTCGATTTAATAAAGTTAATTGCCGGTAAAGAAAATAGTCTTTTTGTTGTAGGAGACCCAGATCAAACTATTTATACTTGGCGTGGTGCTAACTTGAAAATCATTATGGATTTTGAAAGATATTTTCCTGGGGCTACAACCATAATACTTGATGAAAACTATAGATCTAAATCTAAAATTTTGAATCTTGCAAATACGCTTATTAAGAATAATAAAAAGAGAGTAAGTAAGGACTTGATAACAAATAATGGTGATGGTGAAGACATTACTTATTATGATTTAGATGATGGCCATGGGGAAGCTAATAAGGTTGTTAATCTAATTATTAAAGATAGAGATAAGTATGGATACAATTATAGAGATATCGCCATCTTATATAGATCAAATTATCTATCTAGAGACATTGAAAATGCTCTTGTGAGAAATGCTATACCATACAAGGTTTATGGGGGAGTAAAATTCTATGAAAGAAAAGAAATTAAAGATTCTTTGTCATATCTTAGAATATTAGTTAATAAAAATGATGACATTTCTTTAGAAAGAATTATTAATGAACCTAAAAGAGGGTTGGGAGATACTTCACTAGAAAAATTCAAAGCAATCGCTAATACATATAACATTTCTTTATATGAGGCAATAAAAGAAAATATTGATGTCATTAAAAGAAATGAAGTCAGAAATAATATTAGTAATTTTTATGAGATGATTGAGAAGTTTTCTAATAGGGATTTGAATGGAGATTTAGTTAATTTACTTGATGATTTACTTAGTGAAAGTGGATATTACAAGATGCTTATTGATGAGGACGAGGAAGAAAGAAAAGAAAATATTAGAGAATTAATGAACAATATTACTTATTATGAAAACAACGAGAGTTCACCAAGTCTATCTGGATTCCTTCAAGAAATCACTTTATTTACATCTCAAGATGAAATGGATGATGGAAACCATGTTTCTTTAATGACAATTCATACTGCTAAAGGATTAGAGTATAAAGATGTCTTTGTTGTTGGACTGTGTGAGGGAGTTTTCCCTAGTGAAAAAAGTTTAATGGAAGATAGCGAAAATATAGAAGAAGAAAGAAGGCTTGCCTATGTTGCTTTTACAAGAGCAATGGAAGTTTTACATATTAGTAGCAATCATGGAATTAACTTTGTAGTACATGCTTCAAACACGCCATCTAGATTTATAAAAGAGGTTGAAGGATGCTATAAAGATTGTAATGTTGTTATGAGTGTTTTTAATGAAAGAAAACCAGTGTATGGTGGTTATTCTAACAATTATTATAATAAACCAGTTCAAGCATCTAGACCATCAACAACATCTACTGGTAGTGTTATTAATAAAAAGGCTACAAACGATATTGTTTGGGGCGTGGGAGATAAAGTTAACCATGCTGTTTATGGGTTTGGTGTTGTTTTGTCTGTTAAGGGGCAACTTATAGATGTTGCATTTAAAGATAGCAAAGTTGGAGTGAAGACAATGATGGGAAACCACGCATCGTTATCAAAAGAATAGGAGGATACTATGAACAAGGAAGAAACTAGAATTTTAGAACTTAGAGAATTGTTGCATAAATATAATTATGAATACTATGTGCTTAATCAATCTAGTATTAGTGATTACCAATTTGATGCATTAATGAATGAACTTATTGATTTAGAAAAAAAATATCCTAACATGTTTGATGAAAATTCACCTACAAATAGAGTTGGTGGAATGGTTGTTGAAGATTTTAATAAGATTACTCATAGAACTCCAATGATGTCTTTGGGAGATGTGTTCAGTTATGATGAATTACGAGGATTCCATAAAAGAATAAGAGATGTACTGGGATATGATGATGTTGAGTATATTTGTGAATTAAAGATTGATGGATTAGCAATGTCTTTGATGTATGAAGATGGAAAATTAGTGTATGGTGCTACTAGAGGAAATGGTAGTGTTGGAGAAGAAGTTACACATAATATTAGAACTATAAAAAGCATCCCTCTTACAATAAGTGATAAAAGAAGATTAGAAGTAAGGGGCGAAGTTTATATGCCTAGAGAGAGCCTAAAAAAGATCAATGAAAAAAGAAAAGAAAACGGAGAAAGCTTATTTGCTAATTGTAGAAATGCTGCTAGTGGAAGCATAAGGCAAATGGATTCAAATATTGCATCTTCTAGAGGGCTAGATATGTTTATTTATACTTTTTGCGATAATGAATTATTTGATATCACAAGTCAAAGCGAATCCTTGAATAAGGCTATGGATTTAGGATTTAAAACAAATACAGAGAGAAGAGTTTGTTTGGGTATTGAAAGTGTAATTGATTATATAAAAGAGTATGCATTGAAGCGAGATAACCTTGCCTATGATATAGATGGGGTAGTAATTAAAGTAAATGATATGAAGTTACATGATTTAATTGGTTATACAATGAAAGTCCCTAAGTGGGCTATTGCTTATAAGTTTCCTGCAATAGAAGTAAAAACAAGATTAAAAGATATAATTTACACTGTGGGAAGAACAGGAAAGATTACTCCTAATGCTGTATTAGAGCCTGTTTTAGTTGCGGGTAGCACAATTTCTAGAGCTACTCTTCACAACGAAGATTTCATAAAAGAAAGAGATATAAAGATTGGAGATAATGTTTATATAAGGAAAGCTGGAGATGTAATTCCTGAGGTTGTAAAGGTAGAAAAAGAAGATAGAAATGGAAATGAAATTGAGTTCAAAATGATTGATGTTTGCCCAATGTGTGGCAGTAAGTTATCAAGAAAAGATGATGGAGCACATCATTATTGTTTGAACCCAAATTGTGACGCTAGAAATATAGAGTCCATAATTCATTATGTTAGTAAGGGTGCTATGGATATAGAAGGACTTGGAGAAAAAGTTGTTGAAGAATTATACAATTTAGGATTTATAAAAAGTATTGTGGACATCTATGACATCAATAAGTATGCAAATGAACTAAAGACTTTAGAAGGCTATGGAGAAAAATCTATAAATAACATGATAGAGGCTATAGAAAATAGTAAGTCTTTATCGCTTGAAAGGGTATTGTTTGCTCTTGGTATTAAAGAGGTGGGGGCAAAGACAAGTAAAATACTTGCTAAAAGATATAGAAATATTGATGACCTAGCTAAAGCAAGTGAAGAAGAGTTAATAAACATTAAAGATATTGGCGAAATTATGGCTAAGAGTATTTTTGGCTATTTTAACGATGAAAAAAATATTATGCTTATAAATAGATTAAGAGAAAATGGTGTAAATATGAGCTATCTAGATAACAACGATAGTTTCAAAGAAACTATTTTTAATGGTAAAAATGTTTTAGTGACGGGAACATTGGAAAATTTTAAAAGAGATGAAATTAAAGCTCTTTTGGATAATTTGGGTGCCAATGTTGTTGGAAGTGTATCTAAAAAATTAGATTTTTTAATTGTTGGTAGTGAGCCTGGAAGCAAATTAGAAAAGGCCCAAAATTTAGGGATTAGGATTGTTTATGAAGAGGAATTAATGTCCTTATTAGAGGAGTAAAATAGTCTTTTTATTGCAAGAATAATCAAAAAAGTAGTAGTATTAATGAGTGAGGAGTGGAAATATGGGAAGAGCACATGAAGTTAGAGCTGCATCTATGGCAAAAACAGCAGCAATGAAATCAAAATTATATGCAAAATATAGTAAAGAAATTTTAATCGCAGCAAAGGCTGGAGCACCTGATCCTAATAGTAATTTAGCGCTTAGAAGAGCGATTGATAAAGCAAAAGCAAATCAAGTTCCTGGAGATGTTATTAAAAGAGCTATTGAAAAGGCTAGTTCATCTAGTGCAGAGAGTTATATTGCTAATACTTATGAGGGTTTTGGTCCTGGTGCGTCAACATTAATTATAGAAAGTTTAACAGATAATACTAATAGAGCAATTGCTGATATTAGAGCGTGCTTTAATAAGTGTCATAGTAAACTTGGCGTAAGTGGTAGTGTTTCATTTAATTATACACACAACAGCGTTGTTTCTGTTAAAGGAGTTAACCAAGATGAGGTTGAGGAAGCATTAATTATGAATGATGCTAATTTTTCTAGTGTAGAAACAGAGGGAGAATTAGTTACTGTTTATGGTGAACCATCTGATTTGTATGCAATTAAAGAGGCTATTGATGCTTCATTTGGTGAAAAAGTGACTTATGCGATTTGTGAAAATGAATATTTGGCTAATGAATATGTTACTTTAAATGCAGAAGATAAGGTTGTTTTTGATAGACTTATTTCAATGCTTGAAGAACTTGATGATGTTGAAAATGTATATCACAATGTTGATTAATTAAAGGGTCGAAAGACCTTTTTTTGTTTTTAATAACATCGTAATTACAAATTAATTGAAAAACACACTATTGTGTGTTATATTTATGATATAGGTAGGTGTTTAAAATGACAGGCGTAGAAAAGTTAATGGATTTTGATGTACTTAGAGATTTAAAGAGCAAGGAAAGTGCATACAATGTAAAAATAGAATTAGCAGAAGAGGTAGGACCTTATACTAGAGAGTGCGCTAAAGTTTTAACTGGTGCTATTATTAGAAATAATGAAAAAAGGCTTTATGGCGAAAAATTAACTATGTCTGAAGTATCAGAAAAAGTTAGTGAACAATTAACTCATTGGATCAAAGATGATGACTTTGTTGTAAAGAGTGTAAATATCACTCTTGTAAGAGGAAATAAAAGATAAGAGAGCGAAGTGCTCTCTTTATTATTTATAATAATAAACTTTCAACATTTTTCGACTGAATTATTGTTATCTTATATTTAAATGGTTTAGAATATACTTGTCTAATTGTAGACAAGTCTTTTTATTATGAAATAATAAAAAATGAAGAGGGGTAATGAGGTATGAAAAAGGGTAAATTTTTAAAGGGCGTGTTATTTGCATTTTCTTTGCTAATAACATTATTTGTGGCACCTAGTATAGTTGCTGCAGAAGGAAGCGTTAGTGACAAGGCTTATATAGGTGATGAGTACTTATATCAAACTGTTGCTAATGTTGCAGATTTAGAAAGTAAAGAATTAGGATACTCTAGTGGTATTTTCTGTTATACGGGTTACACGGATTGTGCCTTTGTTGAACTTGTTGATGGTTCAATAGATTTTAACGTACATGAAATACAAGAAGTAAAAATAAGAGTTTCTGCCCAATCTTCATCTACTACCGAAACATTTGACAATATTATCCTTTCTCGTTATTACTTTGTACCTACTCCTCAAACAAGCGAAAATATCGGAGCCGCAGATGGCCTAGCTAGTGCTGGAGGAATGAAAGTTACATTCAATGGTCATGTGGGAAGTAGATCATATGGTAATTCATATTCAGATTCACAAAAAGCGGTAGCTGCAGCTCATTTATGGGCTGGCGTTGGAACTACTGTTGATCTTAAAGTTACTTGTGCTACTTTATCTTGTGCGAACATAAAATATATTTCTGTTACTGAATATAGATTTGCAAGAGAACAAATCACTATTGATCCAACTAGCAAAATAGTGACTAAAATCAATAATTCATATACAACTGTTGGATCTAGAGCATATAGATATGAAAATGTTCACGCTAATAATGGTGGCGTTGATGCTACTAATTTTGGAAAAAACGGATTATCTTATGCAATTCAAGATACTGCTAATTATTCTACAAAACAACTTTATGTAACTATCTTCTATTTGAGTAGTGGAACATATTCTGTTTATTCTGACGTTATTACTGTCTTCTATGTTCAAAGCGAAGTTGATTTAAATGTTCCTGTAATCAAATCTTACTCTACTAATGGAAAGTTTACTTATGATGCAAGTTTAAAAGTCACTGCAAATCAAGTTGCTATTGTTTATAATGCAACAAATAATAAACCAATTAGAAATAAAAGTGGTTCAACAGCACCTTCGCAAACAGTTGGAACAGGTACAAACCAAATTGCTTTTAATAGCACGCCTCATTGTGTTGTTTTCTATCAAGCAACGTCAGCTGGATGCGCCTTTACTAGTGAAGTAAGTGAACAGGCTTATGAAGCTAATGCAACTTCTTATTTTACATATTCATTTAGAAAGATGCGTGGGACAACTACAGCATCTTATCTGACTACATCTGCAGAATCAAAGCAAATTGAACTTTTAGAAATAGAAAGCGTTTCAACAACTGGTTGTGTAAATTCTAGTAGTCACTATTATTGTGCTGATGGTGACAAGATTACTGTAAAATTTAATTTAAGTGGATCAACCTTTACTAAATTGGTATCATTGGCATCAGGTAAGAAAGTTTATATAAATAATTTAAAACGTTTCTCTGTTGCTGGACAATATTATTCTAATACGGTGTTTGCTTGTTCTATTACTGATTCAAACACAAAAATAACTTGTACTTATACTGTATCAAATGGTGATAGTATTGGAGACATTTTAGGAAACAACAAACTAATAGATGATGGAATATATTTTTCTACTGACTCAGGAGCACAATTAACATATGATGCAACCGTTGATGAACCAGCGCCAGTACTAGTTTCTAATGATAAAGACTATAACAATCTGACATTCTCAGTTATTACAACAAAATCATTATGTACAGTTACAAAAACTGAACACGGAAATGCTGGAACATTTAATAGTGCATATAAATTAATTAATGTAAACACAACAAACGGAGCTTCTGCAACTTACAAATATACATTTACTTGGAGTTGTAATGCAATTCATAAATTTAGTGAAACTGCATCAGAAATTTCAGGAAACGGCTCTACTAATGTAAAGAATGAAGGTTTGCTTTCATATAATTCTTCAAAACTAACTCTGAGCTCTTCTACTTATTATTTGGTGACAGGAGATTATGTTTCTAGTATGCCAACAGCTACAACTGGAACACTAACAAGTTCATCTACTCCAGCCAAAGCAACATCAATTGCCACTGAATTGAGCTATACTCTTACTATAGCAAAAACATATACTTACGGTTATATAACTGTTACTCATACATTCCCTAGTGATTTATACACAGATAGAGCGGGTAACAATATTGCTTATACAGGTGCAACAAGTCAAACAGCATATGTTGAGTATACCGACATAGATGCTGCTCCAGATATAAGATGGAGTACCACTTTAATTTATACTCCATCTGGAAGTGGTTGTGCTAACTTTGGTAAAGGTAGTTATGCTGGAGTTAAATTGGAAATAACAGATTTCTTTGCTAGTAAGAGCGGAGGAAGTATACCAAGCAATCAAATTACATCTAGTGTTAGCGGAGATATTGGATATACTGCGAATGCAAATGCAACAAAAGATACTATGTCTGGAATAGCTTCAGGGGATTTAAAATCTAGTAATAAAACATGTAATGTCTCAGGGGGAAAGATGACATGTACTTATGGATATACTAGTGGAACATCTGCAATTAGCATAAAAGTATATGACTATTTTGGGGCGTATAGAACATTCACAATTACACTAAATGCAATTACAAGTGAAGGGCTAAATCAATCTGTTGTGGTTGACTTGACGGCTGATAATAATTTATTTAATCAATCAAATAGAAGTTTGAATATTTATATGAGAGATACTAATACATATCCTGCAGGAACTTTAGATTTTGATTATAAACTATATAGATTAGGAAAAGATGCAGCAGAATGTGCTGTAGATTCAGAAGATGATTTGACCACTTTAAAAAATAATGGAAAAGAGATAGCTCTTGTTAAACAAACTGTTGCTACATCTGGGGTAGAAGCAAAATTAGCAAGTAACATAACGGAATCTGATGCAGGAACATACTCTTACTATATATATTCAAGCAAAAGAGGAATTGGGTATCGCATTAGTATAACTATTACAGTTGTTACTGGAGCAGAATCTTCTCTTTCTGATGCTAAGTCAACATATAAATTCTTTGGAAATACAACTGGAGAATCATCTTTCAATAACCATTATATAGATAAAACAGCTCCATATATTTCGTCAATTACAATGTCAATGACAAATTGTCATTATTACGCAGATAATGGTTATTATTGCAATCAAGGTGATGTAATTACATTTACAGTAAATTATTCAGAGCCTGTATATGGAACAAGCCAAGATATAAAAATATATATTGATGCTTCAACTTCATATGCTGCAACCGTTGGTGAACCAGCGCTAGTTACAGCGTATGCTAATAAGGATGTTTTAGGTAGTCTAACAAAATCTGCTGTATATACATATACAATACCAAGTGGTTCATACACATATCAAATAACATCTGTAACAACAGCTATATCAGGAAGTCAATCTATAAAAGATAGATCAGATAGAGGAATAGGTTCAAAAACATTAACTTTCAATGATGCAGGAACAGGAAATCTAAAGTCTGATAATGGTAAGAGAGTATATGTAGATACTGTAAAACCAACGATTACTTCATTTACAGTTACAGGAACTAAATATAGTAGTAACTATTCTCCACAATCTACGCATACTGCAACACAAACAGTAAATGTTGCTTATGCAGCTTCCGATGGATATACATGGATCTCTAGATATTATATAAATAACAATAAAGCATCTACTAATCCAAGAAAGAGCGCAGCAGATAAAGATGATGAAGCATCTTTAGAGACTTTATCTTCTTCTTCAATTTCACTAGATAGTACATTTAATGGTACACACACTTTAACATTACGAGTTTATGATGCTGCTGATAATTATATTGAAACAACTAGAACTATAATTTTAGATACTGAAGCACCAACACTTAATAGAACTGCTATTTGTGCATCAGGAAGAACATCTACAGATTGTAATATAAATGAGCCAGCAAAAGCTGGAGATAATAGAAAAACAAGTTCATCTGTGAATGACTACACTTATACTGTAACTGCAACTGTAGGAGATCCTTACTACAACATTTACAATATATTGCAATTTAATCCAAGCGATAACTTAGAATCTACAAGTATATATTCAGAAACGGTGACAGTTGCTAAAGCAAGTGGTTCTGCTTGTATTATTTCTGCACCAAATACTACCTACAATTCATCAAGCAGTGTTTATTATGGTGCTTGTTATTACACATATAATAGTGCTAAATATTTTGGTATTAAGAGTACTACTACAATAACTTTAGAAGCCAGGGATAAAGCTGGTAACTCTACAAAAATTGTTTATACAATTAACATAAATCAAAGAGTGATTGCTATAGACTTTAATGATGCGAGTCACATTTATAATGCTAGTTCAGTTACATTTAGTGAATTTAATAAATATAAAATTGAAAATTTAGCGCCTGGAGACTCAGCTACTCAAGTAAAATATAAAGTTAGCGGTGATTTAACTGGTGGTGGATCTATTAGTGAGGGTGCTTGTGGAACTAGCGCAAGTATTATTGATGCCGGAACCTATACTCTTAACCCATGTGAGGTTGTAGTAAGTAGTGCTAATAGACAATGGGCAACAGCAACATGGGATCCTACAACATTATCTACACAAAAATCTATCAATGTTCCAGATTCATATTTCTATACTATAAATCCAGCTACAGGTACTTATACAATTTCTAAAAGACCAATAACAGTGGTATATGATAAGAAAATAGATGCAGGGGCATCATCTCTTACTTATGATAATAAAGAGCATACTTTCGGAGACTTAAGAAATTATCATATAGAAGATACAGGAGCAACAAAGTGTTTGTCAGCTAATGCAACATCTACTGGTGGAGCAAGAATAACTTTATGTTCTGGTACTAAAACAGATTATATGTCTGCAATTTCATATACAATCAGAAGTAATAATCCACATTCTGATGTGCATTCTACAGCAGGAACAAAAGCAGTGCTTGCCGGAACATATACACTTACAATAACAAATTCTACTTTTGAAACAACAAGCGCAACCAATACTTCTTCAAATAAGAACAAAGATAATTATGCGATAACTTATAAGAACACAACAAGTTCATCTAATAACACTAATCCTAATACGTTCACTATTGCTCAAAGAGCATTAACTATTTCGTATAATGCGGCTAACAAAATCTATGATGCTAGCACAGTAGGCTTTGCTACACCAAGTTTATATACAATAGAGGGATTGGCAAGTGGTGATACTGTAAAGAGTGTTTACTATACAATATCTGGTAAGACAACAGGTGGTACAACAGTGTCACATGGATGTTCTAAGACTACAACTGTTGTGGATGCCGCAACTGGAACAAATGCATATACAATAACTCCATGTGCTGCTGATATTGATAGTGGCATGAATGGAAAGAGTACAACAAATGATGCTTCTCAACATCCATATGGAATAGATGTTGCTAATAGTGTGTATTCTAGTTACAGCATAACATTTAATAGTGCAAAATACACAATAAATAAAAGACCAATAACAGTGGTATATGATAAGAAAATAGATGCAGGGGCATCATCTCTTACTTATGATAATAAAGAACATACTTTCGGAGACTTAAGAAATTATCATATAGAAGATACAGGAGCAACTAAGTGTTTGTCAGCTAATGCAACATCTACTGGTGGAGCAAGAATAACTTTATGTTCTGGTAATCAAACAGATTATATTGCAACTATTTCATACACAATCAGAAGTAATAATCCACATTCTGATGTGCATTCTACAGCAGGAACAAAAGCAGTGCTTGCAGGAACATATACACTTACAATAGCAAATTCTACTTTTGAAACAACAAGTGCAACAAATACTTCTTCAAGTAAAAATAAAGACAATTATGCGATAACTTATAAGAACACAACAAGTTCATCTAATAGCACTAATCCTAATACGTTCACTATTGCTCAAAGAGCGTTAACTATTAATCCTTCATCAAGTTTAGTTGGTAAAGTTTATGATGGTATCAGTATGACTTTCTCTAGTACAAGTTTATATAGCTTTACTTTACAAACTGGAGCAGATACAGCACATAACGATAGTGCAAGTGAAGTGTATTATACTATTACAGGCACAACTAGAGGCGGGAAGACAGTAAATAGAACTTGCTCTAATAATGCTAAAATTATAAATGCAGGAACATATACAATAACACCATGTGCTGTTGTTATAAATAGTGGCACGAATACAAAGAGTGCAGTAAATGATGCATCTCAAAGCACATACCCAACAGGTGGTATAGATTTAAGTAATAGTCTATATTCAAGTTACTCACTTACATTTACACCAAAGACAATTGAGATTACTCAAAAGAAGATTGTTGTAAATCTTAAAGATCCAGGAAAACAATACGATGCAACTAGTATAGAGTTTACTAATGCTATGGATACTTCTAAATTTACAGTTTCTCCATTATCTTCAGCATGTGGCACAAAAACTACATCTGTAATTAATACAGCAGAAAGATGTGAATATATAGAAACAATTAATTACAAAATTGGAACAGGCACTAACATTAGTATTATTGATGTTGGTACTTACTATTTTGATATTGTTTCAATAATTGGAAACGCAACCAGAGATACATATAAAGAAGCTTATTCTTCAACAGATGAAGCAAGCAACCCATATGAAAGTAACTATGAATTGGAAACATCTCAAGCTACATATCAGATTACACAAAGACCTATTACTGTAACTTATTTACAAACTATAGATGAAGGTGTTGATGAAGAGTCAAGAGTATATGATGGACTTACTCATACATTCACTCAATTAAATAACTATAGCGCTATAGATACAGGATACAATATAGAGGATCCTAATGATAGTATGTGTTTAAACTCAACAAGTTTAATAACTATGGTTAACGGAACTCCATATATACTTTTGTGTTCAGGACATAACCAAAAAACAAATAAAACAAGAACAGATTATGTATCTGCGGTTACATTTGATTTAACTTCTAATAATCCACATTCAAGCGTGGCAAGCAAAGTTGAAAATGGAAGTGCTGTATTAGCTGGTGTTTATAGTTTGGATTTGAAAGATGTGACTTTATATAGTACTGATGCATCTAATACAGTTGCCAATAATAATGAAAGTAATTATGCGTTTACATATGTTGATGGTTCATATATAATCAGACAAAAAGCATTAACAATTTCATTTAATACATCAGACAAAGATTATGATGCCGATGATATAACATTTGAAAATCCTGATTTATATACATATAAAGATGATTTGGTAGGATCAGATGCTGCTGCAAATAATACATCTGTATACTATACTATTACAGGAAAAACAGCAGGAGCTAACTTATCAGTTACAAGAAGTACTTGTAGCAATCTAAATTCTATTGTTGATGCGGGTACTTATACAGTAACACCATGTGCAATTGTTATTAATAATGAACCAAATGGAACTGCAACAAATGATGCTTCTCAAAATTCATATCCATCAGGTGGTATAGATTTAAGTAAGAGTCTATATTCAAGTTATGCTATAGAATTTGTTTCAGGAGAATTCACTATTCACACTAGAACTGTGACAATTACATACTTATCTAGAATGAATGATAAAGGAGATGCTAATACTAGTGTTTATGATGGTTTGGCACATGGATTCAGTGATTTAAACAACTATAAAGTTACTGATACTGGATCTACAGACAATGATAGAAGATGTTTTACTGAAAATGAGGATATAAATGTTTCTGGTACTCAATATTTAAGACTTTGTGTTGGAGATAATAATGGAACACCTAGAACAGATTATATTAAGGTGATTGATTATCACGTAAAGAGTGCCAATACTAAATCTAATTTGTATGCATCAGGTGGTATAGGAACTAAGAATGCTTTAGCTATACTTACGGGCGTTTATACAATTTCGGTTGATGAAACTACAAGATATGTAACAATGCATACAACCGATGCCACAAATAACCCAACGTTAATGAATTACTATAACTATACATTTAGTTTCGTTTCAGGAACATTTGAAATTACTGCCGCTAATAGCCCTACTATTACTGCAGTTAATTTGAAAGATATTTATGATAATCTATCAAATAGTAATTCTTCATCTGTTAAGGTTGCTGGTAATACAATAGAAACAAGCTTTAACAAAATTGATAAGAAAGTAATTAGAAGAGGAAGCGAAAGCAGTGGTATTTATTATGATATCAATAGCCGTGGAGAATTCTATGATAACGAAAATCCTGTTAGCCCAATTAAGTTTAAGTTTGCTAGTGCTACTACTGTAACTGTATATAAATACAGTGCAAGTGGAGATGATATATCTAGAGCAACAGAAACAAAAACATTAAGTAATGGAGCATTTACATATAATGGTGTTACTTATACTGTTGTTAATTACTATAGTGTTTCTGGATTAAAGGGTTCAGATAGAATTGAATTAGTATATACAACATTAAGTGGCTCATGTACAAGTACAGGCAGTCAATTAAATGCTGGTGACTATTCATTAAAGATTTGTGGAGTAGATATAAATAACCCTACAAATAAGAGTGATGATACAGATGACGCTAATGACCACCAAGGAAAAGCAGCAAATGATGTTAATTCATATAACTGGTCAGATAGCACTACATATACTTATGAAGTAGCAAAGAGATATGTAAATATTTCTCACACTAATATTGGAGAGATGATATTTGATGCTTCAAAGGATGTGTGTGTGGAAAATGGAACACACACTCAATCTTCTTGTGCTTCAAGTGCATATCAACTAAATTCTACAAGTATAATTTTATCTGTTTTTAATACCTCAACAAATGACAATAGAAATATCTATGGTTTAGAGGTTGCTCAAGGTGACTCTATCGTTCTAAATTGGAACACAGGAAGTAGTTACTATAATCTAGAATTTGCTCAATACAATGTTGGTGTAAATATTGAACTATATTGTCCAACAGGAATAGATTGTTTCTCTCTTACAGGAGTTAGATCTGAAAACTATACTTTAGAGATAAATCAATCAA
The DNA here is from genome assembly GCA_045118975.1 of Bacilli bacterium. Lineage (GTDB taxonomy): Bacteria > Bacillota_I > Bacilli_A > RFN20 > DUOF01 > RGIG6178. The sequence goes on from JBGVCT010000003.1 coordinate 168,000, forward strand.
CACATGAAGAACAAAGACAAGTATTAGGTAATATCGTTAAGAGACAATTAACTCATGAACCAGGAGATATTGTATACACTAAATACTATGATAATGATACAAATGTATATAGTAACTCAAGTCACATATCTACTCATTGGGGTTCTGGTAAATTAGCGGTTTCTTGGACTAAAGGTAGATACGCAGAGGCAGGAATTGGTACACATACTCTATATATAAATAGTGCAGATATTACAATTACGAATGGAACAACATGTACTCAAGCGGTAAAAAATACAGGTGCATGTGATATAGATAACTATGAGTTTGTAGATACTGCTCACTCTGGAACTCATCATGATTATACATTGAAAGGTAGAATAGTAGCAGATACTACTGCTCCTAGCCAAGGTTTAACTTCTGGTAATGTATTTACAATACAACTTCAAAGAAGTACAGATGGAACAAATTGGGAAACATATAGAACATACTATAGTTATGATGGAAATGCAGCTATAACTTTATTAGAGGCAAACCAATCTTATGACTGGACAGGAATAGGATACACTATTAGATTTGTTGTTACTGGTGGTCAAACAGGAACTTCAACTAATAATGTTAATGGTGCTTACAATTCTACAGATACTTATTCTACATATTGGTTTACATATACATATAAGAAAGCTGATGGAACAGTAGTAATTGCTGATTCTACTGGTGTTAGTGCATATGAAAAAGGTAGTGCAACTGGTGCAGATGTAACTAAGCCTACTTTAAATGGTGCACAAACTATTAGAAATCATTTTGCATCAGGTATTGTTTTAGAAAATATTAGTGATTCTGATGATGCAATATTAATGATTACTGCACGTAACATGTCAACTGGTGTAAGTGGTGGAAACTCAGGAACAACTGTTGGATCTCTTATTAGATATGATAAGACTGTACCAACTAAGAACAATGTGGTAACAGAAGGTTCTATCTGTCCTACAGAAACAACAGAGAGAATTGATAACTATGTTTCTACATCAGGTATCGATTTATGTTTAATATATAATCACGATAATACAAATAGATATTATTCTTCAGAAGGTAAGTTCTTTGTTAAATATGGAGATGTTATTTATGTTGCATTCCACGTTAAAGATAGATATTTAGGTGATGGTGGAACAAGCAACAACACTACTGGAACAAGAGGCTTTAATCAAGGTAAATTAATATTCAGCGGTTCGTCATTGTTTGATATTGAAACAATGTCATATACAAATGATTATGCATTGACACCAGAAAGTTATTCTTCTAATGTTGGTAAATTACATACTAAGAAGAGTGGATATGAAGTAACATATTATTCATATTTAGTTATTAAATTAACTGTTAAAGATGGTGTTCATGGAAGTAATACAGTTAGTTGGTCAGAAGGATTCTATACAGATGAAGCAGGCAATAAGATTGCTGCTTCAGGATCAACTGGATTTACTTTTGTTATAGATACAGTTGCTCCAAAAGTTCCAACTGTTATTGATAATGAGATTGTTTTCGTTGATAAAAATAATAAATTAAGTACTGATGCAGCATTTATTAAGAATACAAGTGGAAGTAAAGTAAAAGTTACATTTAATGATGAAGGTGGAGCTTCTCTTGATTACTATTGTTACTTTATTAATCCAGGAAATTTAGCAACGCCTACAGGAACAGAACACTGTAATACAATTAGAAGTTCAGGTAATTATACAAATGGAGTTACTCTAGACTTTGGTACAGGAGTTTCAATTCTTGGTTCAAATGATACTGTATATACATTTAGCTCAACACAATCTGTTTATTTAGTTATCTATGATAGAGCTGGCAATGTAACAACAACAACATTTACAGTTAAAGTAGAAAGTCTAAATGACTTAATGGCTAATGAAACAACTCAACAATTTGTTGAGCCATATGCTGGAGATAGTGGAGTAAGCGCTGAAGGTATATTAAGTGGAGGAAGACCTGTTAATGAATTTATTGATATTGAAGTTAATTCAAATACATGGACAAACAATAATGTTACAATAGCGGTTGCAGGTAAATTTAGTGCGACTGACTATGATAGGGTATATCAATATTACCCAGTAACTAACAATACATTTACTATAGGCTCTGCATCTTATACAATCACATGGTTAGATGCTAATACTAAAAATGGTGTATTGAAAGTGGTAAATAGCGCAACTGGTGTGATGGTAGAACAAGATGGTAATGGATTCTATCAAATCGGTGGAAAATTATATAGTGTTAGATATGATAGAGTTAAAAATGAAAGCGATAGCTATACAATGAATGCTCTTGGCCAATTTACTATTGGAAGTAACACATATGTTATTACTGGTAAAAACACAATTGCTCGTGGATCTTCAACTTACACAATATCTGGAGGTTTATATAATTTACCAGATGGATATTTTGCCTTCGATAGTGTTAGCCAAATTAAGGGAACTAATATAAGAACTGGTGGTTTTGCTTCAATTACTTTTGAAGTAAATACTAATCCAGGTGATAATAAGTTTGTTTATAAAGATGGAAAGTTCACTGGAACTACATCTTATACATTTGCTATTGATGAGTATGATTCATTATTCTTTAACAAAGAAGTTGTTGTTACATGTAATGGTGAATATAAAATTACAGTTACAACTCATTCTGGCTATACTTATATTGCGTATGTAAGAGTTGCTAATATTGATAAGGAAGGACCAACTGGTTCTATAAGTGATAATAAGAGTTCAATGACTGGAACTATTGAAACAGCTGATGATAAGTATGATGCCGAGGCATTTAGAATTACTTTATCAAGTATTGATGATGCTAGAACTATTACTCCAGGTAATGGTTACTCAGATATGGCTTATTATGAGTGGTATTATGCTGAGAGTGGTATAACTGCTGCTACATATCAAGGAATAGGAGCTAATACAAGTAGTGCTAGTGCGTTTGTATCAGGAATGAATGCAGCTAGAAATAGAATTGAATTTAATAACGACAATGCTTATGGTAGTAGAAATTATAGTAATAATACTAGAACTACTACACCAACTCTTGAGCTAGGTAATTCAAATAATACAGGAATAATTCCTACTATTAAGAAAGAATTAAGGTATAGAGATTGGTATATCAATGTTAGAATATTTGATAATGCTGGTAATAGTTATGTATTTAGCGTTTTATATGAATTTGATACTACTAAACCAATTATAGAAAGTTCTACAGGACCTATTATAACTGGTATAAATATTGAAGATGATGATCAAAGTAAGAATACAACTGCTAATAATCAAGCTACTATAGTATATACATATACTTACTATGATAAGTGGTTATATAATGACTATGTAAATACATTAGGATCATCTGCTATAGTGACTCAAGATTCAACTATAGATTTATCTAAAGTTGCTATCACATTCTGTGGTGTGGGATGTAATTCATATGAAGTAGTTCTTACTGGAAATGGAACATATGATATAAAGCTTTCAACATTTGCAGGAAGAGAAGATAATTTTGAGGCTTATATTAATGGTAATAGTGGGTTATTAAAGGTTAGACTTTCAATCAAATCAGAACTTGTAACTGGAAGAACGCCTACTACAGGAATTACTGTAAAGTATGTTAAGTTTACATTTACAATTACTGACTTTACTATGGTAAATGAAAGTTTAAATGCAATTGATGGTTGTGCAAGAATTAAAATTTCTGAAGGATTTATTACAGATTATTCTGGCAACTATAATATCATGAATGAAAGTCCTACATTCTTGTTAGATAATAGTGCTCTTGATGATGGATATCTAACATTAGATAATAGTCAAGATAATGGATATTGGTATGATATTGTTTCAGGAAGCAATAGCGCTTCAGTTTCAACTGGAGGAGTAAACGCTAACGCTTGGTTAATGTGCTATCTAGAAAATGGTGGTACTAGTACAACTTATTCTTTATGTAATGAGACTTTATATGGATGGTTCGAGAATGGCTATAAGATGCAAAATGGTAAGGTTACATTAACTACAAACGAGGTAACTAAACTTGGTGTTAATAATGTAACAAATGTTTCAGACTACACTTTAGAAGTAGTATTTAAAGCTAATCAATCTTCAATTAAGGTTGCAGGACAAACATTTAATGTTACAGCTGGAAAAGTTTATCAACTTTCAATTGTTAAGTTGGGAGACAATGTAAATTATTATTTAGTTAATGGGGCAACATCTGCATATACAGCAGCAGCTCTTAACTTCAATTCATTTAAGGAATTATCTACTGTAGAGATTGAGGGAAGCGCTATCATATATGCTTTGAGAGCATATAAGTTAGCTTTAACTGTTGCTGAGTTAAAAGTAAATCACGCAAGAGATATTGCAAGATACATTACAAGCCCAGAAACTGCTTCAGTAATTGCAAACAATAACAATTATGTTACTAAAGGTTTAGTTCATTGGTTAGATGGATATTATCATAGCCAAGTTAGGTCTAATGAATCAGAGGAATATACTTTAATTATCAAAACTACTGAGGATAATACTAATACATGTGTTCCTGGTGAAATTACAGCTGATTCAGGTATTAACTTATCTTACTCATACTATGCATGGACTAATTATTATAGTGTAAGTAGACCTACATTTACTAATAACTTGAGTAGTGCCGTAAGTGGTAGTGCAGTTGGAACAACAGAGTTCACATTTGCTACACCATCTGAAACTGGAAAATATTTCTTATGGATAAAACTTACTGATAACTCAGGTAATGTTTCTGTATATAAGTTCTACAAAGAATTTACAATAGATGTAACAACTCCATATGTAACAGGAATTGAAGTATTGTCAACAAGTGATACTATTGTTGATGGTACAGGAAAAGTTGTTGCTTATGTTGATAATGCAAATAAATTTACTTTGAATGGTGTTTCTTATACGATCGCTATTGACTCAGTTGGTACATATAAACTTGAAACTGCTGGTGGTTCTGTATTGATAGATGTAGAAACTCAATCATTTACTGTAAGCGGTAAACAATATTATTTCACAAATGGATGGAATAATTTTAATCCTTCTGTTAATTATGATTATTATAATCATGGAGATATTATTACATTTATTATCAGTTATAGTGAGGCACTAGGAAGTGATTCTAGTTATGAAAATCCAATTATCAAGTTCGGTGATAAGGTTGGAGTTGGTACGCTTCAACGTATTTCTAATGTAGGAACTTCTATAGTTTATACTTATACTGTTTCTCAAGATGTAGAAGATGCAAGAAGCAATCTTGGAGATAATGGTGGATTAATTATTGAATTTGGTAATAACCATAATAATGCGGTTGACCTTCTTGGTAATACTAATACTAATAAGTCTGTATTTACAATAACAACTGGTACAGAAAGTGCGTCTCAAGTATTAACTTATAATAATGGCGATACAGCTGCTTATAAGATGGCAAGTTATAACATTAAAGATGGAGTAGATGCAATTGATAGTTATTATGGTAAGTTGGCTGTTGCTGATACAGTATACGCATTTATTACTGATTTTGAGGTAACAAGTACTGCATCAAGAACTTCTGGAATGTATCATTTCTATAAAGCAGGAGATAAAATAACTATTCAAGTAACATTTAGTGAGAAGATTACTCTTGTTGGAGATGTTTACTTGAGAATAGGTGATAGATATCAACATAATTATACATACACATATCAAACTGAGGCATGTACTTCTAGTAAGTCTGGTGTAGGATTTGCAATTGGAGTAACAACAATATCATGTGATTACACAATTGTTTCTGGAAATCAATTAGACAACTTTGTTGTGAAAGATATTGTTAACTTTGCTAACGTTAGAGATATTGCAAATAATGCTTACTTAATGGCATATTCTGCTGATGCTTTATATAGTTGGTTTGATGAAGAAATTGAAACTGATGACAATGTTCAAGAGCATTCAGATTATGGTATTAATGTAGATATTAATAAAGTAAGTTATGATTCTGTAAAAGAGGGTAGTGGTGATTATGCTACTAACTGGTATGTTGCAAGAATTTATGTTATAGATACTAAGATAGTAGAAAGTTACTATGAAGTTGAAGACTTCCGTGTTTATAGTAATGGAGTTACTGAAGAGGAAGACTATCTAAATGGATTAAATACTAAAACGTATGAGACAATAGCTACAATACCATTACAAGGTGACAAATATATTATTGATGGAAAAGAGTATTCTAAGACATCAACTCATGTATGTAATTACAATGAGACTAGTGAATGTTACAAGATTGAAAATGGAAAAGTTGTAATTCATCAAGTAGAATACACAATTTCTGGAACAGATCTTCTTTATAGTAAAGATGTTATGTATACAATAGATGACGCTGATAAGGGTGTTATTGTTATTGAATTCTATGATAAGTGGTTGAGCAACCATGCATATAACAATACTTATAATACAGGTTACACAATTCATGATGGAAATCTTGTAAGCAAAGAGATATCTTCTAGTATTACATTCAAGAGTGCCAATATCAATTCTATTGATGGAACTGTCGAATTATTAGGAAAGATATATACATACAACCAAGCTAATCAAACTATTAGTTTGGGTGGATTAACTTATTATATTAGAAACAATGAATTCTTTATAAGTAACTTTAGATTTACAGTAAGTGGAACTAAGATTATCTATAACAGTATTGCTACTATTCAAATTGACATGACTGGTAATTTGGATCAAAATCATGGTGATATTTATGTTCAAATATTCAATGCTATTATTTCTGATGCTGCAGGTAATGCTGTTCAAGAAATTAATGCTAGAACAGATGATTGGGCAATAAGACATTTTGTTATTGATGAGCATGCTCCAGTTAATGGTGGAGAACAATTAATTGATTCATCAAATAACTATAGTGCTCCAATTACTTCTATGATTCCTAGCGGATATGCAGTTAGTTCATCATATACATATACTGCCTTTATTAAGGGAACAAGAGGTCAAAAGATTCAATTGAACCTATTAGATATGGGTGGTAGTGATTTGAACTATTATTGTTACTATATTGTTGATGGCTTGAATGCAACTTCAACTAGTGGATCTACAAGAGTATGTAGAGGAATAAGGGATACAAATAATTCATCTTACACTAGTGATATAATCAACAATTATACATCAAATGGACATTTACTAGGTAATGGATATATTGCTGAGTATAATAGCGCTGCTAATTGGTGGACTTGGACAACAAATCTTGGAGAAGCAGAAGTTATTAATCAATCAAGTACAATATTTGTAAGTGTATTTGATAGAAGTGGTAATGAGACTTCATTTAGAATTTGTGTTAAAGTAGAAACTTTGGCTGATATTGTAAGCAATGAAACAGTGGTGAATGGATATACTCCATATGCACATGTTTATACAACTGGTGTAACTGGTAGTGATGTAGAAATAAGTATAGATACATGGACTAATGGAAATGTAAAGATTTCTATGGGTGCAAAAATCGGTACTTCTTATGATTGTGCTGCTCATACTAATTATTGCGAGGCAGTAAATAATACAGGAATTAGAAGTAGTGGATTTAAATCAATAACATTTACTTCTGGTACATTCAGTTATGCTGGAGGAAACTATATTGGTGAATTAAAGGATAATTATAATAAGACATATCCAAAAGATGTGGTTTCATCATTATCTTTTGATGAGACAATTACTGTAACTAGAAATGGTAGATATGTTGCTACAATTCTTACTCATTCTGGTTTACAATATACAATTACAATTGATGTTATAAATATTGATAAATTAAGTGTTGTTGAAACTACTTCAATTACAGACAACTATTCTAGTCCAACTGTGACTCAAATAGAAAATACTGATGATAAATATGATCATAGCGCATTTGAAATTAGAGTAAACAGTGCGGATAGTTCAAGAACTGAACACTATGGACAATCTGGATTAAGTTATTATGAATGGTTCTACGCTGATACTTGTGTAGGAACAGAAGATTGCTTAGGTGCAATAAAGTATGAAGGTAATAAAGAAGATAATAGTGACTTGGGTCACGACATATATAGTGCAGATGGATTCGTTAGTGGTATGAATTATGCTAGGTCAAGAGGAGAGTTTGCAAGTAATGCAACATTCCAAAGCAATGCTTATGGATCTAAAGACTTTACTACTAAGACAACAGCTCCTGACTTGAATAATAATAATTCAATTCTTTCTTTAACTATACCAACAATTCATGCAAACTTCAGATACAAAGACTGGTATTTGAATGTAAGAGTATTTGATAATGCTGGTAATAGTTATGTCTTCACAAGGTTATATGAATTTGATACAACAGAAGCTGAGATTATTGCTTTAGATGATGAAATATATAATTCAGAAGAATATATAAAAGATAGAAATACATACATTAGTGTTATATCTAATGGTGATGATGAAGGATTAATTTCTGGAACTACTGCTAGTAGGTCTAGTGAAGTTAAATTTGTATTTGCTGTTTATGATAAGTGGTTAGTAAATAGTGCTATAACAAATAGTTCTACTATTGCACACAATGTATATGTAGACATTTCTAAGATTCACGTATTATTCTCTAGAAGTGCTAACTTATATGGGGATCCATCTCAAAATATTGTGATAGCTAGTGGTAATGGATGTAAGGAAGATTACAGGTTAGTTAACTTCAATACCGCTAAATATACTAATATTAATGGTTCTGGAACACCAGATGAGTGTGCTCTTCCAGATGGCTATTCGACAAGTCTAAACATGACAACAACTTATGAATTGATTGAGGTTAATGAAGATCATGTTGTTTCTAATAATGCAAATCCAAGATACTTATTGTTTACCATAACATTAACAAATCTTGCGGTTGTTTCTAGAGGCGCTGATTTAAGTGGTTATATTGGACTATATGTTGAAAATTCTTTGATATATGATGATAGTGATATAAGTTCAACTATTAATAAAAAGGATTCAGATGAAAATAATGATTTGAAGTATGATAATTCAACAAGCTTCTTATCTACATATCCAATAATGCTAGATAACATTGAATTAAGTACACCATCTATTACTCCAGATACACCATCTAATGTTAATAAGTGGTATGACTTAGCAACTGGTGCCTATTCTACAGTTGTTTCTGATGCTACAGGATTAAATAATGCTGACTGGTTAGTATGTTATTCTAATGGTGCAGTTAGTGTGGCTGAATGTACAACTACTCCAACAGGTTGGTATAATAATGCATTAGTATTATCAAGTGATGGATATATAACAATTGATTTACCATTTACTTTAGGAGATGGATTACATACATTAGTAACGGATTATACATTTGAGGTAATAGTAAAACCTACAACAACTAGCATTAAGGTTGCGGGTATAACATTTACTGGTTTACAAGCAAATTCTATAAATCAAATTGCTATTGTTAGAAGAGGTTCTACAGTAAGTGCTTATATAAATCAAAGTAAGGTAACAGTTTCAGGATTACCAAATACAATTGCTTCAGGCATCAAGGTTGAAGGACCTGGAAATTTATATGCTGTTAGAAGTTATAAATTAGCTTTAACAGTAGATGAATTAGATCACAACCATAATAGAGATGTTTCTAGATATTCTACTTCTATATCAACTATTTATAATAGAGATAATTATGTAACTAAGGGATTAATTTCTTGGTTAGATAGTTACTATCATACTCCTAATATTGGAAACAGTGCTGGAAGTTATAGCATTGGTATCAATACATCAAACTTCAGTGTTGATGAAAATGGTAATATGATTGGAGATATTAACTTCAATAAATCATGTTATAAATTTGTTAATGCTTATAGTGGTACACAAACATTTGATTGTAATTTTGCTAATAGCGATACACATTCATTTGGAGAAGGTGGAAGTGATGGAGTATTAACTTATACTGTAACTAACAAGCAAACAGGAGAAACAATTGGTATTGACTTTACAACATATACATTTACTCTGTATGGCAAGACATATATTATTGATACTAACTATATTATTGAAGTAGCAAATCCTAACAATAAAGTTGCTTTAGAAGTAACTGAAGATAATTTATTAGGATTTGAATTGATTGTAGAAAAAGGCGGAATCATGGTTAAGGAAGAATTTACTGTAGAGTTTAAGATGACTAACTCTCTAGTAATGCCTACTGCAGATGGAGCATATACTTTAATTATTAGATTAGAGGATAATGCAGGTAATATTACTATATATAGATATTATAAGGAAGTAGCTATTGATACTGTTAAGCCTTATGTAAACGATATAGAAATTTTATCTGAGTCAAATAACGATGATAGTTCTGTTCGTATTTGGAATGCTTATAATCAATCAGGTAATCCATATGACTATTATAGTATTGGTGGAAAAATGATTATTATGGTTAGCTATAGTGAGGCTATTGCTAATAGTGATAAACTTAGTGTTCCGATACTAACATTTACAAGTGGTTCTTATATTGTGGATAGAGAACTTACAAATAGAACTGTAATAGGTACAACAATAATTTATACTTATACAATAAAAGATAATACCGCTCTAAATGATAGAGATAGAGATGGTGATGATGGTGAGGTCAAGTTTACATATACTCCATCAAGCGAAGTAACTGATATATCTCAAAATGCTACAGAAAACGTTAAACCAATAATTATTAATTTTGGCAATGATAAAAACGTAGATTATACTGTAGGAACTTCTACAAGAACATCAATCAATGTTAATAGAGCCTATATTAATGTTAATAATGCAGGATCTGCGGTTGTTTCTACTTATTATGGACATATGCCATATGCGATGATTGCCAAACCATTTATTACTGATATAGAAATAAGTGGTGGACAAGATTACGAATTAAATGATATGCCATATAAGTTATTTAGAGCAGGACAAACTGCTACTATTACTATTACGTTTAATAAGGTAGTTAATACTCCTTATATAAGTATAGATGGTGATGATAATGGTGACTTCTATTTAGATGTTGTTGCTTCAGTGAATAAGACATTTACATTTGTTTGTGAAGGTGTTGGAAAGAATAGTTCACAAACTCAATTTACATGTACTTATACATTTGCTGATCAAGATGATTCTTATGGATTAACAATTGGAAAAGACTTGTTATTTGAAATTTATGATATAGCTAATAACAAAATGTCACTATTTGATTATAATGGCGATAATAAACCTAATGTTATGGCTGATAGTGTAGTTCAAGACTATACAATTAATATTAATAAGGCAGGAACTTTAAATGTTTCTGAACATGATAAGATTATTATTGTTGATACAAAGTTCGCTAATATGGTTGGAGGACTTGATAGTTCTGCAAATAGTAATAATATCTGGTATGATTTAAGCGGTAATGACGCTTCAGGTAATAGAGTTGAAATTAGAGGAATTACTAATGACAAGTGGTTTAATTCAGAAACATGGGATGATGGAGCTTATTGGCAAAATGGATTAGTAATGCCTCAAGGTGAAAGTATTACAGCAACTAATCTATCTCTAGGAACACTAGCAGATGGTGCACAATTCAGTGTGGGTGCTTATACAATTGAAATAACATATGTTGGATCAATTATTGTAAATAATGGTTCACCACAAACTTCAGCTTCATTGAAAACGCTTGTTCTTACAGGTGCAAGTTTAAATACACTTACTGTTTCATCTAATAGCAATTCAACAATTGTATATGCTATAAGGGCATATAACTTAGCATTATCTAGCCAAGAAAAAGCAATAAATGCTAATTTAGATAGCGCAAGATTTGGAACTAGTCATACAAATATTGCTGATGTTTCAGGATATATCACAAAAGGTATAGAATTATGGTTAGATGGTTACTACCACAGTGGATATAGAGTTAATGATGTAATTAATAACAAAGAAAATATAAGTGTAGTTGTAAGTAAAGAAAGTGCTATTGACTATACAGAAGCACCTATTGATTATGCAAACTCTAAGTATATGTGGATAAATGTTCATAATCCTGCTACAGATGTTAAAAATAATGGTATCTCATTGAGTACAGGTGTACGTCAAACTAATGCTAGTGGACAACTTATTGATGAGGTAGTGATTCCATATCCTCAAAATGAAGGTTCTTATGTATTGTGGGTATACATTATTGATACAGCAGGAAATGAGGTTACTTATAGATATAGTAATGAGTATGTGGTTGATAAAAAGTCACCTGTACTAGATAATGTTGAAATGATTTATACTTCAGGTTGCGAAAACGATTTGTGTAATATTGGTGACAAGATTGGATTTATAGTTTCATTTAGTGAAGCTGTTTCTTCTGAAGTAAGTGATGAAACTCTATTTGGATATGCAACTATCACAATAGGTGGACGTGTTCCAACTAATTTAGATAATTTGGTTGTGGCTAGAAGAGGAACATATATAACAATTCTATATACAATCAGAGAAGAAGATGCGTCTTTAGGAAATGCGGATGCTAGGGGTAATGCTGGAGATAATGGAAGCATAAGACTTAACTATACAACTGCTTCTAATGAAGTGTTAGATGCTCTTGGCAATAAAAATGCTCTTTCTATAGCATATGATGATAATACATTGAAGGCTGGAACTTCAGTTTATGCAAAACAAGTTACTGCTGATACTATTTATCCATTTGTAACAGGATTAAGATTAACTACAACATCTAATAATGCTACTAATGGAAGTGGTTCAAACCTGTTAACTTACTATTACTTTAAGGTTGGAAATTCAATTACTGTGGAAGTAACAATGAGTGAATTGGTTGTATTAAATGGTAATGCCGTTACTCTTACTTTAAGAGGTATTAACAATAATGGTGTTAATGCAACTATAACAACAAAGGCATGTAGTCTTTCTACAACTGCCACAACAACATTCACATGTACTTATGATGTGGCTTCAGATATTAATTTAAGAGACCTAGTTGTTATATCAATTAATAATCAAGATTCAATAAATGATTTAGCTGGAAATCATTCTAATGCAGAAGGAAATTCAGAATCATTATTTGACTTTGTTAATGATCAAAAGACAAGTGCTACATCTACACAATCTAAGCCAGATGTATGTATTAATATTAATGCATCTTTAGTTGGTAGTTGTGATGTAGGATTTACTAGAACAAAGAACAGTGTTGCTGTTATTGATAATACAAAGCCTGTTATAGCTTATTCTGGATTAAGAACTGAAGGTGGAAAGTATTCTGATACAGAAGGAAAAGTAACAATCAATGAACACCATATTGCTTACTATACAATTACTATTACTGATGTGTGGGCAATGCATAATACAATTAATCTTGCTAATATTACATATATGCTAGCAGGAAATAAGTTTGTAATGACTTTACAAGGTGAGGATACAATTAGTAATAGAGCATTTAATACAATATCAAATGCTGCTAGTGCAGTTTATAAGGCAGAAAGTTCAGATGGAGAATATCAAGCAATTCTATCTTATAGCTTTACTAGTTTCTCACATACATTTGATTTTGCTCCAGGTCTTACTACAGTTGATCCTTCTACTCCTAATGAGCAATTAAAGGATACGCTAGTATTAACATTGGCAATTAGTAATGCTACTGGTGATGGTGAAGTAACTATTATTTCAGAAAGCGATAGTGCTAATAGCAAATATGCTCTTGTTGATAAAGCAGGTAATGTCAATAATGAATCTAAGAATGAATCTAAGAAGTTATATGTAGATAATGAAATACCTCAAATCATGGAAGATATCATGAGTGATAATTATTGGTATGATGTAAGTGGTAATAATCACAAAGGAGTTCTTAATTATGATTATCCTTCACCAGGATTTGTATATGAAGGACAACAAAAAATGCCATCTAGATTTATAAACAATGGATTAATGCTATCTAATGATAATACAGTAGTTGTTGCCAATAGTACTGATGGATTGAATTTAACTAATTATTATACTATTGAATTATTAGTTAAGTTCTCTAATATAAGTGCTGCAGATGCAGAAAAACTAAAAACAGTCATTAGTTACAATTCTGTTTCTTATGGAATTGACATGGCTGGTTGTTCAACTAACTTGTGTCATGTTCTAATAAGAAGAAATGGCGCTAATACAGTAAGTTATAGTTTGGGCGTTCCAAGCTCTACTACAACAGGATTATCAACTGGTGGTTCTTTAACAAGTACATCTAATACAATTAATACAATAACACTTCGTGGTGTTAATGGATTGACTATTTATGGATTAAGAGTATATGAAAGATATTTAACAGATGATGAAATCGTTAATAATATGAGAGTGGATGCTAGAAGATATGCAACACAAACATACGCTAATCTATCTAATATGAATGGCTATGTTACTAGTGGAATTGTTTCTATGCTTGATGGTTACTATAATAGTGCTCCAAGAACAGGCAATGAAATAACTCTAACTTTAGATACTGAAACAGCATTTGTTGTGGAAACAGATGAGGCAGAGTTGAACTTAGCTAAGTCAGGATATAAGTGGATAAATGTAAGTAGCGAAGATTATTTAAGTCCTATGACTGGAGGCGTTGTTAGCGATGTGGCTGCAGCTGATAGTACAAATATTGCTATATATCGTAGATTTACATCAAATAATCGTAAGCAAGTAACTCTAGATTTACCAACTGCTAATGGAGCATATGTATTATTTGTTCAATTAGTTGATAAAGCAGGTAACTATAGAGTATATAAGTATGAGCAACCTGTAGTAATTGATAATGAAACAGCTGCTTTGGTAGATATTAGAATAGTATGTAATGATGATGGTTTACATACAGATGTTGATACTAATTGTATATATGATACAGATACAGATAAGTATTTATACAGATATAAGGCTGGAGATACAATTAAGATAATTGCCTCATACACAAGACCAACAACAGCGCTAATAACAACAAGTATGAAGATAGGTGATAATGTAATTTCATCATTTACTAATAATGGTAGTGGTGCGATGAGTATTACTTATAAGTATACTGTTGTTAGTGGAGATAATGGATATGTAGAGTTTGTTTATGGAACTCACACATTAACTCAATATGATTTCTATGTGGATAATGGTATAACTATATATGAAAAATTAGATGACAAATATCATAACTATAGTGCATTAGTAGATACAGAGACTGTTATGATTAAAGATGTTAAGTTGTTTAATGATATTGCATTTACTATTGGCACAACACAATATCATATTTATAGAGATGTAGATACAGAAGAAATTAAATATGTATATTACTTATCTCAAACATACGAAAATAATATTGATGTAGTAAATTATCATGATAATATTGCTACAATAGATGGTAAGTATTATTTAATAGATTTATATTCTAATACTGTTACTTTAATAACATTCGGTGAAAATAATGTTATTAATAGATCAACTGAATATGATTTGGTTAATAATACGTTTACTGTTGGTAATATTAGATATGAAATTGAAAATACAACAATAAAAGCATACACAATGCTTTCTGTAAATGCAGGTAGTGCCTTTGTTATAGGAACTGAGCAATATATAATTAATAAAGATAGTAACAATACTAGAATTATATCTGTAAAAGATAGTGATAGTAATATTATTAATTTAGATGAAGGACATGAAGATAAGTCATATTTAGAAAACGGCATAAGATACTATGTTTATAAACATGGTGATACATTTACATTTGAAATCTTCTTAACAGAAAATGTATTAACTGGTTCTATAACTTATGGATTATATTACAATAATGCTGATAATAATAATCAAGCAACTTATAAGACAGTATCATGTACTAATTCTATTATAGAAAATAATAAGGTAAGATGTTCTTATACATTTACTCAAGAAGGCGATCCAGGTAATGCTTATAACTATTACATTGGTGAGATTAAATTAACTAGTGCAAATAAGGACTATGTTGGTCATGCTGTAGATAATTTTGTATTATCATCTAGTTCAAATAAGAATATAGACTTTAGAAATGACAGTCCAGGTAGTGATATGGTTGGTATTGATAAGTTTGTATTATTAGACAATAGTGTTCCTACAATTAATGAAGATGATCCTAATTATGTTGTTGAAAATATCAATAATTGGTTAGACATTAGTGGTAAAGAAAATCATGCTACTATTAGTTCAGTTTCTTCTACTGGATATATCCATGAAACAGGAGTAAGTGATTTCTATGATAATGGTATCCGTGCTTCTGAGATTACTATTCCAGTTAATGTTGGAGATATGACTATAAATGGTATATATAGAGCAACTGATTATACTTTAGAAATGTATGTGAAAGTTGTTGGTAGTGGAAATAATAACTTGTTTATAAATGGAAACCAAGTTTATGACTTTGGTGATACAGAAGCATATATACACTTAACAATTGTTAAATATAATGGAACAATTAAAGTTTATAAAAATGGAGAGGCTATAACTACTCCAAGCGCAATTTCTGGATTAACAAAGATTACTGATGTTAAGATTCAAGCTTCTGAAATGTATGTATATGCATTTAGAGCAAGAATGTTAGCGCTTAGTGTTGAAGAAATTGCCCATAATAGAGCAATAGATACTTCAAGATATTTTAACCATGTTGGACTAGGATGTTTAACTTCATATGGTTCAGGAAGCGAGTGTGCAACTAATAATTCATATGTAACTAAGGGTCTTGAAACTTGGTTAGATGGATATTTCCATTCAACATGGGTATTACAACCAGATGATGAAACATTTGATATTATGTTAGAAAGTTCAACAATTTCATTGTCTACAATTAATTACTATAAGAATAGTGGAATTGATTATGATAATTCTTACTATTACATTAGTAAGGATGCTAGTGAATACTTTGGTTTTGGTTCATTTAGTACAACATTAGCAGGCTCAATTTCACTTGCTGGAGTTAGAGTTCCAAATTCTAATACAATAAGAATTCCTCTTGTAAGAGAAGATATGAAGTCTTGTTATATTTGGTTATACTTACAAGATAATTCAGGCAATGCTAGAGTATATAGATATAATGTTGCATACACTGTATTCGATATGCCAGTAAATGTTACATCTGTTGAGGTTGTAAATGTAACAACTCAAAACACTTCAGAATTGTGTGATGATACTAATAGATATGCTTGCTTGAGTAATGGCGATACATTTACTATTGCAGTTTCTCATAGTGGAAGCTTAACAAATATTGGATCATATACTCATGTATTTAGTGGTAGTGACATTACAATAAATGGAGTAACTTACTCATTTAGTGGATTTGACAACGATGTTGATCAAGGTCATATAAAAACTGAAGTAAGAGGAACTACAATTTATTATACATTTGTAGTTAGAGGACCTCTTGATAGAACTATTAGTGGAGATAATGGGCTAGTTAACTTTAACTACACTACTTCAGGAACTAATGTGTTTAACCAAATAATTAATGATGCATATAATACAATTACTTTAGGAAATACAGATATTAATAATAAAGTGGCTCATAAGGGTGTAATGGTTGTAAGTAACTATGCATACATTGTTGTTGTAGATACTCAAAGACCATATATTACAGATATGGAATATGTTCATGATACTAGTGTTGGAGAATTCTCTGTATACGAATATGGTGGATATACATATTACTATTTAGGTTCTAATAAAGTACTTACAGTAAATGTCACTTTCTCTGAACCAGTAATTTCAAATAACGCTAACACTAAGACATTTGACTTAGCGATTGGTAGTTATACAGATAGCGGTTGGGAAAGAACTATGGCATGTACAATAAACGATGATTATTTAGGTGCTGTATGTAGATATACTACTGTAGATGGTGATGATACTGGTACAGATATACCTGAGGGTTCAGTATATGTTAAAGCCTTTATTGGTGAAAATTTATTTGATAAGTCAAAGAATCAAATAAGTGATTATACAAATACTGGTGACGTTGTTTCTGAAGGTGTTGGAAATGATTCAACTACAAATGAAGGAGAATCAGATAGAAATAGAAATATTGATAATCCAAAGAATACTGTAGTTATTATAGACACTTTGGCTCCAGTAATTTCTATTACAAGAACAGATCCAACTCAAAATAAGAGTAATGGCTCAGTTGACTACTATATACAAAATGGTGATGTATTTACTTATACATTTGTTATAAAAGATCTAAATGTATCTCAATTATACTATATGGAAGAAGGGGCACATGCTTACATTATGAGTTGTATTACAGGAAATGGTAATACAGCTATAAGTGGAGGTACAAGAAATTGTGCTACTACAGCAGACTTTGCGCTTAATAAGGATTTAACTGAAACATTTGTTGTAAATGATATTGTTGCTTCAAGAAATGTAAACTATACTCCAGGATCAATAAGTGCAGCTTCAAATAAGTTTACTATAACAATTAACTTAACTGCTAATATTGGTAATGGTCTAGTTTATCCAAAACTAGATTACAACTCAATTATTGATAGAGCTGGTAATAATATTGTTATTGTTAATAATGTTGATGTAGCTAATAATGCTTTATATGCAGCAAGCAATGTTGTAAGTAGAGTATATAGTTCTACAGATTCATATGCTGATATGTCTGTTATTTACCCATTCTATATAGATAATGTAGGATTAGATGTGGAATTTACTAGAGAAGAAGCACAAACTAATTACATTGATGGATATGAACCAGATAAGTTGGCTTGGTATGATAATGCAGGAAGAGGTAGTGTTGATTTAACTGCAGAAGGTTATGGAGATATCGACCCATGGGCTTCAGATAGTTTATTATCTACTGTTGGAGGACATGTTCTAGTACCAAATACAGTATTAATAGATTCTTCACCAGGTAGATCAAGCTTTACATTAGTTACAGCCTTCTCTCAACACAATTCTTCATCAACAGCTCAAGGATACTTATTGTATACAGATACACTAAGAGTACTTATTATGGGAAATCAAGCTATGATTCTAAATGTATCAACTGAATTATTAAGATTTAATTTAGATCAGTTCTTGAATAGTCTTGTTATTACATATAAAGAAGGTATATTGACTGTTGCTTTAAATGGAGAAACTAAGACTAAGAATGTTGTTTTAGCACAAAACACAGGAACACAAACATACTTGCTATATAATTGTCAAAGTGAGTTAACTATCTACTTACATTCATTTATGTTATATAGTAGAGTTTTAAGCGAAAATGAAATTGAACTAGAAGAATTGATTAATTCAGCTAGATATAGAAGAAATTATTATATTGTTGATAATGATGGAAAGATTGTAAATGATTATACTTATAGTGCAGGAGAAACAATGTATTTGAAGGTCAGATTAGAATCTGCACTTACTTCTGCTCTTGCTAATCAAGCAGCAAATATTATGTTTGATGGTTTAGATCCAATTCAATTTACATGTTCTGGAGGCATTGGTGAAGAATATGTATCATGTAGTGCTGCTATGCCAAGAGCAGTTAATATGGCACACTATAAGTTATCAGGAATTAGAAATTCTACAACAAATAAAGTTGGATCTTATAACATCGCTAAAGATGCAACTCCAGAAGATATAACAGTTGGTTATAACTATTATGAAACTAATGGTATTGTTAGATGGTTAGATGCTTACTTCAAAGATGGTAACTATTGTTCACTTCCTGGAGGAGATTGTACAAATGTAGAAAACAGCATGACTACAGTTAACTTAAGTGATTCAAATCTAATGAGTTCTACTAAGGCAGGAGATACTGTTTCTGGTAGTGGTATTGCTGTTCATAATTCTAATTCAGAATATACTCATTTATACTATAGCTGGCAAAACAGAGAAATCGTTTATACTTCAATTGATTGGACAAATAAGATTCCTGTTACAAATGAGTCTAACTATAGTTATAATGCCTTAACTGGTGACTTCTATATTCCTCTTGCATCTTTAACTACAGGTAAATGGTACTTGTGGGTTAAGGTTGTTGATAATGCAGGAAATGAAACAATTATTAAAGATGATACACCATACTACATAATTAATGATGAAGCTGTTATGACAGGATTTGATATAATGCCAAATGAAAATGCTGTTAATAACATGTATTATAGTGCAGGGGATGAAGTTACAGTTGTAGCTAGTTTCTCTAAATCTATTTCAATACATAAAGATTATGTGGCTGATTTCAACAGTGGCTCTCAAGATACAATGAATGTTCGTATCTCATTTGGTGGAGTTACACACAAAGGTGATTTTGACTTCTCTGATGTTACATTTGATATATGTAATATAAGTGCAAGTGGAAAGCCTAATATAAATTGTGCTTCTGCTGAAGCTGGTGGAAATGAATACTATATAGGTATTAATATAATATTTAAGTACACAATTACTAGAAAAGATGTTGATAACATGCGTAGTAGTAATGGTGATAATGGTACTATGGCATTTACATTTATGCTAGCTAATAACATTAAAGATATTTCAGGAAACGAGATTAACTTAGATAGTAATATTCAATATGCTTCATTACATGAAACTGAGATGAACTTCTCTGTTGATACTGGTTCAATTAAGAAATATGATGGTAGTGATTATGTGACTGCTACAGACCAAGGTGCATATAAGGCTAAGATTGAAGGATTCTTCGATGGTGCTTATGTTGCTACAAGAAATGAAGATGGAGGAAATGTTATTTATACATCTTCTACAGATATGTATTATTCAGTTTCAAGTGAGACAACAAGTGAAAATATTTACTTATTGTTATACTATAACTATGTTCTAGACGAAAAGGTAAAATTCACTGCTACTTTAACAAGCATGTATGATAGCGATAATAAACTACAATTAACATGTGAACCATATGAAATAAATAATACAAATAGATATTCTATATGTACTAATGAAATACCAGTAATAACTAAGTTTGATCCAGATAGTTATGACACTATTGTAAGTGGAGCATATAATAGTAATTACGATGTTCTAAATGAAGTAATTGCAATAGATTCACCAGAGGTGGGTAATAATTATAGATTAACATTTAGAACTACAATTCACACTGATACTTCTTTTGTTGCTTACTTAAGAAAGAGTGAAGAAGAAACAGATAGAGATGTAATTATGGTTGTGTGTGAGGCTGTTGACAATAACACAATTGCTACATGTATTTATGATTTGAATGATAATGGCAAAAAACAATTATCAGAATATAAGTACTTAGCTAATTACATTGATACAAATCCACAAGCAGTAAACTTAATAGAATCATTCACATATGAAAATATTGTAAGTGATCAAGATTACTCTAATGGAACATTAGTAAAGATTAATGTTAAGTTTAAAGATGTTGCAACATATGTTGTATCAAGAGACTTCTCTGCAAGACTTTATGATACTGAAACAGGTAACTACGAGATTATCTCATGTAGTGGTGATATTACTACAGTTGGTGCAACAGCAGAACATAAAGCATACTCTACAACTAAGTGTATGTTCATGGTAAATAAGATTAATAGTGTTGATTTGACAAATTACTTATCAGCGCTTAATGCGGATACTAGATATCCATGGCTACAAGGTTTTGAAACTGTTGCTATTAAAGACAATTCAGTTACAGATCTTGAAATTGCAAATGGTCATTATGTTTATGACTTTGATGACTTTGAAGCAATAACTGAGGTTTCATATGCTAGAGGTACATACATTTACTATAGAATGTACTTCACAGAATATGTAAATATAACAACTAAGAAGTATTTATATGCTTCAGATTCATCTGGATTCAGAATGTTTACATGTTTACCAACAAACGGATTCTCTGAGACAACATTATGTTATAGCAAAGTTGATAACGTAGAAGAAGTTTCAAGAATGGCTCCTGTTGTGATGTTGGATTCAATAAATGTAATACACGCTAACTCTTATACAGGAGGCGCTTTCAGTACCAAAGTAGATGGAGTACCACAAGAAATCAACGTTTCAGGTTATGATTATGTTGTTGTTTATGATAGTACTTCTAGTGATAGTCAAAATGCATATATTTATAGACCGGATGGAACATTAGTAAATAGTATTGACACTATTGTTGATAGAGCTAATAATCCACTTGATGTTACTGTAAACTTGGTAGAACTTGGAAATGTTGTTATTGACCCTGTTAAGCCTAAGTGGGAAAGAACAGATAAGGAAGGAAATCATATTATTTCAATCAATTTATATAAGAATGCTGATGGAACTAAGATTTCTTACTATGATTATGAAAATAACGCAGGAAGTGTTAATACCGTTAATGTGAGTGGTGGAAGATTTGTAATCAACTCTATTACTTACTATCTAAGCGATGATAAGAATAGTATTTATTGGTATGATAATTATTCAACATTCACTACGTTAGTGGGTAACTATGTAGCAATACATGGAGTTGAGTATACTTATACTGATAATGGAGGAACTTATACTCTTACAGATACTGATGGAAATTCAATATATGGTACATATCATAGCGCAAGCAATGAAGTTGTATTTGAAATTCAAAACGGAGCTTATACAAATGCTTATACTTTAAATCTAGCAAGTAAGCAAGTTATTTGGTATGACAAGTATGAGGCTACATTTGAGGATGGTAAGGCTGTTGTTAGTTATGCTTCAACATCTAAAACTATAACAAATACTCAAACAATTATATTTGATGATTTAACTGATATGACATTTGATACATCTAGGGTTCAAATTATTGTTGATAATGTCAGCAAATCTGGTGATTCACAATATGGAGGAATAGAAATTAATGGTGAAACTTCAAATGGAACTACTATTAACAATACAAATCCAATAATTAATTATAATGTTATAGAACATGGTGAAATAGGTGAAAAGGCTGCTTCTGTAACAAATACAGTTACTCTATCTGATAATCTAGTTGATGTTATTATTTCAACATATCAATATCATCAAGACTTTAGAAGTAAGATACATATGGTTATAACTGTAAAGAGTAAGACAGTTGATGATTATAGAGTATCTTATAGATTCTTAGAAGGAGCATTCTCAGATAGTGCTAATCCAGTTAATAAAAATGCTTATATCTATGAGGGAATTTTAACTACAAATGTATTATTCACTGATAACACAGCACCTAGAGCATATCTAGACCAAGATAACATTAAGAAGTGGAATGATATTTCTGGTAATAGTTATGATGGAAAATCAGAGAATGGTTTATGGAATGATGCATATAATGGATTTATTGGTAGTGTTGAATTTGTACCAGCAAGTGGAAACATTTATTCAACAGAAACATATGAAGGAATCCAAAGAGATTCATTTGTAAATGAAAATTACTTCTCTAGAACAATGTTTAAAGCTAACTTTACAATAGAGATGTTAGTTTACTTATCATCTCCAAGCACAGTTAAACTTTATACAATTTCTAACGCAACACATACAAATGCAGAAACTAAGTCATTATACTTGCCAAGTGGTTATTCACATGTTGCTGTTAGCTATAAAATAGATGATACTAATCATAGATATTATGTATCTACATACATAAATGGAGCGATAGATACCGCTAATGTTATTAATGAGGATATCTATGATAATATTGATAGAGTTTATGAAACTCTAGAAGAAAAGATTAATCCGCAAATGGATTCAATTGTATTTGGTGATAATTATACAATTCACTCTATAAGAGTTGTTTCTGGATATGATTTATTAGAAACAACATTTATGGAATACTTACCAACTTTAATTGCTAATAACTATGCTTTAGATATGGATAGATACGCAGGAACATCAATTTATGATGGAGATGGTGTAAATATTGCTGAAATTAGTGAATATGATACTTCATATCTAAATATTTGGTATGATGGATACTATAGTTCAAAAGATCAAAATGCACAATTCTCTAAAGTGTCAATAAGTGATGCATATGTAAATATTAATTCTACTGAGTATGTAATATATGATGGTTATCTAGTTGATACATCAGGAACTGATGCATCAAGAACTATAATAAATCCAGATAATACATTTGTTATTGGTGGTGTTACTTATACTATTAAAGATGGATTTGTATATTATAATAACTTTGCTAATTATGAAATTATCCGTATGGGTAGTGGAATTAACTTTGCAAGCAATATCCAATATACATGGACAAAGGATGCAAATAATATCATTACAGGACAACTTGATCAATCAATGCTTGGATTCTGTAATAATGATACATTTACATTTACATCTTGCTTAATTATCAATTGGCCAAATGATCCTTCATTAGAAGAAGGTAAATACATGTTAGAGATTACTTTAACAGATGGAAATAATAATACTAGTACTTATAATAGTACTCATCCAACAAATAAAGTTTATGTATCAAGCTTTGTTGATAGAACAGCACCTAGAGTTGCTCTAAACAGTTTAACTCCTCAATATGATGGAGAAAATATTACAAGTATTACTGTGGATAAAACAAATGTTTATGCATATCAAGTATATCCAACAGCAGGTATATACACATATCCAACATCTATCATTTTAGGTATCCAATTCTCTGAAAAGGTTAACATGCCACTAGATGAAGATGGAGACATTGATACTAACTACTTGTGTTCATTGCCAATACTTATGGTTCAATTCGCAAGGGGAGAAAACTATCAAGCTGATGATGTATATATCTCTCCATGTACGCCTTCTGGAGAAGATGCTGGAATTGTTAAGATTGTTGGTAGAAATATCTTGTATAAGTACAGATTGACAAAGGGTGATAATGGTACTCTTATCTATTCTGGACAAACAAGCCCTAACAACAAGATTAAGGGATCACAACATATTTCTGACCCATTCGGTAATGAAATTACAGATGATCTTGCACAAACTATCATTGATATTGTTCCTCATGGAGCGATAAAAGGTGATACTGATGCCCCATTCATCGTGGATATCATTAATACTGGAAAATATGTTAGAAAGAATAATACAGAATTGACATTTAATGTTAAGTTCTCTGAGGGTGTACATGTTTCTAGAAGCTTCTATTTAAGATTAAATCTTAGAAAAGCAGATGGAACAGTTACTACAGATGAGGCAATGTGTACACCAACAACAACTACAGATTTAGTTACTAACGTTGATTGTAGATATACATACAATGGCACAGATGATGTTGAAGCTTCTGTTCACATCTTAGTTAATAGAAGTGAGCAAGTTCCAACAGCTGCTGAGGGCGTTAAGTTAAATAATATTAATCTAATTGGTTTATGTTATGAATCAAATTGTAGTGATATAGAAACAATTGGAAATAAGATTGTTTATAACAACGCAGGTGTTGTATCTTATGAACCAGTTATTGTAGATGCTGCACATAATGGTTTAACTAGAATTCTAACTACACCATTTGTAGGACAAACTAATACAGAGGATGATTTACCTGTATCGATTGTATATCATAAAGATAATATGATTGGCTGGTTCAATAATTCTATGTATAACAGTTATGGATTTGATATCAAGAATAATTCACATATGAAGTATAATAGAATATTAACTGTGGATATTCCTCTAGTTGATAATCTAGCTACATCTTTATCTGTTGATGGTAAAGAGATTATCTTTACAGATGGTACAAATAATACAGAATTAAGTGGATTTGCTTGTTTTGGAAATATGGGAGATAATGTTTTAAGATGTAGCAAAGAAGTTACTTATGCTGAAATAGTTTCTATTGGAAATAAGAGCAAATTGGCATACAACAGTCATAACCAAATTGAAGGCGTAATGTTTGATACTTCTAAGATTGTTAAGGCTTACGAACAATATCAATTGATTGTTGAGATTAATAAAGATGCGGTTGCTTCTGCTCCAGGAGCTGGAACATATGCATTAACATTCAATAGATCTTATGATAATATTACAAAGACTGTTTCAGGATTTGTATGTGAAGTAACTGCAGATAAGTATATATGTAAGAAGATTGTTTCATACGCTGATGCAGAGGCTTTAACTGTAGGACATTATGACAATATTTCTGCTATTGGTGCTCATCCAGTTATAGCTGCAGGTGTGGATTATGTATTACCAAATCTTGCTTCTAACTTTACTTTAGAGATATTGCATAGAGGCAATATTAATGTAACAATCAACAATACAATTATTCCTGTACCAGGAAATAACGCTGAAATTACTAAGACAATATTTAGAGCTAATGCTAACCATTATGTTGATTTCTATCAATATAAGATGGATGATGAAGCGACACTATCTCTAACATTTATTAAGGATAAAGATGCCGCTGAAAATGCTTATTATTTAATAGTAAATGGTAATCCATTTGAAGTAAGTGCTTTATCTGGAGTAAGTGTAGATAATGCTAGAAGTTTATACTCTGTGCGTCTATATAATGCATATGTTTCAGATACTCAATTGATTAACAATAATATCAGTGATAATCAATTTGTAAATAATGCAGAATTACCATCTAGATTAACTCAACAATTGGATTTAAGAGAAAATGTTGATTATAGTTCTATCCTATTTGGACATAGTTACTATGATGTAAAAGATCCTTCTCTTGAAGGTATAAGTGCTGCTAGTTCTACTGGTTGGGAGAGCGAATTTAAACTTGCTAATTTAAATGGCGATGTAATTCAAATTTTAACTAACCAAAGTATTTATGATGGCAGTTACTACATCAATAGTAATAATGATAATTTTGCTGCAATGATTAGAGTTAGAGATCCTAATTATACAATCAATATCAATGATGTTGATAATAAGATTAAGACGCTAATAGGCATAAATGCTAACTATATAATTGTTCACAAAGGACATCAATCTATGTATATTGAAGAAGATAACTTCTATTTACATATCGTATACTTCTCAATCGAAGCTGCATCTGGAAATGATATTGGTAGTGCAGATGTTCAATTGACAATTGCTGGTGATGTATTTGATGATGCAGGTAACAAGTCTACTTTAAACGTAGAAAGTGGAAATGTATCTACAATAAAGATTAAGGTAGATAATGAAAAATTAGGAGTTATATATACTGATACAAGCAGTGAATATGACTTTGTTAACTACTTATCTATCCAAGGATATGATAATATTGAAGCTGCAGATATCTTGCTAGAATACTTACAAAACGTAATTGATCAAACAGTTGCTAATAATTGTGGTGGTAACCCTAACTTTGCTGAGTGTTACTATACAGTTAGAACAGAAAACATCTTATCTGAATATGTTGGAGAAAATGGTGCACTTAATGAAAATACTGGTGTAAGCTATAGCTCTGGTAGTACAATTAATATAAGAGTAAAACTTCAATCTTATGTTGAAGGCAATGCTAATCCAAGCGTGCCAGACTTTACATTCACTTATAAAGGCGTAGAGTTTGTATGTAAGAAAGATGGAGATATGTATGCGGATTGTACTGGTGAAGTTGATTCTGATACAAACATTGGTGTAAGTAATACAATTCCCGAAGCGGGAGAAACTCCTTCTGGAACAATGATTTATATTGATGATGATGGAAAGAAACAATCTAAGTTATATGAAACACCAACTCATGGCACAATCAAATTTGTAGAAGCTTATTTGAATGGTAGCTTGAGCAGTGTTAGAGATGTTGTAAACTCTAATACTGTTGATAGTTATGTAAAATATGATGTTGTTTACTACATCACAACATATGTTGTAGACAAGGCTGGAAATGTAAGTGAAGATGTAAGAGTAATACACATAGTTAATAGAACTAATGGTGGTGCTGTATTTGCAACTACAACAGGAGTTAATACATACACAATTACTCAAGGCGCATCATTTGAATTGCCAGAGTTAATCGCAACATTAACTGATTTCCACACTAATACTATGACAGATATTAATGATTACAATTTAATATATGAATACAATGGTAGAAGAGTGGAAGAAATTGACACCAGTCTAGTTGGAACATATAAGATATATGCAACTACTAAGGTCGATGGTAAAGATGTTACTCAACTTGTATATACTCTTAATATCGAAGAGGGTTATGTAGAGGTTAAGGAAATCGAAAATAATTACACAGTGATGATAATTCTAATAATTGGATTTGTTCTAATTATTGCTGCTGGAATTTATATCCAAAAGAAGAAAAGGGTTATTTAATTACTAACGGAGGGTGACCAATGGTCATCCTCTTTTTTTGTCTATTATTATATATAATATTTATAATATTATATTGTTTTGCACATTATTTAAAAAAAAGACCCTAAAATATACATTATTTGGGTCAAGTATTATACAATTTAAGTACATCTAATGACATTAGGTGTTGTTTGTTATGGGGGTATTTTATATGAAAACGGTTTTTTTGTGTTTAAGACAAAGCTGTAAGAATATTTCTAAATACTTTGTATTTAGTTTATTTTTCTTTGCATGTCTATTTGCTGGAAGTGTTGTAAATGCTGAAGGCTATTCTAATTATGATGATTATACTACTGGCACTGATGGTAACCATGATAGTAGTGTCACTACAATAAATGGTGTTATCAACAATGAGTGCAAGACAGGTGATTACACAATTGTAAGTAACAGTTATAAAGGAAACAATTCAAAGACAGGAGATGCTGCTTTGGAATGTATTTCATATACACCTGCAACGGGTAAGCAAATATATTACTTACAAGCTCAAACATCAGATCCTCTTTTTGATCCAAGCAATCCTGATCTAGAGGATAGAGATTCAGATACATGGAACCAAGTAACATTTAAAGTACACAATATCTCAACAAAGTATAAATTTATTATCATTGCAGAAGCTGGTTATTCAAAATCAGATACTACTACAACTGACTATGATATTTATAGTTTGAATGATACTACAGGAAATTATGAGTATGGTCAAATAAGAAATAAGATGGGAACAACTATTCAACCTGATAGAACTGGCAGTTTAGCAAGTTCTGCCATTTATGCTTCAGGAACATATACATTTACCTACTATTTAAGAAACACAGAATTTAGAGAACACAATATATACGTTTATTTCTATGATGCTGCTGCAGAAGCAGACAACTTAACTCCAAACAAAACAATTACCTATACACTAGCTAAGCCAATTAGCGATTATAAATTCAATGCTGACGTAGCAAAAACTTCACCAGTTCCTAGCGCAGATAATGATTGTGCAGTGACTGCTGGTAGTTATGAAGTTTGTCTAGAATATACAGCACACTATAATACTGGTGGCACAGACGATGACACTAAAACAAACACATTTACTGTTGAATTCTCTAATGCTGCTGCATTCTATTTCTCAACAGTTACATCTCATTCAATTCCTCTAGCAAGTAGAACAGTTGCTGATATCTTAACTTATAATAGTATTTATGCAACTAACACATTTTATAATGATGGAAGTACAGATAAAATCGTTTATTACTACTATAACTTCGATGATCAAACATCATATTTACAAGGTGTTACAGCAAATTCAACAGGTTATAAGTTCTTATTAACAATCGATGCTAATGGAACATATAACTTCTTCTTAACTGATATATTTGGAAATACACTTGATCCATCAGTTCATAATGATGATACAGATTCTCCAGTTATTGATGATGTAAGTAATAAAGACTTAACAATCTATTATTTAGTATATGAAAATGGCACACTTACTTCATATTCTAACTATGGTGACAATATTGATACTGCTGTTAGAAATTTCCAACTACAATACGATACAATCAATGCGTTGAGCCGCTTAACTAAGGAAAACGTAACTATTGGATTAGAATTCTATTCAACTATCGTAATTGAACCAGAATATGGAATTAAAGATGAAACTTTTGCTGATATTTTGATGAATCCATTATATTTTGCAAATGATACAAGTGATGAATTAAGAATATCTGATACAACAAATTCAAGCATTAAATTAACTTATTTCTGTAGACTAGCAAGCATTGCTGATGATGAAAACGATGGATATGCTTCTTCTGATTGT
Organism: Bacilli bacterium; assembly: GCA_045118975.1. Lineage (GTDB taxonomy): Bacteria > Bacillota_I > Bacilli_A > RFN20 > DUOF01 > RGIG6178. The sequence continues at coordinate 198,027 of JBGVCT010000003.1, forward strand.
ATTGATTCTTCAAAGAGTGGTTATTCATTACATGCATTACAAGGAACTCAATCTATAAGTTCAAATGATTATGGTAAAAAAGCAGTAAGTAATAACTTTACAGGATTCTCAGGAGATAAATATTTTCAAGGTTTGTTAATAGATGATTTAGATAGTATCTCTTCTCCTGCTGCTGACTCATTAACTAGACATAATAGAACTAACTTAGTTTTAAATGAAAATGGTAGATTTTTTATAAGAATACAAGATATTTATGGTAACTCAACAAGTTCAACTATTGATGTATCTATAATAGACCAACATAAACCAGTTGTTACTCTTGCTAATCAAGCAGCAAGTTCAGGTTTAGAAAATGTAATTTGTTCTAGCATGTATGTTGTTGGTGCAGGTGGTGGAATCTATGAATATCCAACAGGTGTTTTAGAGGAAACTGATTGTACTAATTCTGTTATTTCTTACAATATGTTTGAAGATATTGCAACAAAAGCTTATGCAACAGAAAAGCAAGATACAATAAGACATGAATTAACAAGAACAGTTGTGGAAATTGATAAAACTAATGGTTTCTATGACATGGCAACTAAATTAGCAACATTTAATTATGCTGATGCAATTAGAATAGGGCTTCTACGAGCAAGCGATTCAGTTATCATTGCTGGGGATTATACATCTTCAGGACAAGCTACTAGTCCTGTTGAAAAATCAATTTATCAAAAAACTGTTAACACATATACATCATATGAGTTACGTACTTTAGATAGAAATGGAACATCTACAACAGATATTACAAATAGCTTAACAAGAGTAAGTTATGGATATCAAGAAGATGCAGCAAACGGCAATGCCTATATTGCTGATTCAGATTTGATTATCAAAAACAACTATACTCAATATTCAAGTGAATTAAAATACTATGATGCAGATGCTGCTGCAGTGAAAAAAGAATTTGTTAAATTTACAGTATATGAAATGTTGGTGGATGCTACAGGTTATAGCACTACACCAGCATGTGATTCTGTAACAGATAGAGATAATAATGTATGTAATGATATTGTTAATACATTTATTGATAAGGGAATTAATTTTAAGTTGGTATTTGAGGCTCATGACTATGTTGGAAATGTTTCTGATCCAATTACTTTAGAAATTAGAGTGCTAGATAACACAGCTCCTGGTATTGCTTCAATTGATGCTAATGGACAAATGTTAGAAGATCCAACAATTGCAAGAAATAATCTAGATACAACTTGTAGACTAGAAATTGGTAGTGTAATTCAAAATAAAATGGATTTATTAAAGTGCTATGGTCTAGTTATGTCTAATGGAACTTATAATTATGTGGATAACTCTACTGCTTATATGTTACTAACAAAAACTGAGTACAATGCTGCTAGTTATGGTGCTGTTGATTATAGTGTGTATAATACTACTTACACTCATTCAGATAGAATTTATAAGTTTGCTTTAAGTGATCAATTGTTTAAAACAACAAATGCAGATGATGATTCTTATTATAACCATTTAAGAGTATATGTTTGTAGAACTGCTGGAACAGGTAAGTGTGGTGGCAGTGAACAACCTGCATGGGAAGAGGTAACTGATGCAACAACATTAAAGTTTGACAACGCAGGAAGTTATGAGATTAAATTTGAAATTACAGATGTTGGACACAACTTTGTTACTGCAACAGGAAGTCAAACTCATACTCCAAACAAAACAGTTATTACTTTATGTTATTATGTTAATCCAAGAGTATTACTTGTTAGACCAATAGCTAAAACAGTTAATTATGGTTCATATGCGCTAAATGATTATTCAATAGATTATTGTGTGTATGCTACAACTAATACAGCTTCATTCTTCTATAACTTATTCACTTTAGATTATGACCCAACAGGAACATATAAAGATACATATGACTTTGTTGATCAAAACTATGAGAATTCAGCTGGTGGAAACTATGGATTGGTATATTGTACAGCTGCTGACCCATATAGCCAAGGAGATAGCGAAAGCTCTGCAATAGGTAAGCAATTAAAAGATGTTTTAGCTAATGAGGATGCATCAATTCTAGGCGAAATGAGTATTACATATGCAACAGGTGCCAATAAATATAATATGGAATTAAACACATATAATGCATATAAAGATGTTGGTTACTATTACATAACAATGGGTAATTTACACATCGGTAGAGCAGGTGCTGAATTATCTAATACAGATTTCTCAGAAAACTATGTATTAAGATTACATCCAAGTTACTTACTTGATGGAATGGACCCTAATGACTTATTACAAAATTATGATTCTACGGCAATTAAGAATTATAAGGTTGATGAGGATTTTGTTTATAAGTATGGCCATGATCAAGATAGTTATGGAGAAACAATTAGTAATGTTTTATATACTGTAGAACAAGCAAAATTAACAATTACTGCAAATGGTGGTAGTAAGACTTATGGTATGGTTGATACTAACTATAAGCAAGCTAACAATACAAATGCATTAGTAAATGCTAGCAAGTATGTTGATGAAGATAAGAAAATTTCAACTGCAGGATATTTGAATGGATTTACAATTACGGGGTTAATTAACAACACAAATGTTAAAGACTATTCTGATGCAACTGCAGGAGATCCTAGATACAATTACATTATTCAAGGTTACTTAAGACGTGAAATGGGTGAAAAAGTTGGAACATACTATGTATGTAATAGTACTAGTATAATTACAAAAACAACTGGTGCACACGCTGATTGTGATTTAAATGGATATTCTCTATTAACTGCTACAAAACATACTCTATATGATACAAATGTATTCTATTTAGATGAAAATGGTAATTTAGAACCAATTGAAGTTGGTGCTGACTATAGATATGGAATGTATATAAAAATAGGTAACGAAACAGATGGATATACATACCATAAATTGACAAGAGATAATACAGATTTAATTGAATTTACTGATACATTTGTTTCTGATGTATGGAAGTATAATTATGCATCTGATGAAGAAGATTATTCTGTTAAAATCTTACCAAATGATAATAATGGTAATCAAAACTACTATATTGAGTATGTAGATGCTCTTTATACTATTAACCCAGGACAAATCATTGTTCAACCTGGTTCTAACCAAGGTAAAGAATATTCTAACCCTCAACACAACGATCCAAGATTTGAAATTATAGTTTATGGTGAGACAAGAGGAATAACTAAGTCTACTTATGCTGATGGCTTCTCTACAGGATTCACAGATACAATAACTGATGTTACTTATCCAAATGCTCCTGTATATACTGACAATCCATACAATGTTGGTGCTGCTGATGTTGTGGATAACTATTTATACTTTACAGAAAGAAGAACAACAACAAGAGAGTTATTTGGGGGAGCAACATTTACATATCAATTCCCACTTGTTGATTTAGTTGATGATAAGACATTTGATTGGATGGGAGCAAATTACACATATAATAGTGGAAATGTTTGCTTAACTTCTAGTTTCACAAATTCTAGCTTTACTCAATGTCAAGAAGGAAAGATTGGTATTTATGATGTATCTGTTGACACTAATACAGATAAGGTAACAATTACAACTAGTGGTGCTCTAACTTATCAAACTTATGGTTTATTAGCTGGAGAATCAGGAACAGCAGGAAGTGCTACTATTACAAGAGAAAGTCCAAATTCAATTTCAGTTGGATGGTACTCATATGTATTTAGTGCTGCAAAAATGCATGTTGTAACAAATGGTAAAACTTTATGTAATGTTTCAGACTATATTTATACAGTTTCTAATACTGGAACAAGTGAGTGTAGTAACTATAATTTAGATTGGGATGATAGTGCTCCAACTAATAGAGTAGACAATGACACTAAACAAGTTACATCATCTGTTACTGTAGCTAATACTGGAGTAAAATATGATCACAATGGTAGACATTATTGCGGTAATATTGGTACAGATGGCTATTCAGCAAGTTGTCAAACTGGTGGAGATGAAGTTAAAACTATTAAGTTCTTTATTTTCAAAAGAGATGTAATTATTTCATTTAACCTATATGAGGTGACTTATGGTAATGTTTATAGTTTCTTCTCTGAAGGAATATTCACAGTGGAAGATTCATCAAATCTTCCAACGTTTGGACCATCAGGAAGCGAAACTGAAATAATAACTTGTTATAAGAAGGATCCTTCTGGTGCTTATGTAGTTAATGGTATTAAATATGGAAAATTCACTCAAGATGATATTAATGCCGGCATAACATGTGAAGGTGTTGAGTATGGTATAAGTGAAGGAGACACATGGGGTTCTGGAACAAATGGATTGAATTTGAAATTCTTCCTAGCTCCATATATACAAACAGGATTTACAGAGAGTACATATGCGGTTCCTGCTGGTAAATATTATGTATATGCTACAATAGGACAATTGGATCTTGCTACTAACAAATGGTTACATCCTAACTACAATCTTGTTTATGTTGATTATAACGTTATTTTAACTGCTGAAGGAAAAACATTTACCGATGTGGCTGATGGTGTTGTTAATATTGTTCCTAGAGAAGTAGATTTATATGGAACTTATTATCAAAAAGAATATGGACAAGCTATGTATAATAGTTATGGAAATTATAATACGCAATTAACTGCTAGTGGTGTTGGAGATGGAACTTATAGCGCTAGACTTGCTAATTTAAAGGATTCTGCAGTAAATAAGATTTTTGATAATCACTACTACTATTGTGATGGAACAGATACAACTTATAATGGTCAAGCCGTTAAGTATGGATGCGAAATGGTTGGAATAACTTCTCCAGATCATACAAATTATGGATATGGAGAAATAAATAACTTGTTTGGATACACTGTTTCTGCTGTTGGTGGGGCTGCAAACACTGGTATGATTACATTGGCTGCAGGTAATGCTGATGAAATTTATGCAAACTTTGCTAAGACACCTGTTAGACAAGATGTTGCTCCAAAAGGACATTCAAACTTAATTGATCCATATGGATTAATGGATGATGTTGGTTTCTATACAATCAATTTAACTGACATTGTACCAACAGTTGCTGTTTATGGTGGAATTACTTTTGATACTGCAACTACAATCTTAAGATATACTAACTATGAAATTAAAAATAAATATGCTGGTGGATTATACATCACGCCTGCTTCAATTGATATTAGTGTATATGGCTCACAAACTAAGATGTATGGTTGTGCTTACAACACATTTAACAATAACTCTACTTATGAATATAGTTATGGTGCAGGATATACTAATTGTGTTGAAAGTAATGGAACTTTGTATGATTTAGGTTATAAATATCAAGTAAGTAATGATAAATATAATTACTTAGTGAGCAAAATTAAGACAACTGATGATGGTGGAAATGCTATTACACCAACTCTTGATTACACAACTCTTAAAAATACAAACAACTCAACTTTAGTTGTATGTGCCTTAGAAAACAGAAATACAGGTACTGGTTGTTATGATATAGCATATCCAGGTAATGATACTTATTATAAATATGATGTTGCTCCAAGTGCACCTTCAGGAACATTTAGTTTCAATAAACCAGATAATACTGCGCTTAATACAGGTACATTATTTAGGATTCCTTTGACTGGAACAAATACTGCAAGTTCATTTGAAGAAACTTATGATTATGCTACATATTTCAATTATGCTACAAAAGCTCAAATCTCAATGGGCGAGGCAAATAGAATTTATCAATTGCAATCAGTTGGTGACTATGTAATAACATTAGGTAACTTAGATAGTGCAACTAATGCAAAGAAGATGTGTGGAAATAACAGCACACCTGTTGGATTAACTGCAGACTATGAATGTAAAAACTTTATCATCAATTATGATGGTAACAATACTGCTTTACATGTATTTAATGGTACTACACACTCATTTACCAATAATGATACATTCACACTTGATAATACAGATTTGGCATTCACAATCACTACAAGAAAAGTTGTAATGAATACTGAATATAACTACAAGATTTATGGAGATACAGATCCAATCGAAGGATTCACTTGTAAAAACTTAAAGGATATGTTTGGTTTAACCGATTATGTAGGAAGAGATTATTGTTCTGGTGGAGATAATACATTCATTCCAACAGGAGTGACTAGATTCTATGCAGTGGATAACAGCTTAGCTAAGGCTCCATGGACTGCTTGGAGTGTTGATACAGAAGTCGCAGGTGGTGCAACTTCTTACAATACATATAATGACATCTTATTTGATGTTATTAAACCACATATTTCTGATGCAGATCCTGGATCTCAAATATTAAGAAAAGGTGAAGGTAGTGATGCTGCTGATAGATATGATGCAGGTGGAGAATACTATTATATATATCAACTATCACTAAATAGTGATCTTAATGGTTCTAATAACTATGCAATTAATTATATTACAGGCTATAACTCTACAGACAGAGCAGATAGTACAATAGGTACAATTACTCCTGTTGATGGAAAAGTAGAAGGAGCAAATGTTGGATTTGCTGGAACTACTGGTGAAGGAGATTTAGCTAGATGGTATGGAGATTCTAGCCATGCTTGTCATAGCGTTGCTTCTGGTGGTACAAATTGTGAAGCTGCTTATACTGGTTTAGAAACTTATAACTTCTACATTAATGGTATTACAAAAGAGGGTACAGGAAGTTATGAAGATTCAATTACATATTTTGTAACATATACTGATGCGACATCTGGAGCAACTGTAGAGGTTCAAAGTATGATTGCTGAAACTGTATTCTTTGAAATTGTTCACAGAGAAATTTATATTCAAACAGAAGCTGTTAATAAAAATTATGGTGATGAAGAAGATTATTTAGACTTTACGCTAACTCTTGTTACACCAAATGATACAGGTACAGGATATGTTCCAATTAGGCAATCTGATGATTGGGGAGATCCACAATCTCTAAGTAGAGATGATTACTTAACTTTCTTCCCAGAAACAACTCCTGGTAGTGGAGTTCGTGCATTCAGTTTAGAAGCGTTTATGGGAACTGCTAATCCTGCTGCATTTATAGGAGACCATAGTAATAGAGCCTTTGGTATATACTTCTATAGAACTGCTGGAGAAACAGTTGGAAAATACGTTATAGTTGCGTGTGCAACTCAATATGCAAATGATAGTAGATGTAGAAGTGAATATGCTGATTTGGACAGCGAGGCTGATAGGAAGGCACATGTTGCAAGCTTTATTCAAACTCCAAGTTCGAATACATATAATGCTAGTAACTATATTGTTTATACAATACCTGCTGAATTGACTATTAGTGAAAGACAATTAAAGATAACTCCTAATGAAGGACAAGGTTTCCAATATGGTAACTATACTAGTGGAACTTTAATTGATCCTATTACATATTATGAGGAATCTACATATGCAATTATTAATGGCTCAAATGCTCCAGATACTGCTGTACGTAGAGGACTTGTAAATGGTGGTACATTAAATGGTGCAGACCATGTTAATAATCAAATTGCTCTTTGTATTTATGATATTTCTGAGAGAATTACATGTATCAATGATAGACAAAATGTTTCAATTGCTCCATCATTGATTGTTGGATATGTAACAACAACATTACACCATGATCCTGTTGAGAACTATGATCCTAGTGTTGCTGCTGGAATTACAACAACTCAAAGAACTTCTGATACATTTAGATTGCCAGAAGGAGCAACTCTATTAAATTACAATGTATATAATGATGAATATACTAAAGATAATGATGAAACAGCTACTGCGGGAGCTTATGAAAGATATGCTTTAAACAGAGTATGGAATAGTCAACCAAATCAAAGATATAACAGAAATGTTGGTACTTATAAGATTGTTGCTGGTGAATTATTGGATAATCGTTATTGTAATGCTACAGCAGCAACACCAATTACAACAAACTGTCTGAATGTTAACTATAAAGTTACAGAATTTGTTGAAAATAAGGTTTATATAATTACTCCAGCTAATATAACTATTACACCTAATGATAATCAAACCAAAGTATATGGTTTATCTGATGTTCATTTGAAATTCAGTGTAACAACAACATTTATTTATAAAGATATTACAGTGGATCCAAAAGCAGATTTATATCACTGTGTAATAAGCGCTAGTAAGTGTCAATCACATTCAACATTTACTAATGCAACTTTCTCTGGTAGTTCGGGTAATGAAACTGTAACTATAAATGGTTTTGCATATGCAGAAAACACATTAGATGGATCTGATAATATGGAAGATGAATACAACTATGGTGTTTCTAGAGTAAGCAATAAATCTAATGCACCTGCTGTTTTGGATTCTCCATATTCAACATCTGTATCACCAATGCCTACAGATAGAGGCAACTATCCAAGGTATTATGATAAATATTGTTTGGGAACACCAGATACAGCAGAAGGATGTACAGCGTTTACAACGAGTGTTAGATATGCACATCTGACATATGGGGAAACAAGTAGAATATTGCTTGGTTACTTCTATGTTGAAGACTATAACCAAACTGCATCAACTTTAAATATCATGAATGGTATTATTGTTGCATCAAATGAGTTTGGTGAGAAAAACTACGCATATTCAAGAAGTATTGATCAAGATACTGGTGTTGATTTTGTAATAACTCAATTAGAAATTGATGCAACAATTATGGATGTTACTAAAGTATACGGTCAAGCGACAGACTCTCATAAAGCTGATGCTCTTACTCATGATTGTACAAGTTCTGGTACAAACAACTGTATAAAGGATTATGCTGTTGGAATGAATACGGCTCCATATGCAAATAAATCACTAAATAATGAAGATAGATTAGAATATAACTTTAATGTAACTGATTCAATCGGAAGCATTAATGGTGAAGATTTAGTAATATTAACTAGCCTACATGGAGGAAATTACTATACTCAAACAGGTGGAGCTGAAACTAAGAATATACACTTAGGTCTAAGCGTAATAAGAGAGGCTGGTGCTTCATGTCTTATCACAACAGATTTATATGGATGTGAAGATGCAGGAGGATATAATCTAGTATTTAGAAAAGTCGATGTACCAGGCAATGTAAATGAAAACTATAAGATTACTTATGGTGGAGACGAGAAGGAATATGCAGATGTTGCAGCTTCTGGTTATGCTCTTATTGTTACAAACACAATAACTAATAATGAATCTATTGGTCATACTAATGATGATTCTGTTACATATACTATTTATGCACAAGGTGCAACATTGATTGATGCTAAAGATACAACTACTACAACAGTTAAGATTGTTAATGGATATATAAAGACATTAACTATCCAAAAACGTGATGTTGTATTCTATGTTGGTACATATGATGCTAATGGTATTGTTGCTGAAAGATATATAATTGAGCAAAATGAAGAAGTTCCAGAATTCCCTGTATTACATGCAGGATTTACAACAACAACAACTTCTCCAAGTTCAAAACTTACTTACTACAATACATGGTTTGATGTTAATGAGTATGGTACAGCTACTCCTGTTGCCGGTAAAACCCATGCTGCTAGACAAGTAAGAACACTAGATAACGTTATTACTAGACTAGAGCATGATGACCCAGCCTTAGGTGTTGGTATATGTTCTCGTAAGAGTAGTAATATACAAAGCGAGGAATATGGTGTGGACAATTGTAGTACTGTTATTCAATACTATAGAGCTAATTTGATAGAATCAGGACAATATGTATTTGATACATCTGAAGTTGGTGACTATGCGATTGTTAGAAATAGAGAAACAACTTACATTACATATAATTCTATAGTTCTTGGAAAAGACTATGAAACTAAAAACTATGTAACACAAGACTACAATGGTACTCTTGTTATCTATGAGGACCAAACTGCGCCAGTTATTAGAATTGGTAATGATAATTTCGCTATCGAAGCAAATGCTAATAATGTTAATCCAACAGGATGTACTGTAACAAATAGTGTTGGTGGAAGTTATTCATATCAATGTGAAGTTAGTGGCTTAAGATTTACTGAGGAAGGTAAAGCTTTAGGTAAGATTATTTCTTATATCACTGAGAATTATAGCGATTATGGCAATAATACAGGAAGTACTAGAAATAAGAATACAATCACTTCAAAGGCTGCTTATAAGATGCCTGCTGACATTGCTGACTATAATTTGGAAACTGCTGATTATCAACCAGTTAACAATATAGGTAATGCTAGTGCAGAGCAAACATTGTATAAGACAGATAGAACTGTAAATACGTATATATTTAATGATACAGATCCTAGTGCGGATAGAGTAATTGATACAAGACTAGAAGCTGTTTCAAGTATCATCTCGTTCTACAATATTAACTCATTTGATTATGGTTATATTAGAAATAATAACTATATAACAAAGAGATATACTCCTAGATATTATTTCTTTATTCATAATGACACAGGAGATAAATTAGAAACATTTGATCCTACATATGTTGGTACATTTGACATAACTATTTATGCAATTGACAACGTTGGTAACCAATCACATGTCGATTTAACATTAACTATTACTGATACAACTAAACCGCTTACTGGAAATATGCACTTATTCAACGCTCCAGTAATTTGTGTTGAACCTACAAATGATGGTGCATGTAGTAGAGGAACTATTAATGATTGGTATGTTGCTTCTGGTTATGTACCAATTAGTGCGTTTACAAAATATACATCAGCAGGTGTTGTAGATGATGTAAATGGTACTATGATTAAGATGCCTGATTCTACTGGTGCAAATCCAGATGGTAAATTAGTAAATATATATTCTGGCGAACTTACAAGGTATTCTTTACAAAAGAATACTACTGATGTCTTCTATGAAGATGTGCTAGGTGAATATGTATATGTATCTACTGCTACTAGAGAAAAACATATTCTTGCTACAGAAATCGAACACAAGAAATGGTTTAATAAACAAGACTTGTATTTGGTTGTTGTGGGTGGTAGTGATAACTCATATATTGATGGCGATGCTAATGATGAATTGTCTCAATGGAATACATATTATACTGTTGATGATGGAGCGCATTGGTACAAATACCAAAGACATGCTGTTACAGGAACTAGAATAACATTTAGAGATGGTGTAGGAACTATTCATATGCGCTTAATGGATAGTGGAACAAGAATTGATATGAATAGTGCGCCTTCAAGCGATTCTTACTATTATAATGCTATGTATTTAACTAGAGGTACTTGTGATACTTCTATACTTACTGATTGTGTGATATTAGAGGGCGTACATGATACAATTACTCAAGTTAAGAATTTAGAGATGACAGATATTGGAAATGATCAGTATACATTCAAGATTAATGCTTTAATGCTTACATATAATCCTACTGCAACTCCAAATCCGACAGTTACTTGGATTGGTCAAACAGATGTTGCGGCCGTTAATGGTGATGGAGAATTCAGCTATGGAATCATGTCTTGTAAGATAACTCAAGAATCTGGTAAATATATTGTTAATTGTGCGACTGATTATAATTTGTTGTATAAATCTCAAGACAAGAAATTTATTGATGCAGTTACATATACAATAATATCTAACGCTAACATAAATGATATAGATACTGCGGGATTAAGCGAAAACAATGATGGAACTAACTTTGATTCATTCTATAAAGATAGAAGGTATGTATTTATTGATACTACATTACCTGAAATCAATAATTTAAATGGTGATCCGTTTGAATTATATGAATATAAGGATAAGTGTCAACCAAATGAAACTGATGAAAGATGTGAAGTTAGTTATAAAGAATTATTCTTATCTGCTAGTGATGTTACTCCAACAACACCTGGTACAACCGGTGTTCCAGGAGCAACTGCTCTTAGCGATGCTGGGGCATTGCCAAGTTCATTAAGTTCATTAGATAGAGTTATTTACACTAGCACAGGATATCTAATTGATAGTGCTACAAATAAGGCTGCCATTACATCATTTGCTAATGGTAAGTCAGGATTATTGCGTGATGATTCTGATGTTATGTATGGTTCAGCTGATTATGATAATACAGGTGGTACAATTGCTGTTGTATTCAACAAACATAAGACTACAATTACTGTTTACTTAGTTGCTACTAAACATAATGCTGCAGGAGATCCGCTATATTATTACTATAAATATACAGCGTTCTATGATGGAACTAGATACCATGTTTATAGACAAACAAAAGCGTCAGCTGATGCTACTTATCCAGCTTTAAAAGCTTCTGATATTTTAGCTGAACACGCTGATATTGCTGAGGGATTGGCGGCTTCAAATATAGATACAACTGAAGAGGTTACACAATTTATTGCTTCAACTGCAAGTCTACCTAGTGGGGTTGATTTAGCGGGCGCTCACTTAGACTTTAGTATCAACTACTATGTCACAGATGCTGCAGGAAATAAGAGTGCTGCTGTTAGTAAATTAACTGTAAGAGGAGTAACTTATGTAAGATATGAATCTAATATAAGCTTCATAGTTGATCCTGCTGTTGCTGCTAATGTTGGTGCAAATGGAAACAACACATTTACTGTTGAATTAAATCAAGGTGCAAGTATATTACAAGCGCTTGATGGATTTACTGTATACAACGTGGATTATAAGGGAGTTAACCATGTTGATAACTTGAGGTTATCTCTATATTATAATGGCGAAGTTTGGTTTGAAAATGTGCCATATAACGCTAATATAATAGCTCACGTAAATAGTTTAGCTACTTCTCCTGGTGTGTATACTATAAAGGTTACAAACACAAGAGTTGTTGATGCTAAAGATGGTGACCTTGAGATAGAGGATATTCCGCTTATTGTAAATATTAATGTTCTAGCAAATGTTGCAAAGACAGAACAAAATAATTACACATATGCGATTTTGGCTCTAATTGCTATGATTTTGGTTCCAATTTCATTAATGGGTGCTTCTATTATAGTAAGAAGAAGAAAATCTCAATAATTAAAGAAAAAAAGGCCGTTTAGAGCGTTCTAAATGGTCTTTTTTTTGTGCCTAAAGTACCCTTGCTTTATATTATTTATAATAATATAAATATTATGCACAAAAATATCTTAAAAGTTACCAAAATATTGGATAGATGATATCCTTGATATATAATTAAGATATGCTATTAGTAGTTAATGGCGTGGGGGTATTGCAATATGAAAAATAGGTTATTTTATCTTGGAAAGATAAATATAGCTAAAGTTCTTGTGCTTGGCTATATTTTTATCATGTGTTTATTTGTTGGAACAACAGTAAAAGCAGCGGGGCCAACCGTTACAATCCTTTCATCTACTTACAAAGGAAACGTTACTGGTGCAAATGCTTATAAGGCACAAACAATTAATAACATCACCTACATTCAAGGTACAGGAATTACTGGTAGGGATGGAATTACATTTAAATTAACTAATGCCTATAACAATATTGATGATTACACAGCGATAGCAATTTGGGAACAAGGATTTACTTCATCTGCTGGTGAAGACTTCCAAGACTATGATAGATGGTACATAGATACAATTGCTTGCCCTAATGAAGATTATGCTAATTGCGCATTAACCCTAGATAACTCCCCAGATAAAAATTATATTGCAAAAGACAGCGACGATAACTACATTACTCATGGTGCTAATAAATTTGTTTACTACATAGTTGAATCACAAAACAATCAAGACTCAGCATATGTAACAACAGTTGCAGACTTCTCAGCTTTCTTTACAGCAAAAGAAATAACATATACTTACAGAATTAGAAATTTAAAGAGTGTTAACACAGGAGTGACAGTTGCCTCATTTGGATTTAAAGAAATTTATATGAACTTCTGGAAAGCAACTGGTGATGAACATGTTGATGAAAATGCAGCATCGCTTACAATTCAATATGGATTGGCTCAACCTATAAGTGATGTTGATACTTATACAAACTATAATCACCCAACTCATTCAGATAGTAATGTTGTTGATTGTTCAAGCCAAGCTAGTTACATCTGTATAGATTACGAAGATAGTAATGGAGTTCCAAGTGAATCAACAACTAGAGAAGAACTAGTTAATATATACTTGCCAAATACAGTTATCTACGATCATGCATCAACTACAGCGGATGCAATAAAAGATAACTACAAAGATGGAACAAGTGTAATAGATTCTGTTAAATCAGCTAACACAGTATATGCTCTTAATTATTTTTGTGAAGGAACAAGCATTCTTCCTGCTGAAATTTCAAATCCAGGCGATGATTATACAGTATCTTGCTTACAAGGTATATTAAGACAATATTTGTATGTTGAAAGTGGACTAGTAGGAATTGATATAGATGCAACAACATCATTTACAAATGGCCAAGCATATTTTAGAACTGAGCAATATCAAATGACACTAACTGTAGATTCTAGAGGAAATTATGTTGTTATAATTAGAGATAAGTTTGGCAATACTAATTCGAAAGCAATTATTAATGTTGAAGATATTATTAATCAAGCCTTGTTAGCTTATTTCCAAAAGAGTAATGCTAAAGAAGATGTAAGAGATGTAAATGGATGGGCTGCTAATGAATACATAACTAATCAAGACGTTAGAGTTTCTATAACAATGAGTGCTACAACAGTTATAAAAGTTGGATTACCAATTATTGCTGCTGAAACAACTCTATTAGATAGCGAATATGTTAAGGAAGTAAGATTCTGGAGAGTAGATGGTGCAGCTTATGACTCAGATGTGTGTCCAGAAGATGTTGGTGCTAATTGTGCTATGAAGCCAACAGATGCTAATTCAACTCAATTATATTATAGAGCAGATACTTCTTCAGATGCTGTTGTTGGTGATGATTGGGTTTCATTTACTGGCAATGTTATGACAATGGACATTCATACTAATGGTAGATATAGATTCTATATTGAAACATTTGCATCTAATAATACAGACAATGATGGAGCTAATCCAATTACAGGAGAGCAAAAGAATCCAAGAGTTGAAATATATAAAATCGACAAATTGGCACCAGATATAAAATATGGTGGTTCATCAGATAGCAACTGTAGCGGTGCTAATTGTGAGTATATCGAAAATACATATCCTTACTATCAAGGTAGTGGTAAGCCAAGTGGATATGTTCATAACAAACTAGTTGATGGTAGCGAAGCAACTATAAGAATAGATTATGCAACAAATACTATTTACTATGTTAGCGCTAATGGACAAAGCTCAATTTTAGCTAGTGCTAGTTCATCAGATAAGTTCTTTGATTATTTAATGGCTTTGTATAATAGTGGAACATATCTAAGTGAAAGCTTGATTGGTTATGACAATGTGAAAACTGAGTTTGCTAAGACTGAAGTATTACAACCAGGAATAGTATATACTCTTATTGATACAGATGAATTGCAACAAATGAGCGAAGAGGAATATAGAAGATATATCATTGAAAATAATTTCCAATATACAGCCTTCTCAATTTCAACTAACTATGGAATAACAATTGATATTGATACAGCCGTACACAATCTTGAAAGAAACAATCTTGATATTGAATATATAGATGCATCAGATGGTACTACTCCAGTTTGTGATAAACTAGCTGCATTAAAGGTTGATTTGAATAATGATACACATGTTGATCAAACAGACTGCGTTAACTATTATTTAGACCATGGAATAGATTTCTTTATCAAGATAACTGTGTATGATGTTATTGAGGAAATAGTAGTAGATAATGATGGCCATGTTGTAAAAGATGCAGATGGAAAATACTCTCTTAAATATGTTTTAGGTAATTCATATACAAGATCAATTAAAGTTGATGTAGTAGATAACACTGCTCCAGGTTTCAATAGTATTATTAATAACTTCAATGTTGGAACTGATTGTAGAGTAGAGTTAGGTAACTTGATAGGTGGAAGCGCTGATCAAGATATGGATATGATTATGAATTGTTATGGAGTTACAACTAAGAGTGGAGATCCAGTTGTAACAACATATAACTTTGAAGACAACGTATTTGCTTCTCCATTTGTACAAACTCAAAATGTAAATGTAAGAGCAAATGTTAAAATGTATATTCTTTCTAAAGAAACTTCTAGATGGGTATCTATAGATGATGGCTATGTTCCTAATAGAAGTGGAAAGTATGCAGTTCTACTTGTTATAAGTGATAATGCTTCGACTAACACAATATTTGATTTAACAGGTCAAGAATATCATGGAGTAAGAGTTGCAAATGGTTCATCTCTTACAATTAGTGGAAATGCAATTGGTGTTCTTGTTTCATATCATGTTGATAAAAAGACAGTATTGATTACTCCACAAAACAAAGACAAAATGTATGGTGCTGAGGACCCAATATTTAGTTATTGTGTGGCTGTTAATAAAAACACAACAGGAATTAGAGATTATTTGGAAGCTCCATTTGCTGATATGACAGTGTTTACAAGTGTTGGATGTGCTCAATATAATGCTGGAGAAACAAGTGTTAGTTTAAGCAACTCTAACTTAGAAGATTTATTCCAAGGTAACTATGGAGTTGCAGATTTTACAGGAACACTAACTAGACAAGAAAGTGGATCATATAATAATGAACAATTTAATAACACCAATAACATTACAAACAACTATGTTGGTTTATACAAAATTGTTTTGGGATCATTAACAATTTCTGGTACTGCTGCTGATGGATATGATTTAGGTGCAGATTATATTGTTAAGATTAACCCATTGATTAGAAGTGAAACACCACAACTGGCTAAGCAATCAAACAAGTGTAATCTGGTTGATTCTCAATACACTGCTGGTGGAGTATATGTTGATAAGAGTCAAACTGAATATGCCGGATGTTATAGCTTTGATGAAGATGATGACTTCTTTGTTGAAAGTAATGCGCTGTTTACAATCAAGCAAGTTATATTAAATGTAAGTGCAAACGGAAGTAATAAAGAATATGGAAACCCAGATCCTAATTATGCCAATGCAAATAAGAATACAACCAGTGAAAAAGTATCAGCTAGTGCAAGTGCATATTTGAATGGTTATAGCATTATTTCTGGTTTACAATATAGTGATACAGTTGATGTTGTCTTAGGTGTTTTAAGAAGACAAACAGGAGAAGATGTTGGGCTTTATTCTATTTGTAACTATCGTGGAACTATCTATAATGGAAATGCTTTAACTGATACAATACTAGAAGATCCAAATAATATTCTTGTTGTTGGAGGAAGTAATGAATATACAAGTTGTTCTACTTTCGACCAATATGCAGATGTTAATGTAAATACTAATACATACCTAGATGGTATATTACAAATTGATGAAGATTATATTAACTCTAGAGCTTTATATATAGAAACAAATAAAAAGTATGGTTACTATAAAACTTTAAATGTAACAACAGATTTGAGAAACAATAATTATGCTAACTACGTAATTAAATATCAAGCTAATACATTCTCAATTGATCCTGCAACAATGATTGTACAACCTACTCCAGGGCAAAGAAGAGAATATAGTTATAGCGGTGTTGATGATGTTAATCCTTGGGAAATAGTTATATATGGAGAAAAAACATTTGCTAAATCAACTAATTTGACATTCAATGGATGGACTGCAGATAGTCCTGCCTATACAGAAGCAAGGGAAAATGACCCTAAGTCAATAGATACTCCAGACGCTAATTTAGATCAAGAACACTATAATAATGCTAGTGAGATTAGAAGTGGCGGATGGAAACTTATAAGAGATGGCAAACTATACACAGGATTTAAGAGTAATGAGACTTATGGAATGTTTAGTGGAAAACTTGTTTTGGTTCCAGGAACCTACACACTTAATCCATCAACTAATGTTTATGAAAATATGAATGCAGGTTGGTATCAATTTGATGTACTTGGTGCAACTAAATCAACTTTAGAACTGTTGGGTAATGGAAGAAATCAATGTGCTTATTCAAATTATGTTTCTGTTACAGGAACAGCAAATTCAGATGCATGTAGAAACTACAACTTAGAATTAGATTTAGAGTATAGAACATTAGATGGATATAAAGATGGCGATGAAGATGCTTCAGGTGATGAGGTTACAGTAGTATATAGAAGTAAGATGGGATACTGTATGACTACAGCTTTAGGAAGTGTGAGTGATGCAGATGTTCAATGTAGTGCTGATATCTCAAGCCAAGTATTATTTGAAGTATATCGTAGAGAAATTATTTTGGAATTTAATAGTATGTTAGAAAAAGTTCCAAGTAATGACGCTGATATTATTTATGGAAACAGATATGATTTCTATGAGGAAAACTTATTTGAAATCACTGCAACAAGTGCTAATAGAAATCACTTAGAAGAGTACTTATTCTATTGTTATCCTTCTTATGAAGATGGACTAGTAGGAAGTGTAAGTGATGCATCTAATACATGTACAAACAACCCTTGGTATGGATTAACAGAAAATGATTCGTGGGTTAATGTTGGATTAGAGTTCCACTTGCATAATGTAGTTAGTTCAAACGGTGGAAATTATTATACAACCGGAGAGGATTATGCGATTCCTGCTGGAAGATACTATGTGTATTCAACAATAAGCGATACTGCAAAACAAAACTACAAGTATAACTACTTAGGTGGAACACTTACTATAAAAACTAAGACTGTTGGAATAACATTGACTAGTTATGATAAAGAATATGGAAATGTTTATTATACAAATGTTGATTGTGCTATTAAGGATGGAAGTTTGTTATCAGCAAGTGCGACATTAATGAGTGATTGTTTAACAACTGGAACAGATCCAACTGGTAATACATCTTCTAATACATATGGATTTATAGTTAATGAATTAGATGATAAAGATACAATAGCAGATAACTTTGTTGGAAGACCTTTAAGAGTTTCAAACTTGGATGCTGCATATGGTGATGTAAATGGTTTACAAGAAAATGTTGGTATATATGAGATTGATGATGGAACAATAGTGTCAAGACATAACAATCCATTTGACAATACATGTACAGATAATTTTGTAGGAGATGAAGATGAAGGTTGCGTTGTTGTTGGTGGACAAGATTATGAAATCAATAACTATATGGTTAATAACGATGCGACTTATCAGTTAACTTACTACTTATTAAAGAATGGTACTCAAGCAAATTCTAAAGATTATTCATTTGTTTCTACAACAACAATTGTTAATCCAGGAAATGCTACTGTAGATAAAGCAGCATTAACAATTACGCCTGCTACAATTTCTATTGATGTAACAGCAGGACAAACAAAAATGTATGGTTGCGCATATAATGAACTTAATACAACTAGTGCTTATACTTATAGTTATGCAAATGGATATGAAGGTTGTACAACTGGTACAGGTACTAATTATGATTTAGGATATGCTTATACAGTAATTGGTGATAAAGATTATTACATTTATAACTATGGTTATTATGATGGAGATTATACATATTCTGATATCACATATACAACTGATGAAATCAATGAGATTGTATATAATGGTAGCGATAGTGTTACTCTTGATTCTTCATTATTAATAGCAGCTCCTGCAGGAAAGGGAAGCAGAGCTACAGCCTTAAATGGTGGTGTTTTATATAGAGTAAGACAAGATCTATATAATAATTCAATTAGCTATACTTCAATAGTAACAGCAGCAAATGCTGCTCAAGCTGCAACTGCTGCATATCAAGGACAAGAAGTAGGAACATATGTTTTAACACTTGGAAACTTAAATGCAGCTTCATTAGATATTTATGGAAACTATCAAGAAACTAACAATAAAGTATGTAATGCAAGCAATATTCCTGTATCTGGTGGTACTGGTGTATGTAGAAACTATATTATTGATTATTATGGATCTACTTCAGTAGACGAAACACATGTTTATGATGGAAGCGACAATGAAGATTTAACCTTTACAATTACAACAAGAGTTGCCTTTGTGTATTCTTTATATAATGCTAAAGTTTATGGAAATGAGGAACCAGAAATTTCAATAACTTGCGATGATGCAATGGTAGAAGCAGGAATTTGTGATGCAGCTAATGAAGAAATATATTTAGGTATTAGCGAATACTATACAAAATATAATAGTTTGGC
This sequence comes from Bacilli bacterium, assembly GCA_045118975.1. Lineage (GTDB taxonomy): Bacteria > Bacillota_I > Bacilli_A > RFN20 > DUOF01 > RGIG6178. The sequence continues at coordinate 218,182 of JBGVCT010000003.1, forward strand.
AAAAGCTCCTTATGTAGCAAGTATAGAAGAAAGTAATAGTGCTATAACTCATGTATATGATACTGATACAGTATTAAATGACAAGCAAATTGATGTTGTTCAAGGACAAATGTCAAGAAAAGGTATGAGCAATGGCGAATGGAATATTGATGATATTGTTGGAATTTATAACTATATATTCGATGATGTTACAACTACATCTTATTCTTCTAATAACTATGTGTTAAACTTCTATTATAGAAGAACATCTACTGGAGATGTTATTAACATTGTTGATGGAGTAGTGGATGATACAAACAACCCATATATTTTGGATGCTGCTAATTATAATCAAAACATGGCAGTTAATGCTGATGGTGGAGTAGATGAAGAAGTAGATGGTATTGCTAAGAAAGTTTACTTTGAAATTGTACTAAGAAAGATTTACGTTAAGTTAATTGATTTTTCTAAAGTGTATGGTATTGAAGATCATAGCAGTTATTTCAATCTTGCGATTTGTGCTACTGCTGATGAAAAGGTAGTATATGATTCAAAAGGAAATGGATTGTGTGAATTCAACACAGGTGTTACATCTACTGAACATGGTTTAAGTCCAACTCATAAGAATCAATATCTTGTAGATGGAATCTTAGATCAAGCAAACTTTAAATCTGATTTTGAAGTAACGTTCATTAGAGCATTAGGAGAAAATACAATATGTCCTACTCAAACTATAACAGGTAGCATTAGTGGTTATTTCCCATCTGCTGCTACTTCATATGCTTATAGTTTAGGATGTAAGAATCATCCAGCTGGGGTTACAGGTTATGAAGCGCTTAGTATAATTAATCAATCAACTCCTTCACTTCCTGGATACAATTATGAAATAACATATGAGACAGGAGATATGATAATTCTTCCTAGAAATATTGAGATTACTCCAGAAAGCGAACAAGGATTCCAATATGGTTCATATACATATCCAAGCTTGATTCCTGCAATCAGATTTACTAATTCTTTAAAGAATGCTGTATATGGTGATGCAACTAGAAAGATTGTTTCATATAATGCTGATGCTACAACTACTGTTAGAATTGTTAATAGAGATGGAAGTATTGAAACAACATCAATCACAACTAATGGTTTAGGACTTGTAAATGCTGGAAACTCTCGCATTTGTTTGAATAACATCGATGGTAATAATAAATTCTGTATTAATGACCAACAAGATACATATGCAAGAAATACTACAGAGATATCAACAAGCACATATGAATATAATACCGCTGGTGCTGATAGTGACTTTACAACTTATGTATTTGGTGATGTATATGCTGATGAGACAAGTATTAGAAGTGCTTTAAATAGAACTATTAATGGTGTTGAAAACCAAAGATATAATAGAAATGTAGGGGTATATGAGATTGTTATGGGTGACTTACAAGATAAGACAGGTAACTATGTTGTTAACTTTAGTTCTACTCCAGTAACCTATACAATCACAAAAGCAAATGTAACAATTACTCCAAATTCAAATCAATCTAAAGTTTATGGACAATCTGATAAGGAATTAACATTTACAATAGCAACTAAGTATAGAGTGAATACAAGTCAATTTGTTGTTTATGATGAAAGTATTGCTACTATTACTGATGTTAGTGGACAACCAGTTGTCATAGATAGAAGTGCTACAACAATATTTGTTGAAGCAGGAAGCGAAATAACATTAAGTGGATTTGCTTATTATGAAAATATGTCTGGAACTTATAACTATGGTGTAGTAAAAGACTCTAATAAGAGCTCTAATGCTGCAGCAATTACTCAAACAGGCGTTGAGGGTAAATCATTTGATAAATATTGTTTCAATAATTATGATGGTGGTTCTGGAAGTGCAATTGATAATTGTTCTAGTCAAAGAGTTATATATGCATCTACGACAAGAGTTTTAGTAGGATACTTGTATGTTACTAATTATGTTCAAAAAGCAGGAACATATAAGATTGCTAATGGATTTGCGGTTAGTGACAACGAATTTGATATGCCTAACTATGAACTTGCTTTCAATGATGATGTTGACTTTGTTATAAATAAACTTGATATAAATCTTCATTTAAATTCTGTTTCAAAAGATTATGGTGCTGCTAGTGATGCATATAAGTGTGATACTGGAGTAACTTGCTCTGCATCTAGCTTAACTGCTCAAGACCATGAAAATAGATTGGAATATAACTTTGATATATCATATAAAAATGCTGCAGCAGTTATTGCTGAAGGAAGTTATGATGGAAGTAATATGGTATTGATGGTTAATGCTATTAATAACAAATACTATACTCAAAGCGAAGGAAAAGAAGATAAGAATAATTTCTTAGGAGTATATGTTATAAGAAAGAACAACAATAATACTACATGTAGTGTTACTACTGATAAGTATGGTTGCGAAGATGCTGGAACATACGATCTTGTAATGAGAAAATATGATGTTGTTTTAGCAGAAAAAGATGGTAGTACAAGATACGATGATAACTATAACTTGATGATTGATAATTCTGATATTGAACTTCAAGAGGATGTAGTAAATACAGATTCAGTATATATCACTATAAACCCAACTACACATCTAGTAGAATCAGTTGCATCTATTGATATAGTTGATGATTTGGTAAAAACATTAACTATTGTAAAACGTGAAGTGGATATCTTTGTAAACACTAATGTAAACATGACAGATACAAACTTCTTTGAAATAGAACAAAATGTTGAAGTTCCAACTTTACCAGTAATTGATAATAGCTATAAGTTGACTGGATATAACTACAATCCAGATGGTCAATATCATGGAGTTGGAGCAAATGCTAGTAGTACTAGTGATGATGCAAACCTTGGAACAACTTATGGAAAGATTGTTTGGGGTGGACAACCAAATCAAGTAAGAACAAAGGATGCACTAGTTGGTGCAGTTGCATATTGCAATGAGCCAAGATATGGTGATAACTATTCTGATAGATATCCAAATGTTGGTGTGTTATGTACAGGAACTGGTGAACTAGTTTACCAAGATGAGAAACATATAGTTAATACATCTACAAAAGAGAAATTTATTCTTATAACTAGAGATACAGAAAATGTGGCAGGTTTAAAGATAAGACCTGATGCAATCGGAGCTTTAGTAAGTAATAATGATTATGAAAATAAAAACTATACAGTAAGCTTCTATCCAGGTGCTGTTCATGTTGTAGGCGATGATAAAGATCCTACACTAGTAATTGGAAAGAAGGACTACTATATTGAAGCAAATGCATTCTATGATGCAGGAAACAATGCAATTATTGGAAGTCATACAGGAGTAGATACAATCCTAGAATTCTTAGCAAGCGGAGATGAGTCTATTAAATATATTCTTGCTAAGGTTGATGAATATGGTGACTTATATATAACTCTTCCAACAAAAGAAGTTAAGATTACTCAAACAGCATTAACTAATGAGTATGGAGTTGGAAGGGCAGGATATGAAGGTATTGTAAGTGGAATAGAGCAAGAACTTGTTTATCCATTTACTTCTGATTACGCTCACTTATTAGAAGCTAAGGCAGATAGTAAGGTGGGAAGTTATGTTAACCAAACTAATATTACAATGCTAGAAGAATTAATTACTACATTCATAGAATGGTTTGATGTTGATTCTTATGATAGTGGACAATATTTGAATGGCGAATACTTACCAAGAAAGTTTGATAGATATTATTATATTGCAATTAATAGGTATGGTTATGATATTGGTAATGATATAGATAATGACTTTGCAATTAATAAAGTTGGAACATATGATATAAGTTTCTATGTAATGGATAATGCTGGAAGAGTTAGCAAAGATGGAAATATTGCTAGACTACACATTATAGATACTACAGCACCAACTCTTGGAGAATTAAATTTATATAGTGCTCCAGTTAAATGTGATTCTATCTGTGATGCACAAGATAGATGGTATATTGATGCAAATAGAGTTAGATTATCTGCATTCAATAAATATAGAGCTGTAGATGATGGAGATGGAAATATTACTTATGTATTAGATCCAGAAGGAGAATATATCTACTACACTGAAATAGGTAATGACTCTGCTCCATATCATTTAATTAGCGAACTAACTATTACTACTATTGACTATGTTGATTATGTTGATACAAGTGATGCTAAATATATGGCTTATGGTGTACTTCATCATACATGGGCAAGCAATCCAGATGGTATATATTTAACTATTACTGGAGGAAGCGATAACTCATATACAGTTAAAGATGATACATTGCAAAGTCAATGGAAACACTTCTATAGTTTGGATGGTAAGAGTTATTGGACTGATTATATAGTTACTCCTGGAATGGGAGGATATAGTGCATTAGTAACTGATGGTACTAGAGATATAAATGTAATGACTATGGATTATGGTGTTTCTACATCGCTTAGTGGAACTACAACATATACATTTAGTTATTCAGCATGCTTTGATGCATGTGCTAACATAGAAACATATTACAAGGTTTCTATAGATACTAATACATATGAGTTTGTAGATAGTCAAATCCAACCAAGAAAATTTGATTTCAATGCAATCACAGAATGTACAATTAACATGGAAGGAACATTAGTTTCTTGTGTGGAAAGTGGAGTTACTAGAACATCTAAGCTTGAGGGTAATAAATTTACATACTTAAGTAACAATTATATTATTTTAGGAAATAATGTATTAACAAATCCAGGACATGAGTTTGTTGCTAGGGTAATAGATCACTTTGTTACATTAAGCAATGGTAAAACTTATAAGTATGACAAGATGGCTGGTGTTATATACGAAGAACACTATGGAATTTTAGGAAATGCTACTCCTGGAGGAATTGAAATAGCAATTGATGGAGTTAACCATTTAATGGTTGGAACAGATATCAAGTTTGAATCAAATGTTGTTTCTACTCTAGATCCAGATACAAATGTATTTAGATTAGGTGATATCACATATAGATATATCGAAGATGCAAATACAGGATATTATTATGGATATAAGAAATACTTAATAACTCAAGATTATTTCAAAATTAATGGTACAACATATACATTCAGTGGTCCTGGAAGTATAGATATTACTGGAAATGATACAGTAATTGTTAAAGCTAATGCTAACTATGATAATACATATACTCAATATGACAAATATCTGAAAGGATTAGTTACAACTTATAGAGATAGTGTTACAGGAGCTGCTAATTCATTAACAGTAACAAATGAAATGGTAATCTTTACTACATATGTTACTTCGAATGTTGCTTGGTTAAAAGCGGATAGAGATGTAAGTGGTCATGTTGATGGTGAGTTATCTGCTTATCTAAATGTAGATCCAAATACACTTTATTATCAAGATTCTAAAAAAGCATATCTAGATACAACTGCTCCTCTTGTTGGTATTACAATGGTTGGTGATAGTGGAGAAATTGTTAGATATGGAGAAGGTAATAAGTTATTCACATATGAATATGGATACTTTAATACTACTAGATTATTAGATACTGCTTCACCTTCTATTAAGGTATATAACTTAAGAGGAAGAGAATATGTGATAGATATCGATAATATGGAAGTTAAACACACTTATACAGAAGGGGTAACACCTGTTACTAAAACTTATGACATTTTTGTGACAGCGGATCCAGATTCTAAGAAGAGATACATGTATGAAATAAATTATGTTACTTATTATATCGATGAAGAATTTAAAGATTTACGTTGGTTACCAGCATATATTGAATCTTATGTTGGTGGTAGAGATACTCCTAAGGGTGGAAATATCAATACTATTGAAGTACCAATGTATGACATTCAAACATCTGTAATGGTTGGTGGTATTACTGTTGATACGATTGGAACATACAGACTTATGAATGAAAGAAGTACAAATACTGCTATGGGTAGTGGTATAGGAAGTACGAAGTATCAAACTGAGGGTACACCTAATCTATATGACTTTATATATTTAGGAACATATGGACAAGGTATCTATTATAAAGATATAGATTACATTGTTTCTTATGTTGATCCTGATGATGACCAATTAAAACAAGTTAACTTAAATGCTGAATTTAAGACTTGTTATGAAAATTATGATGATGGTAGTGGAAACAAGATGATCACTCAAGACTGCGCTCAAGAGATTATTGCAAGCGTTATTAAACCAAGAGGTAATACTAGAGATGATATTACTTATGATATCTTCTATATTGTAAGAGATAAAGCTGGTAATGCTAGTGCGGTAGTTGCAAAGGGTGTCTTGTATGCAACTATTTATCCTTCACCTGACGTTGTAATTCAAAATATAGCTGCAAGTTTAACTAATAGTGAAATTGTGGCTGCAAGTTTAGGTGATAACACATATTCATTAACTGCTAATCAAGGAGTAAGCTTACAACTTCTAGAAGAAGCATTCACACTTGATTATGTAAAGGCAAGAACTGGACAAAATTATAACAACGAAGCAAGGATGACTATTTATAAAAATGATAGTATTTTAGCAGAAAATGTTTCAGGAATTAATTATCTAGAATATGTGAACTCAGATGAAATTGCGGATTATAAGATTGTTTATAATTTGACAACAACACATACACCAGCGTTTGGAGAAGACATAACCATTCATGCTGATGAAGTGACACTGTACTTGAGTATAAAGAGTCCTGAAGTACATGAAACACAAAAACCTGATACTGACCAATTAATTGAGTTTGAAGCTCATTATTTGGGATTAGTAATATTTACAGGATTTATCCTACTTGCAGCACTATTTGTTGCAATGATAATTCTTAAAAAGAGAAAGAGATAAATCTTAAGAAAGTAGACAAAAAATTGGAAAGGGGTGTGATAAATATGAAAAAAGTACTGCGCGTATTTTTCTTAGTTTTCACATTCCTTTTCTTTAATCTACTCTCTATAAACGTTAGTAGTGTTAAAGCAGAAGATGTGAATTTAGACCTTACTAACGCTTATAGAGGAGAGATTAGAAATTATTGGGCATTAGTTAACTATGGTAATAATTTTGTTGGAGATAACACTGTTACTATATTCCTTGATCCAGAAGCGATTGCTAATCAAGATGTAAAATATATTTTGATGAGTGAATATGACCAATATGGAGATGTTAAATCAACATATTATGAACGAGGAATTGATAGTAGCTTTGGTCCAAGTTTTACATATACTTTTGTTGATGAAAACTATGGTACTAAACACTTCACAATTTTCTTACTAAGTGATTTATATGATGTCCCATTTAGTATTATTGAAAGAATTGACATCGATGATATTGAAAAACTTCGCACGATTGATGGATTAAACCGTGCGGATTTTGCCGTTTATTCGGATGAGTATGATATTGATGCTAGAGGTGCTGATATTGTTTGGACAAGCTCTCCATATAAGATTTATGTGGATATAATAAACAATAGTTGCGATTACAAACTAAAGAATATTACTTATACATACACTCATGTTAATGAAGATTTAACAGAGAAAGTTATAACTGGTAATGCAATTAAAGATACTGATTCTGGAGAATGTAATAGATTCTATTTCATGGTTAATGAAAACGCTGTTTATGATATTCAAATAGAGGATTATTTTGGTGTTATTAAACCTCCAAGTGGTGAGCATTGGCAAATAGAGATTGTTAACTTCTTAGATACCACAGTTCAACTTGTTGTGGACTATGATCAAAGTTTAACTTCGGGAGATGTATACTTAAATGTTTTTGTATATGATGGAAGAGGAAGAGAATATCCATCTAATTTGATTGTGGATATCTTAGTTAGTGATCCATTTGGTAATCCACCTACATCAATTAAAAATACATATGTTTATCCAGCTCACGAAAATGGCGTATATGTTATAACTTGTGTTACTGAAGTTATAGAAGTGTTTGTGGAAGTTAACATAACAAATATTGATAGAGTTCCACCTGTAGTATTTATGGCTGGCACTATACCAGTATTATCATCAGAGGTAGAATCTTCTCCATATGTATTTGATCCAAATACTTATATACTTGCTACAGATGATATCACTCCAGGTGATAATATAACAAAAACTATTCGTTATTATTATGTTAGTGAGGCAGATTTAACTTGTAAGACAACTATGGGTAACCAATTATCTATACCTGTGTTCAATTATTTATATGGTGTAAATGATGTTTGTATGGAAGTTGAAGTATTTGATGAGGCAGGAAATAATGCATTTGCAAGATCTAAAATTACAGTGACAGATAATACAAGACCTACAATTCAAGCTAATGTAAAAGAAATTGAATTAGAGATTGGTGATGATATGCCAACTGATGAAGAGCTTGTTGAAATGTTTGATATTGATACTCATGATAACTCTTTATTATATGATGAATTCAATCTTAGAGTAATAACTACAGTTGGTGATTTAAGTAATGTAAACTTAGAAGAACTGGGTGTTTATGAAGTTTATATTTATTGTTATGATGAAGCTGGAAATGTTAGTGATACTTTATCTCTTACAGTTGTAGTTACACGTAGAATTTTAGTAATAGATGCTGTTGCTAATCAATATATAGTGTATGGTGAACCAATGATTGAAATTTTATATACATGTAATGGTAATCCATGTAAGAATATTGATGATCCTGAGAATAGTGAAATATTAGTTGCGGATTGGAATAAATTAACTGGTGAATTATACATTCCTACTGGTTCTGTTTATGCAGGGGAATATGACATATACTCAACACTTACTATTAACTCTAATAAATACTATATAAACTTAAATAATTTAGGCAAATTCACTATAAAGCCTAGAACATTTAAAATTGTTGCTAATTCATATAGCATTGATTATAAAGACCAAGAACCTGTTCTTAGTTGGTATATGGATACTAGTGTTTGTAACTCTGATTTATCTACTAAATATACAACATTCTTTGATATCAACTATAGTTGTACTTTTGTTGGTGGAGATACTTTTGGTGGCGGTAGTTACTTATATGATATAGTTGGAGATAGAACATTATATGCTGGAGCAATTACTAGAGAACTTGGTAATACAGTTAAATATTCTGGCGGTTTTGTAACTTATTATTCAATTAATAAAGGAGATTTAACAATACGAGAAGTTAGTAGTGGAGGTAGAGTTAACTACGCTATTGATTTCTATGGTATGGATTCTATTTTAACTGTTGTTGAACCAGATGAATTTGAAGATGAATATGAGAATTATTATTATTTAAATGAGGATGGAGAATACGTTGCATTAACTGAACCAACTCTATGGTCACCTAATAAATATTATTATATTGATCCAGAGACAAATGGAAACATTGATAAACTTAACTCAAATTACGCTAAATTATACATATATCCAAAATATGTTGAGGTAACATTAGGAAATGTTACTAAGATATATGGAGAAGATGATCCTAACTCAAATTATTTAGATGAGTTTAAAGGAAGCAAAAAAGAAGATGGAAAAGGTCATGTACAATATGGATTCACTTGTTTCTCTTATAAAGAACCAATAAAGAGCATGTGTCTAGAAGGTAGTGATACATATTCACTAACTAATCTACAAAGTGAAATAGGAATGGTTATAAATAGAGAAAATGGAGAAAATGTTGGTACATATAAAATTACTGCTACATACAGCAATGACAACTATGAGGTGTTCTTTAATGAAGATTCAAGTCCAGAGTATAATAGAGTACCTAAACCAGCTGCTTATTTAACAATAGTAAAAAGAAATATAGAGATGAGCATTGAAGGAGAAGATGGTAATGGCAAATATACTATTTTCTATGAAGATGCATTGCCAGTTGTTACTGTGAGAATAGATACTGATCCTAATGTATTGCATGAAGGATTAGCAAGTAACACTTATCTTAATATTAATGATGGCGATATTATAACTTTTGCAGATAGATTAAATTATGGAGCACATAGAGTATCTTATTACCAAGGTGGAACAAAGATGGAGGTAGTAATTGGTGGATTCGCTGAGTATATTACTGGTATTGGAACCTTTACTATAAAGCGAGACACTATATCTATTTTGAACTTATCTAGTGAAGATGTTTGGAATAACTACAACGTTACTTTCCATGAAGGTGAACTAGAGGTATTTGCTAGACAAATATATATCAAGATTGTTGAAGGATTGAACAAAACTTATGGTGATGCTGATCCTACATATACACAAACTTATGTTGATAATAAGTATGGAACACCAAATAATTTGGTCGTTGATGGTAGTGGACATTACATATTAAGAATAATCAACACTCTAGAAAATACTACAATTGTAGATAGAGATGATTATGAACCATTTGATAAGGATAAACTTGTATATTTCTTGAAGAGAAGTAAAGATTCTCCAGGTATTGATTCAGGCGATATACATGAAGGAGAAATGGTTGGTTCTTATAAAATTGATGAAGATTATTTTGAAAATAGCACTAACTATATCATTGATATATACCAAACTTACTATTTTGCAATTGATAAACGAAGTGCGACAATTGATATTCATGATGCGACAATAGAATTTAACTATGATAATCTAGTTCCTAAGTTTAGTTATGGATTCTCTAATCTTGTGTTTACTGATGTCTTGATTGGTCAACCTACAGTTTCATCTGTAGCTGGTTATAGAAATAATGGACATTATAGTATTACATTAGGACATATAACTCCAATTAGTGATGATCCATTAATTAGTGATGATGGAACTTATTGGACTATAAACTCAGAGAGTACAGGTGTTTTATTAAGTGAACTTGCGCTTCTTGACAAATCATTAATCAGAGTTGCTGGTGGAAAATATGAAATATATGATGTAACTACTAATTCTTATATTGAAACAGGAATATCATTTAAAGAATATAGTGTGCAATCTAACTATGAATTATCTTATACAGCTGGAACACTTGATGTTATTCCAAGAGAGGTAGTTGTGGTTCCTGATGCAGGAAAGTCAAAGGTATATGCTGAATATGATCCGTCATTTACATATAAAGTAATACATTATTCTAAATTTATAAATAATGATTATACTTTGGAAGTGGTTAGAGATCCTTCTGATTTTACTGGTAAGCTTGAAAGAGAAGAAGGAGAAAAACCAGGAACATATAACATTGTTCGTGGAGATTTAGTTCCAGCGACAAAAGGTGGCGTTCATGGACAAAACTTCGTTATTATGGCGTTTGATTCATCTATCAGCTTTGAAATTAAAAAGCGTGATTTAGTGATTAGACACGCTGCTAGTGATGCAGATAATAGAGTAGAGGTGTTCTATGGGGACAGTTCTCTTGAGAGTATCGTTAGTGGATTTAAGATTGTTAGTGGTAGTGAAGGACTAAATTCTGATTTATGTACAATGGAACTTATCGAAGGTGTATATGCTTGCGATATGATTTATGACAAGATTGCCGGAGGTATTGCAACATACCCTGCTAATGCGGAAAATGTTGGTACCTATAGAATTATCAATCATGATTTAAGACTTGAAAGAGTAATTAGTAAAATCAATGTAACAGAGTATTATAACTTAACATTTATTGAAGCCACTCTAGTTATCTTACCAAGAGTAATTTATATTACTCCAGATCCTAACCAAAGTAAGATATATGGAGAAGGTGGAGGAGGAAACTGTGACATTACTTATCGTTTCTCTCCACATCTAATTAAGCCTACAGATACATTTAATGGTTGCTTGAAGAGAGAGCCTAAATATAATCCTGATGGAGAATTAACAAGTGAGGAAGTAGGAGAATATCAAATTACATTAGGTAACTTAGTGATTGGTCCTAACTATGAGCTTGTTATGAATGGTAGTGTTAAGTATCAAATTTTAGCAAGAACTATTAAGATTGTTGCTAAAGTTAGTGGTGATGAAGTAACTAAGAATGGAAGTCTAAATGTTTATAGTGTAATGTATGGCAACGATTTTGAGCTTGGTTATGATATAACAGGTATGGGACTTGTTGATAACCCTAGCTTAGGAATTCAAGATACAATGATCAATAATGTTAGACTTTCTAGAACCTATGATGGTGTTGGTACTTATTTGGTACTACAAGGGCTTTTAACTGTAGCAAACAACAAGTCTAGAAACTATAACATAACTTATGAATCAGCAACACTAGTTGTTACTAAGAGAATAATAAATGTCAAACCATATGCACTAACTAAAGTATATGGACAACCTAACCCTAGTGAATATCCATTTGAATTAACTGGAGAAGTTGCTCCATACACTGGATCATTATCTAGATTAAATGGAGAAAATGCAGGTAGATATAGAATTACTCAAGGAGATTTAACTTTTGGTGAAAACTATGAAGTTGTAATTGAGGAAACATATTTTGAAATTTTAAAGCGTCAAGTAACTATTGTTGCAGATGACAAAGTTAAAACTTATAGTTATGATGATCCTGAATTAACTTATACAATGACTGTTCAAGATGATTTTGTTCTTGATACACCAATACTTGGTAAGCTAGAAAGATCAGCTGGAGAAGATGTTGGTGAATATCCAATACATCAAGGAACTCTAGCATTAAATGCCAACTATGAAATATTGTTTACTGGTGCTACTTTAACTATTAGATTTGCTGAGTTTAATGCTATTGTAATTAATAACATTACTCAAAACCAATATCAAACTCAAGGAAGTGAATCTCTTGTTAAGTTGGAAGCTAGATTTAATAAGGGTGCAGATGAAACTAATCTTAAGGATGTGACTTGGTCACTTTCAAAAGACGGGCAACCATTTGCTTTTGAACTAGATTTAAATAACTTGATGATTTTCACTCCATCAGGAACGGCAGGCATTTATCTTGCTACAGCAGCATATAATGGTATAAGTGCTACTTATGAAGTAAATGTAAGACCTAATAATATAAGCAATATTCATATTACTTTAGATGAAAATTGTGATGATGTCCAAAAACTTGGTGCTGAAAGCGAACTTATTTATAGAGCCGATATTCAATTGTTTACTGAAGAATACAACAACATCAACATTGAGTGGTTTGTTGGTAATATAAGAGTATGTAATGTTGAAGTTAATGCTACACATAGTTATTGTAGATTCACACCTAATAGAGATGTGAATTTACCTGTTGGAACTTATACAGTATATGCTTCAATCGGTAGTATAACATCTACTAATACACTACAATTAACTATTAGAGACAATGCGGCTCCAACTATCACTCTTGTTGATCAAGGACTAGTATATTATATTGAGGCGTTCCAAAACGCTACAGAAAATAGTATTGAATATAATGAACCTGGATTCTCTGCTATGGATGACATTGATGGAAATATTACTGCCAATGTTAGAATAGAGGGAGACAAAGATATTAATTATTATAAGACAGGTACATATGTAATTATCTATACGGTTACAGATAAGCATGGTCATATTGCAAGTAACTATAGAACTGTAATTGTAAGAGATACAATTGCTCCTCAAGTAACTTTAAATAACCCTGAGCTTTCTGAAATAATATTAGAATATGGCGAACCATATGAAGAGTATGGAGCAACTGCTACAGATGCTTATGATTCATATTATGGATATGAATTAAGAAGCTATATTGATAGTCAAATAGATGTTAGTAGAACAGGAGAATATCTTATCAGATATTCATTTGTGGATAGTAATGGAAATGAAGCTGAAGGAATAAGAAAGGTTATTATTCAAGATACAATTAAACCAACAATCACACTTATTGGTGATGCAACAGTTACATTAGAATATTTGGATGTATTCGTTGATGATGGTGCATTATTTGAAGATAACTATGATGGGGTAAGAAAAATATATGCTACTTCAATAGTATTTGTTGATCCAGATACTGAGGAAGTTACAACAGTAAGCAGTGTTGATACAAGCGTGTTGGGTACATATAGATTGACTTATTATAGAGCAGATAGTAATGGTAATACTCCAGAAAATGTTCCTGTTAGAACTGTAATTGTACAAGATAGTACTCCTCCAGTAATAACACTTCTAGGATCTAATCCATTTATATTAAGATATGGAGATACTTATGTTGATCCTGGATATACCGTTATTGATAATTATGATGGTGATATAACTAATAATCCTGATTTAGTAACTGTAGAGGCAATCATTGGTGATACTTTGGGTACATATTATGTTTATTATAAAGCTAAAGATACTCACAACAATATTGCTCCTGAAGTAAGAAGAACAGTTATTGTCTTAGACCTTGTTAGTCCAATTATTTATTTCACTAATCAATGTCCACAATATATGTATATTGAAGCTTTGACTGAAGTGTATGATACAAGATGTAATTTACCTGGAATTGGTTATACTGTATATGATGACTATACTCCAGATATAGATGCAATTCAAAACTGGGTTCAAGTAAGTGGAAATCCAGATTTTACAACTGTTGGTACATATCCAATAACATATAATGTTAGCGACAGAAGTGGAAACAACGCTGTTACACTTACTAGATATGTTGTGGTAAGAGATACTACTAAACCAACAATCACACTAAATCCAAATCCAGATACTAATACAATTGACTACTATATTGAGGTATTTGGAGAATATAATGAATACGGATGGAGTGTTAGAGATATTTATGATGATTATCACGAAAAAGAAATTCAAGTTGAAGTAACTCATGAAATTGATCTTAGAAAACTTAATACATATGAAGTTAAGTATGTAGCTATAGATACAAATGGAAATAGATCTGATCCAGTATTTAGATATGTTACAGTGCGAGATACTGTTCCACCTGTTGTTACAATAAATGGTGAAGCAGAAGTTATTGTTGAAAGAGGTACTAATTATGTTGATTTAGGAGCTAGAGCTCAAGATAATTATGATGGTCTTATCACTGATGTTTATCATAAAGAAGATATACCAACAGGTATGTTACTTGGAAACTATGTTGTTACATATTGTGCTGTAGATACTAGTGGAAATGAAGGATGTGCACAAAGAATTGTAAGAGTAGTTGATACAATTGCTCCGACTGTATATGGTACAACTGATGGTGAATATCATTCTAGTCCATTCTACATTTACTTTGCTCCATCATTTGTAGGTACAGATGAAGTGCTTACAGGTTGGTTAAATGGAAAACGTATTACTTCACCATGGCAAGTTAAAGATGAAGGTCATTATGATTTAACTGTGTCTGATGATGCAGGAAATGAAACTAGATTATCATTCGTGCTAGATATGACTCCACCGGCTATTTATGGTACAAATAACCAACAATATATCAACCACGATGTAAGAATCCACTCAGATGAATTACTTGATTCTATTTCATATAAATTGAACAATGGTGGATTTGTTACTCAAAATATTCAAGAAATAACATTTACTTTAGAAGGACAATATTCTGTATATGCTACAGATATGGCTGGAAATGTTGCTGATACTATAACATTCATTATAGATAAGACACCACCTGAATATGCATTGGTTGGCGTTGAAAATGGTGGTATCACAAACACTGCTGTAAATCTTGTTACAGAAAATGATGTTGTGGTTTCTGTAAATGGAGAATATATCGCTACAAATCACACATTCACTGAAAATGGTTATTATAAGGTTACAATCAGAGATAAAGCTGGTAACGACGTATTTATTCAATTTGTAATCAACTCAAATTCTACTGTAACTATTTCAAATCAAAACGTAACGTTCATTTCACAAAACAATGCGATAGGTCAATTTGTTGCTAAGGGAGATCCTACTTATCCTAGAGGTACTGGTTTCATCTATGCAAAACCATTAGTAAATGGAAAGTTTGAATATATTTCTGGTACATTATTCTCTGATGAAGAATATGCAAAATTGTTAAGTGGAGAATCAATAAGTTATGATGTTCCATCTGTTGGTGAAGAGGAAATGGTTGTAGCATTTATTGTTCCATTGAGTGAGCTAAATAAATTCACTACACAAACTGTTGAAGGTGATAATGATAGTACATTAGTATATACACTTGGTGCTGTAGGTATAGCGGCAATCGGAGGAATCTCATTCTATTTCTTTGTTATAGTAAAACGTAAGAAGGAAGTTGACGAAGAAGAAATCGATGATGAGGAAGAAATTGTTGATGACGATTACTATTAATATCACGTGTAAATGAGTGCGTTTCACATGAAACAAAAAAAGCGATTAGTTAAACTAGTCGCTTTTTTATTTTAATTAATTGTATTTACTTATATTAGTAGTTTTCTTTTCTTACTTCAAAGAAACTTAACGGATGAGCACATACAGGACATACTGCAGGAGCTTTAGTTCCAATGTGTAAATGTCCACAGTTTCTACATTCCCAAACAACTACATCAGTCTTTTCAAAAACCTTGTTTTCTCTAACATTCTTTAATAATGCTTGATATCTTTCTTCGTGAGATTTTTCAATTGCAGCTACAGCTTCAAATTTATAAGCAATATCATAGAATCCTTCTTCTTTAGCTACTTTAGCGAATTCAGCATACATTTCTGTCCACTCATAGTTTTCTCCTTCTGCAGCAGCTAATAAGTTGGCTTCTGTATTTCCTAATTCACCTAATGCTTTGAACCACATTTTTGCGTGCTCTTTTTCATTCTCTGCAGTCTTTTCGAATATTCTTGCTATTTGCTCATATCCTTCTTTTTTTGCTACAGATGCAAAATATGTGTATTTGTTTCTTGCTTGGCTTTCACCTGCAAAAGCAGCGCGTAGATTCGCCTCTGTTCTACTTCCTTTTAATTCCATATATAAATTTCCTCCCTATGCATTAATAATATTAAAATTTTTCTTTCGCTACAACCTTTTTTTGAAAAAATAAAAAAATAAAAAAGCCTTTTTTCAAAGGCTTTATATTAATAAGTTTTTTTGCTTATACAGGTCTTCCACAATCAGGACAGAAATGTTCGTGATCTTTAATGATTCTTCCACAATGACTACAAATAATAACTTTATCTTTATCAAATAATTCAGTTCCACAATCAGGACAGAACTTAGCTTGGAATGCAACAACATTATGACACTTTGGACATTCTTTTATGCTTTCTCTATTTTCTTTACCACATTGAGGACAATACTTAAAGTTCTTTGCTATATTAGCACCACAATGTATACATGTGATAGTTAAGTCTTGTACCATATTGAACATCTTTTTCATTTCAGATGTCATTAATGTTCCAGCGTTTACAGGATGATTGATAGGTAATCCATTGCTTTGATTAATTAGTGCAGATGGTTGAACTTTACCATCTACAATATCATCCATAGATAAGTTTGCGTGCTCTAATATTTTTGCTTTTAATAGTTTTTCTGTTTCTTCAGGAATTACTACATCTTCAACTTCCATTTTGTTTAAAAGTAAACCATGATCATTAAATCTATTTACTATTTCTCTATAGTTTTGAAGTGTAAATCTTGGGTAGTTAGTATAGAAGTCTAAAGCAGTTAATCTTGTATTAGTTAGTGTATCGATGATGCCGTTAACTATCATATTTCTAAGATATGATGTTATATCTTCATCGTTGAATTCAGTTATTTTACCAAACATGTTAGTCATGAATAGTGAAACGTTGAATACTTTAAATGAGAAGTTACCACTTGCTTTAATTGCTACACTTCCAAATGTGTTATCTCTTACTACAACAGAGTTAATCATAGCCCATTTGATGTTTTGATAATTATATAAACTTACAAAATAAACATCGCAAGAAAATCCATGAGTTTTCTTTAAAGATAATCCTTTAGTTAATAATGGCATTGTTGTTGTATTAAGAGTGTGAACGCCTCTTGGGAATACATCATAAACTTTACCATCTTTTACCAAAACAGCGGCTTCATCAGGACCTACTGTTAAAGTCGTTCCCATTTCGATTAAATTGTTTAGTAGTGGATATCTATAGATAAATAACTCACTTTCGCTTGCAGGCCTTTCTAATTTATTGATTGATGACATACAAAAAACACCTCCAGATATTTCTAGTATAACACAAAATGTGATTAAATATATAAAAGGTGATTTAAAAGTGTGGAGATTTAAGTGTAAAAAAGTTATTTATATACTTTTTATATCGATATTTATGCTTTTTTGCGCCCAAACAAAGGTAGAAGCTAGTGAAGACTACAATATCGAGATAGAAAGAATAGAGGGGCTTGTTTATGGAGATAATTACGCTAAAGCAAAAATTATACCTAAGATCCAAGATATAGAGGGTGCCTTTTCTTTCTCTCACCCCCAAAGAGTTGCTAATTCCATTGGCGAAATTTTAGTGTGGATAACTTTCACTCCAGATGACATAGAAACCTATGGTGGACCTATTTCTTGGCAAGAAACGGCAGTTGTTGAAAAAAGAAATATAGAAATTGTGTTTGAAACTCCTATTTATAAACAATATGACGGTACAACTGATGTCATTTTACCTGCTTATAGGTATGTGGGTATACTAGATGATGAGGTTACAGTTGTGGGAAATTTAACTGGTCAATTTAGTGGCTCTTATGTTGAAGAAGAAGTTGGAATTATTTTGTCTGGTGTACAAGTTGAGGGGGCCAAAAAGGATTATTATAATTTAGTGCTGGATGGCCACTCAGGAAGAATACATCCTTCTTATATCAATGATGCATACAATACTGTCTCGATAGAATTCTCAAAAAATGTGTATGTTGATGTTATGGCGACTGTTATTGTGGAAAAAGAAGAAAATAGTGAATTAGTGAATGATTTATACACATCGTTTATGTCTTATGGATTTACTGTTTTTGATCACAATAACGAAATAATATCGATTAATGGAAGATATAAAGTTGGATTAAAAATAGGAGATAATGTGGCAAATTTAGAACGACTTCAAGTTTTTGAAATGGATGCTTATAACAACTATAAAGAACTTTCCTATACATATAATAATGGTGTTATGTTCTTTGAAATGTCTCCTGATTCAAAAATAGTATTCACCACAAGGAATATAGAATATAACTTCATATATATGTTTGTGGGAATTTTGTTTGTGTCATTTGTTTTTATGATTATATATTGGATTTTTAATAGCAGAAGAGGTTATGCAAGGAGTGATGATGAATAATGGATTATAAGTGTATGAACGTGAGCAAGAGTTATCATAAATTTGCTCAAAAAGAGGATATAAAGGCGCTTGAGAACATAAATTTAACATTTTCAACTGGTGAGATCATAGGCTTAGTTGGCTTGCCTGGGAGTGGAAAAACAACGTTAATTGATGTCATGGCAGGCAATTTAGAAGCCAATGAAGGAACATTAAATTACTCTCCAGAAGGGCTAGTTAGAGTTCATAAAGCAACATCTGTTAAATTGAATAAAAATTTAAGTGTTTATGATAATATGGTTCTTTTTGGAAAAAAAGAACGAATGAGTGAGTTAGATGTTGAAAATAGAATGGTGCAACTAAGAGACATATTTTCTCTAAATAAATGCATAAACTTAAAGGCTAGTGATTTGGATAGTGAAAACAAGGTTAAGGTGGAATTAGCCATTACTCTTTTATCGACTCCAAGAATGTTGTTTATTGATGATGCTTTTTCGTTTTTGAATCATGCAAGTAAAAATGAAGTGTTAAAATGTTTAAAAAGACTTAATAAGGAAGAGAGAACTATTATCGTTTTAGTTTCTTCATCATTAAATGATGTTGATAAGATTATTAATAGATTAGTTATTATTGATAGAAATGAAATTATTTATGATAACGGGTATTTGGAGTTTAAAGAGCAATATTGCAAAAACAAAGTTTTTGAAGTTTTCTTAAAAAAGAATGTTAGTATAGAAGTTAGCGAAGGAATTGAAGTGTTAGAAAAAAGTGAGTACCATTATAAATTGTCATTTGTTAATGAAAATGGTATGCTTAGTAAGGTGATAAGTTTATTTGATGTTGACAACATAATAGACTTAACTATAGGAAATGTATCATTGTATGATATAGTTGAAAATATAAGAAAAGGTGAGTAGAGATGATAAGAATAGGTTTTGAAAATACAGGATATAAGGATTTTGAAAATCCTGTACAAATAAGAGATTTGATTGATGCAAATGATTATAATTATTTTGCATGTAAGGTAAATAATAAGTTAAGAGATTTTGATTATACAATTACTGAAAATTGTAATATTAAATTTGTTGGATTAAAAGATAGTGATGCTTCAAAGGTTTATGAATGTTCATTAAGATATGTTTTCCTTATGGCTGCATATAGGGTGGATAGAAATTTATCACTTACAGCTTCATTTAACGTGTCTAGATCAACTTTATTTAAAGATAAAGAAGGAAAAGAAATAAGTCATGAAACTTTTTTAAAGATTCAAGAAGAAATGGCTAAAATTGTAGCTGCTGATTATAAATTTGAAAGAAAAACGGTAACTAAAGAAGAAGCAACTAGTGTTTATAGTTCTTATGGATTTATTGATAAATTAGGTCTTATTAAATATAGACCTGAAGATGAAGTTCATATCTATAGTTGTGAAGAGTATAAGAATTATTTATATAGTTATTTAACACCTTCAACTGGGTATTTAACTAAGTATGCCTTAATGGAATATGAGGGAGGAATAGTTTTGCGTTATCCTCGTAGTGAACTTGGTGGGGAAATACCTGACTTTGTTGATGAACAAACATACTTTAACGCTCTAAAAGAAGTTAGAGAATGGGGAAAAGTTAATAGTAGTTCTACAGTAGAACAAATTAATGAGCATATTGAAAGAGGAGATTCTCAAAATTTTGTGTTAGCTTGTGAAAGAAGACACAATCAAATGTTAGATGAACTTGCAAATAAAATTGTAAGTAACCCCGAAATAGCTCTAATTGCTATTGCAGGACCTAGCAGTAGTGGAAAAACAACTTTTTCAAACAGGTTAAAAATAAAGTTAATGGAACATGGTATTAATCCTGTTGTTATATCTATGGATGACTACTATTTAGATAGAGATGCATTTGATTTTGATGCTGTTACAGATTTTGAAGATATTAAGTTATTGGATTTACCTCTATTTAATGAGAACATGAGAGATTTAATTGATGGTAAAGAAGTTGAATTACCAAGATTTGATTTTGTTACTAAAAAAAGAGTTAAAGGTAAAGTTATGAAACTAGAAAAGAATAGCCCTATTATTATTGAGGGTATTCATGCTTTAAATAAGAAAACAACAGAATTAATTCCACACAATAGAAAGTTTAAAATCTATATCGGACCTCAAATTCAAGTTAATTTAGATGACCATAATCCTATAAGTATCACTCATCTAAGACTTATAAGAAGAATTGTAAGAGATAAGCAATTTAGAAATTCAAGTGCAGAAAATACACTTAGTATGTGGCAATCTGTAAGAAATGGTGAATTTAAGTGGATATATGAAAATCAAGAAGGAGTAGATTATGTCTTTAATTCAGAGTTGGATTATGAATTCTGTGTGACAAAGAAACATATTTTACCTCTTTTAAAAGAAATAAAGAGAGATTCTCCTCATTACAACCTTGCTTCTACTTTGAAAAAGTATGTGAAATATTTTAGAGATATAGATGATGAAATGGTTCCTGCAAATTCTTTACTTAGAGAGTTTATTGGTGGAAGTTGTTTCAAGGTATAAAAAAATAATGCATCTTATTTAGTTAAGATGCATTTTTTATTGAATTTACAATTGTTACATTTTGGGTTTTTGCTAGTACAAGTATATCTTCCAAATAAAACCAATCTTTGATGTAGAATTGCAAGATTAGTTTTAAACATATTAGTTAAGACTTTTTCTACTACATCAGGAGAGTCATCTTCTTTAGTTAATCCTAATCTATAAGAAACTCTTTTAATGTGGGTGTCGACAGGAATAAAGTTTTCTTTGTGTAATTCCACCAAATATACTCCACTTGTTTTATTGCCAACCCCAGGTAAAGTAGACAATTCTTTTCTTGATGTTGGTATCTTTTCTGCATATTTATCTACCAGTATAGTAGCCAATTTTTTTATTGATTTAGATTTGTTAACACTCAATCCAAGGGGATGAATGATTTTTTCAAGATCATTTTCATCAGCTTGTTTAAGGCTTGAAAGCGTTGGGTATTTTTTGAAAAGTATTGGAGTTACTTTATTTACGTTTTTATCCAAAGTTTGGGCAGATAACAAAATAGCGATTAACAAAGTATAATCGCTATCATAGTTTAATTCGCATTTTGGAGAAGGAATCATTTCCTCTAGAGAGTCTAAAATATATTTCTTATTCATTAGTCTTCAATCCAGTTGATTTTTGCAATTTCTAGCGTTTCTTCAAGATTTTTTCCCCACTTATCAGAAATTGTTTTTCCATGAGTCCTGTATTCTTCTTTTCTTTGCCATTCTAATAATATTTTGTCTATATATCTAATAGATTTCGCTTTGGCCATAGTTGCTAAATTAAGTGCTTCCTTTATCTTTTCTATAGTGTTCCCATTTTTGATCCACTCATTAATTGTTGCAACTTCAGTTTCTGATAAAGCACGAGCAAATTCGTTTTCAAACAAGTGAATAACTTCTTCATTTTCATCTTTCTTTGTTTCAATTGAAATCTCTGAAGGATATTTAGAATTTATTAATGTAATTAAATTATCTAAAGATAATTTAAGATTTTTATCATATGATAGGTAACAATGCTTAATTAACGCTGTAAAACATGAGTCTATTTCTTCAAAAGGAAGTGTCATTTGAAGAGACAACATATCAGGAGTTATAAAGGTTTCTCCGTCTTGAAGAAGAGAATCCACAACAAAAATCATTGCCAATTCATTTTCATTTAAATCCATTTTTTTATAGTTTTTTACAAGAGTTAATTTCCAATCCATTATCTAATCACCTACTAGGCATAATTATATACCGATATTTTGATAAAAGCCACTACAAAAATGTCAAAAATTCCCAAAATATTAATTAATTAATATTATTTAAGTGACATTTGTCTATTTTTGTGAAAAACAAAGCCCTTAATATGTTGGATTTTAATAATTTATGTTAAATTATTTATAGACAACTTAGGGGTGAAATCGATGAAAAGGGGTAACAAATTTTTAACATACTCGTTTATTTCGGTGCTTTGCTTTGCGGCAATGTTCTTTTTTGGCGTTCAAAAAGCAAGTGCTGCTAGCGAAGAATATACTTGTTATGATAGAGGAAATAACTTGCCATGTACAGCGGATACTGTAGATGGCTATTATGTTTTAGAAAGATTAGAGGTTCTTGAAGGAACTACAACTTTAACTTTGCAAAATGAATATGGTTCTGGTTCACAAAAGTTTTTTGTGGAGAAAATTTACACTGACGCTATAGTTGTTGTGGATAATTTAGGAAATGAAGTTAATACTCCATTAAATCTTACAAACTTAGTTTTACCTTCGAATTTACTTACCCTAGAAACAGGATCCCTAAGAAATATTAGTTCACTAGATGTATTAAATTTTCCAAGTAAACTTATGTATGTTGGCTCTACTATATTTGATGATGGGGCGCATATTGATTTAATGACATTAAACCATTATGGTGTCATTTATGTTACACAAATCGGTTCAGAAGATAGGGCAATCTTTTTTGAAGCTGATTCATTTTCTAATGCTAGTGTTGGCAAATTTGTTTGTGGAACCTTAGATGTATACGATAATGTTAAAAGCCATATTACTAATGAGGGATATTTGCAAGGTGTGAAAGTTACCGCTGCTTTAAATTATAATTTCTATAAATCAGAAAAGGCGATCCAAGATGGTGAAACGCCATTATATGAAGAAACATATTATATTGGAGAAACTCTTCCAACATTACCTGAGATGAATGGAGAAGTTCCTGCTGGATTGAATATGTTAGGGTGGTATTTAAATTCTTCTCAACTTATTTCTAATGGAAGTAATTTAGTTGTATATCAAAAGAGTGTTGATACATATCAAGTGTATCCAAAGTTTTCTTTAAAAGATTTAACTTTTGATTTCACAATAAATACAAATGATGCACATTATACTTCTGAGAATGATTTAGTTGTTCTTAATGTGGAAAATATAGTTCATGAATTAGTTCCAAATAATGTTCCTGCAGCAGGATTTAACAAGACTATAAATTGGAGAAAAAATGGAACAGATTTAGCAATGAGTGATGTTGAAACATTGAGTTTAAAACATGTTTCTGATACTGGAGTTTATGAGTGTGTGATTAGTTATAGTTACTTATATGAAGGAATTACATATACAGGAGAGCAAGTAAGATCACAAACAGTTTCTATAACACCTGTTCCTTTGTATATTGATGTAGTTCCAACTGTAACTACTGTATATGGTACATATTTGACTAATGATGACTTATCATTTAAACATATGGGATTATTAGGCGATGATGAAATCACAGCATATGCCTATACATATCATAATAGTGGTAACATTCAAGCTGGAACATATGCAAACGAAATACAAATTTTAATTCAAAGTATCATTAATGGTGATGATGAGAATGTAACAACTGACTACAACATTATCTATACATATGGTACTCATATTGTTTCTAAAAAAGACTTGGGAGCCGTAGCTTATAATGATATTTTAACTTATGATTATGGATCAGATTTGGCTCCAACTAAAGTTTTTAAGGATGAAAATGTATATGGTCAATATGATAATGATATAGAGATTGTTTTCAGTAGAGTGAATGGAAATACTGTTAATACTTATGAAGTTAATGGAATTGTTTCTATTAACAATAATAACTATACTGCTACATTTGATGATAATAGCACTGGATATGTTAATATCGAGAGAAAACAAGTAATGATAAGCTATACAATTAGTGCTAACGTTTATGATGGAAAAGAGAAAAATGTTAATATCTATTACACAGACATCAAAGGTGTAAGAGTTTCTGTAGAACCTGAATTTTATTTAAATGACGAAAGAGTATATGAAGTTGTTAATGCGGGAATATATTATGTTATTGTTAGAAATTCTCCAGATGATAACTATACAATAATGAATCCGGATACGTTAACGTTTGTTGTTTCCAAAGCAAATCCAGTTGTTAGATATGCTGCTAGTCAAGAGTTTATATATACAGGAGAAGTAATTAGACCTGTTATTACCATTAATAACGATGAACAAAAACCTTCATATGTGTGTTCAGATGGCGTGAATAATGAAGGAGATTATTGTGTGAATGTGGGAATTTATACAGTTAATGTTAATTATCCAGAATCTGCTAACTACTTGGCTTATTCAACAACAAATAGTCAACCAATAAGACTTGGCATTTCTAAATATGCTGTAAATATAAATCCTAAGTCATTTGAAATTTATTATGACGAATATGAAACTCTAAAAGCAAATTTAGGAGAGTATTTGCAAGAAGTTATAACAATTAATGGCGAGGATATGCTAGTTAAGTATACCGCAGAGGAAGCGACAGGGGCAGATATTGGTAAGTATGATATTACTAGAGCTACTATATATGATATAAATGGTGGTTATGAGCACCCTAATTATTCTGGAAGAATTTTATTGAGTGAATGTGTAGGAAAGATTCATGTTTTACCAAGACCAATAACAATCCATTATTATGGATATAGTGACTTTGTTTATGATGGCAAGGAAAAGGATCTTAAAGTATACTTGTTTGATAAGGAAAAGAATGAGAAAGTTACACACATAGATATAGCTACAGTTGTAGATGAAGGTGTAATTAAAAATGCTGGCGTATACCATGCTAGTTCTACAATTAATGATAGTAAGTATGTTATTACTAACTCAGCACTTATCTCTTTTGAAGTGAAAAAAGGAACATATGATGTTTCTGCTATTAAGTTTAAAGACGCTAAGTTTACATTGGACTTTAAGAAACATTCAATAGAAATCGAAGGAGCACTTCCAGAGGGTGTTGGTGTGGAGTACACAGTAAATGGTAAATCTGGAAATTCTGTATCAAGTGGTTTCGAAAATATTGTTATTGCTAACTTTGTTGTTGATTTAGATAACTATAATCCAATAGAACCAATGCAAGCAGTAATTAGAATTGACATGTCATGGTTAATTATTGTGATAATTTCTATCATTGTTGCCGCAGGAGTTGGAGTTTGTATTGCTTTCTTATATGCATCTTATAGAAGAGATCATCCAAGAAAAATAAAACTAAAAATAAAAACTGTTATTCAAGAAGATTTAGCTGCTAAAAGAGTTGCAACAAGCGTAAAAGAGGTGCTTGGCGATGAAGAAGAAAAGAAGAAACTTGATGAAGAAATAGCTATTTTAGAGAGCGAAGATGACTTAGATGATGATGCAGTTGATACAATGACATTTATTGAAAGAATCTATGCTGCTAATAGTGAGTTAAAGTATTATTATAGCGAAGTTAAAAACGAGTTATTATCATATGAGGGAATTACTCATACAATAGATAGAAAGTTTGAAATTTTCTATCATGGAACTAGACAAGTTGCTAAGTTATCAATATGTAATGGAATATTAAGACTATATGTTAATCTTGATCCGCAAAAATATGACAAGAGACAATATAATCAAAGAGATATGTCTAAGTTTGAATGTCATGAAAAGACACCACTTAGAATTAATGTAAATAGTTTAGAGACACTAAGACATGCTAAGGTATTTATTAGAATTATAAGGAAGAAAGAAAAACTAGAAGCCGTTACAGGATTTGTGAGAATAGACTATGAAAAATTCTATACATTAAAAGAAAATTTTATTCCTAAGATTTTCAAAAATGTGTTTATAAAGAACCAAAAAAATAAGGATGGAAAAAAATAGGATATACATTGTATATCCTTTTTTATTTATTTAAAAAAGGCCCCAAAGGTCATATAAATTTGCTATTTTTATTTATATTTGCTATAATCATATTCGCGAAGGCGCAGTATTCTAGTCGACTTTGCTATCATGAAGACGATGAAAAGCGTTAAAGGGCACATCTGTGAAGTTCCTGGTGCTTGCCTTGGTTGCCCAAATTGGGGTGGGTGCTGGGAGTTAAGAATCTTGGGCTTGTTGTAACGGCATACAACTTCAGTCCCAATTTTCGTGGAGACATAGACGGGTGGAAATTAGTTTTAACTTCTACTCCCTATGATAGAACCTGCAATGCAGTAAAATGTGTGCAGCGTAGCCTGCTTTGAGTGAACATGGGGGATTATTCTAAAGTACATAGTATAAACAAGGCCGGTTTGATTATGTATTGGGTATGAAATCATGTCTTGCAAAACAAGTTATTGTTAGATGTAAGTCGTTAAGGAAAACTTCTAGACTGTTAAAAGTTTATTTTAGGTGATCTAGGGATTATAGTGTGTGCTAAGTGGCGATTCGGTGTGTAAATCCTCTTAATAGGAAACTGCTCTGGGGGTGACCCTAAGCGAGGATTTGAGAAATTCGACCGAACCTAAGACATAAGGTTTACTTAGATCATTGCCTTCCTAAATTTATATGATCAGGCCTAGCCTGACTTTTTAATTGAAAGGAAATTTTTTAAATGGAAGACTCGGAAAACATAAAGGAAAATTCGGTAAAGAAAAGTAAAACAAAAAAGACTGTTCAAAAAGAAAGTAAATTCAGAGAATATTTTAGATGGCCACTTGTTGTGCTTGTGACATCATTGGCACTTTCGTTTACTTTTGGATTTTTAAGTGAACTTGCATTAACAGATGCAAATATCATAGTTGCTATACTTGTAATTGTGGTGTTTATGTTTATATCAGTTATTACAGATATTATTGGAGTTGCAGTTACTGCAGCTGATGTAAGTCCGTTTAGATCGATGTCTGCAAAAAAAATTAAGGGTGCTAAAGAAGCTATAATATTGATAGATAATGCAGATAAAGTTGCAAGTATTGTTGCTGATATATTGGGTGACATTTGCAGTATTTTATCGGGAGCAGCGGGTGCTGCTGTTACTGCTTTCTTAATAGGAAATAACACTGATTTAGTGCAAACAATTTTAATTGCTTCATCAGTTAGTGCTGCCATTGCTGGTATTATAATATTTGGTAAAGCATTTGGTAAAAAGTTAGCTTTGGATGGTTGTGACAAAATAGTTTTAGGGTTAGGCAAGATAGTAAATGTGTTTACATTTGGTAAATTGTCTACAAAAAATAAGAATTAGTTAAGTGTTTTAAAGTTTTATTTATTGTAATTTATAATTTATTATTATATACTTAGGTGTCTATATTTGGAGGAGATAATATGTTAAGAGAATCAATGGTTGAAGTAGCTTATCAATTAATGTTAAAAAAGCAAGGTGCGCAAAAGTTTGTTAAATTCTATGAGGAAGTAGCTGCTTTACTTGCTATGAATGAAGAAGAAGCAGAACAAAATATTTCTAAGTTCTATACTAAGTTAACTCTAGATGAAAGATTTGTTTTATTAGAGGATAACACATGGGATTTAAGAGAGAGACAAAGCTTTGATAAAGTTCACATTGATATGAATGATATCTATTCTGAAATCGAAGAAGAAGAAAAAGAACTTGCTGAAGAGAGAGAAGAAGAAAGATTCTACGACGAGGATGTTGTTATACTTGATGATGAAGATGAGAAACCACGTACTCGTGATGAAGATGAAGAAGACGAAGAGGAAGACTTTTAGTCTTCTTTTTTTATTTTTTTGTTTGTAAAGAATAGGGTTATTTCTTTTTAATGTTATAATCTTAATTGGAGATGATGATATGTTAGTAAATATGAAAGAAATGCTTAATAAGGCAAAAGAAGAAAAGTATGCAGTAGGTCAATTTAACATTAATAATCTTGAATGGATTCAAGCAATTTTGAAGAAGTCTCAAGAGTTAAATAGTCCTGTGATTTTAGGGGTTAGTACAGGTGCTAAAAAATATATGGGTGGATTTAATGTTGTGACAGCTATGGTTAGGGAATTGATTAAATCTATGAATATTACAGTACCGGTTGCTCTTCATCTAGATCATGGAGATAGTTTTGAGGTATGTAAAGAAGCAATTGATAATGGATTTACTTCTGTTATGATTGATGCATCACATTATGATTATGCAACAAATATTGAAATAACTAAAAGAGTTGTAGAGTATGCTAAAGCACATGATGTTAGTGTTGAGGCAGAACTTGGAAGAGTTGGTGGACAAGAAGATAACGTTGTAAGTCAAGGTGTAGTATATGCTGATGTTAATGAATGCAAAGAATTTTCAACTTTAACAGGGATTGATTGTTTAGCTCCTGCTTTAGGTTCAGTACATGGTCCATATAAAGGTGAACCAAAATTGGGATTTAAAGAAATGTTAGAAATTAAAGAGGCTACAAATTTACCACTTGTATTACATGGTGGTAGTGGAATCCCTGATTATCAAATAAAAGAAGCGGTTTCTAGAGGGACATGTAAAATTAATGTTAATACTGAGTGTCAACAAGAATGGACTAGACTTGTTAGAGAAACTTTAGAAAACAACAAAGAAGTTTATGATCCTAGAAAGATTATTGGCCCTGGTATGAAGGGAATTGAAGCAGTTGTTGAATATAAAGTAAAAATGTTTGGAAGCGAAAATAAAGCATAATTATCAAGAGTTAATGATTCGATTAAAGTCATTAACTCTTTTTTCATACCTTTTCACCTTTAATCATATTTTTAAATAGGTGATTGAATGGACGTGTATAAGATTAAGGGTGGAAAGACTTTGAGTGGAGTGATTAAAGTAGGCGGGTCCAAAAATGCACTTTTGCCTATTATTGCAGGTTCTATTATGTGTAAGGATATAGTGTATTTAGAAAATGTGACTCCTCTAGAAGATACATATTCAATGATAGATATCTTGAAGCATTTGAATGTTAGAGTCTTTTATGATAATAAATCTAAGATGATAATTGATTCTAGAGATATAGTTAATAAGACAATTGGGATTTCATATACTCAAAAATTAAGAGCGTCATATTATTTCATGGGAGCTTTACTATCGATGTATAAAAAAGTCTGCATTGGATTTCCTGGAGGTTGCAAATTTTCTACTAGACCTATAGACTTGCATTTAATGGCTTTTAAAAATTTAGGGATAGATTATGCTTTGAATGGAAATAAATATCATTTTATTAAAATGAAGAAGGATAATGCGATTATTCGTTTTAATAAAGTTAGTGTTGGGGCCACAATAAATGCAATTTTAGCTTCTGTAAAAATAAAAGGAAATACGAAATTACAAAATGTGGCACTAGAACCAGAAGTGGATGATCTAATTGAGTTTTTAAATAAGTGTGGAGCTAATATCACTCGTTTAGGAAGAGATATTCTAATATGTGGTG
This sequence comes from Bacilli bacterium, assembly GCA_045118975.1. Taxonomy (GTDB): domain Bacteria; phylum Bacillota_I; class Bacilli_A; order RFN20; family DUOF01; genus RGIG6178. The sequence goes on from JBGVCT010000003.1 coordinate 248,507, forward strand.
TGGAAAATTTAAATGGTTGTAAGCATGTAATTATGGAGGATAGGATTGAAGCACAAACGTATTTAACTTTAGGGGCAGTAAGTGGAAATCAACTTAAAATAGTATATTCAAATAAAGAACACATTAAGTCCTTTATATCCCTATTAAAAGAAATAGAGGTCCCAGTTAAGGATGTAGAGGAAGGGTATATAGTAAGTAAAGTGAATGAAATTAAATCAAAAAAATTATTCTTCGACATATATCCTAATTTACCAACAGACATTCAGCCGATATTATCTATATTATTTACTAAAGCTAATGATGAGAGTGAATTTTTGGATCTTGTCTATCCCAATAGATATACTCAGGTAAATGAACTTGTTTCTATGGGATATGCAATGGAAGTTATAGACAATAAATTAATTATAAATAAAAACAAAGAATATATAGATAGCTATGTTAAGGCTAAAGATTTAAGGGGTGGAGCAAGTCTTATTGTTGGAGCTTTGTTATCAGATAAGACAACTTACATAGAAGATGATGGGCATATAAGAAGGGGATATTTTAACATTGAAGAGAAAATAAGAAGCGTGGGTGGAAATATTGAAAAAGTATAAAAATATATCTTTTATATGCATTTTTGTTCTTCTTTTGGGAGTGTTGAGTGTCTTTGTTATGCCAAAAAGAGAAAATACATATTTAATTCTAGGGGATTATTCTAGTAAAGAACAAAGGCAAGAAGATAAAACCATAAAATCATTTACAGATAGTGTTGGAGAATTTTTGTTAAAAGAGAAAAGAATAAAGAAAGTAGAAAAAGAGTACTTAAGTAATAGTATGACTAGCAAAAAACTATTAGAAATGATTGAGGAGGGGGTATATGATAAAGATAAAGATAATATTGTAAAAGAAATCAAAAATAGTAAATATATTTCTATAACACTGGGTATTAATGATGTTATAAAAGATATAAAGTACGATTTATTAAATGATGAGTTTATATATAATATGGATGTTTTGGAAAGTAAGATAGATATTTTTAAACATAACTATTATAAGATTATAGAAGAAATAAAAGATATCAATAAGGATGCAAAAGTTATCTTAGTTGGAGTGTGCAATGGATATGATGATATTGTTTTTGAAAGAATCAATGATTCAATTAAAGACGTTGCTGCATATAGTGAAAATATATACGTTGAAACTAGTGATATTAAAGATGAATATTTGTATTTGGATAATAAGTTATATTTGAATGACAAAGGACAAGAGATACTTGCTAATAAAGTTATATTAATGATTAAAGAAACCTATTGATTGTGATATCATAAACTTAGGTGATTTTATGAAAGATATTTTAAAAACATTAACCAGAATAAAAGATGTAATAGGATTAATATTTATTTTGTTTTACTTTCTATATATTGGTTTTAGTATGGCAATTAATAAGGGAAATAACACAATAAATGTAATATTACTAATATTAACTATTATATACCTTATAATTTACATTATATCGGCATTTGCTATTGAAAATAAGAAAGTCAAAAAGATGAGTGCTAAGACTTTTAAAAGAGCAAAGAAATTTATTGGATTTGTAAATACTGTGATGATTTTAGTGAGTGTAATTTCTAACCCATTTAAAAACTTTTTTACAATAATCTTTTCAATTTTCTCAATTATCACTTATTTAATTTTCACTTTTATAGATATAGTTATAAGTATTCTTGTTCATAAGATTAAAGGGGTATTTAAAAAGAAAAATGAAAATAGGGATTAGTGGAAAATCAGGAAGTGGGAAGTCTAGTGTTTCTAGATATATAAGTGAAGCATTAAATTTTACACTGATAGATTTGGATATAGTTAGTAAAAACATAAGAAATGAATATAAAAACGAAATACAAAAATTAGTTAATGAAGATATTATCGTAGATGGAGAAATAGATTCTAAAAAGCTAGGAAGTATATTGTTTGAAAATAAAGATATGATGAATAAATATAATTTGTTTATTTATGAAAGACAAAAGGAAATATTAGAAGAATATAAAAATGAAGATATTGTTATTGATTCAATGTTTTTACCAATTATGGATATCTTTAATGATTTAGATGTAAAAATATTTGTTACTTGTAAAGATGAGATAAGAGAGAAAAGAGTGACTAGTAGAGATAATATAACTAGAGAATATTTTCTTTCTAGAGACAAAAATTCTTTGAACTATGATGTGACTTTGTTTGATTATGTAATTAATAATGATATTGAGTATCTAGAGCAAGCAAATGAAATTATAAGTAAAATAAAAAAGTGATTTGAGTCACTTTTTTTTATTTGAAGTATTGCCCTAATGATTCTAACTGACCTGTTTGTTTTAGTACAAGGATATTAAATAATTCATTATTTATCACAATTATTAGTAGAACTAATAAGAATAGTAAGATTGTATGTTTTACCCATTTTTTAGTAAGTGTATGTATTTTGAAGATATATGTAAATAAAGGTGTTAATAAGATTATTAAGTGGGCAACATAAAACCTTACAACATCTATATCAAACATACTCTTTCCTTGAATATCTAGTGGGAATAAAAGTGTTGCTACTCCAGATATAATTCCAAAAACAACTAGGTAATCTTTTAGTGTTTTATTTTTGCTTAAATAGATAAAAGGGAAGGTTAATGCGCTGATTGCGCAAGGAGAAGATAGTGTTACCTCGATGATTGAATCTGGCATTGTGTTTTGGTATTCGGGAATAAGTAGTTTTGAAAAGTGTACAAAGATACCAATTATTAATAAAGTGAGAATTGTATAATATTTTGCTTTATCACTTTTATTGCGCATCAAAAAATAAAATCCTACACAAATAAGTGCAATTAGTATGTTATAAAAAAAGTATGATAACCAATTTATGTTAGCTAGATATTCAAGCATATTATCACTTCCTACTTGATATTATAAAAGTGAGATGTTTTTTTGTCTAGTGTGTGGAAAAAGAATGCGTTTTATTGATTTGATGTTGTGAAAATACTAATATAAAATTAGAGTAGGAGTTGATAGTTATGTTTAATAGAGCAAAAGCGGATGTACCTAAGTACATAGCAAAGAAAATTGAAAAAGATATAACAAATATTAAGCATGTTGGCCTTAAGGGGGCTGAAGCATTTTTTGGTGATCCTCAATATAGGGAAGAGTCACATGCCTTTGCCCAAGAAATTCATGCTCATCCAGAACTTATCAGTTTGATCGAAGAATTGCCATTTGAAACAAGAAGAGTTGTTGCTAAGGCAGTGGTTACTTGGCATGGAGATCTTATTAGTAAATTTGGAGAGGAAATCAAGGATGACCCATCTGTTGCAAGGGCAGCCTTAGGACCTGACCATATTCTTAAAATGCCAACTAAGACAGTTGAAAGAGTAATTAATAGAGATGGGGACACAGATACTTATATAGAAATAGACTATAGTCCACTTAGAACTTGGTATGCTTTATTTCCTGAATTGGGACCTAAGGCAAGAGAAGAAATGCTTAGAAATGGAGTAATGCAAGAAGCTAAACCAGGGGATGATAAATATTTTATAGATAATATTCCTGAAACTATTTTGTCTGATATAAATATAGTTAGAAGTATCATTGGGGCTAGACCATTTATTTATATGGCATTAAGTGACGAAATGAAAAAAGACCCTGAAATTCTTATTAACGTATTAGATACTAGATACTCAAATGCGGCTGGAGAAGTTTTACAATCTCTTAGTGAAGAGGAAAAAATGGCGGTTATTTCTAAATACAGAGTTGGATGGTATACAACAGGACATTTAGAGGGTATGGGGTTTGCCTTTAAAAAGAAAGAATATCTAATGGCAATACTAGAAAATAATCCGTTTAATAGCGCAGTGCTACAAGCTATAGATGTAGAGTTATTAAAAGATCCTGAAGTTGCTGCTAAATGTTTAGAAAAATTTGATGCAGGATATACATCTAATGTTAAGGAGTTCTATGATGCATTCCCTAAGGAAGTTTTTAGCAAAGCTGAAAATGTTTTGAGATTTATAGAGGGAACTCGCTATGGGTATAGTCGTAGCGAAGAAATAAAAGAGATGATTAATAATTTGCCTAAAGAAGAGTTTGACAAGGCAGCTAGAATTAATCCATCTATTTTATCAAGAACAGATAGAGAAGATAGATATGATGTGGTTGGTGAACTTATTGCAAATTCAGATGAACAATCACTACGTAAATTAGTAAGTTCAATTGGTGGAATTAAATCATTGCCACAACAATTACAAAAAGAAGTGTTTATTAGAGATCCTATAGCTTATTATGGTGACATAAAAAACAATGGCAGAGAATTCTTTGTTGAGGCAGCTTTACAAAATCCTGATGTAATTGATTGTATTAGAGATTCAGAATTAAGAAGAGATGTATTAGTTGAATATACAACAATTAAATATTTAGAGAAGAAAGCTATGAGAATTACTAGCGAAGAAGAACTAGATGAATTAATAGAAAAGGTTAAAGGGGCAAAAAAGGCATCAACAAAAACAAAGAAACCTGCAAATAACGAAACAAAAAAGAAAACCCCACCAAAGAAATAAATTTAAAAGCACTAATAAATTTACTTGAATAAATTGAAAACCTATGGTAATATACCCTAGGACTTACTTTGAAGACGCATAAGGATTCAAGGCGGAAGGAGAGAAATTATGAAAGAAAATACACATCCAGAGTATCATAAGGTAACTGTTACATGTTTAACTTGTGGTAACACATTTGAAACTGGTTCTACTTTAAAAGAAATCAGAGTAGATACTTGTTCTAAGTGTCATCCATTCTACACTGGAAAGCAAAGATTTGCTCAAGCTGAAGGTAGAGTTGGACGTTTCATGAAGAAATATAACATGGACCAAAAATAGTTAATTTTTTGTAATTGATTTTATAGCCACTTTATAAAGGTGGCTTTTTTTTGATAAGGAGGGTAATTTATGGATAAAATGTTTGATAGATTAAAGGCAACAGAACAAAGATATAATGAAATCGAAGATCTACTTGCAAGTGATGAAATTATTTCCAATTTAGATGAGTACAGAAAATTATCTAAAGAGAAGAGTAATATAGAGGATATTGTAGAAAAGTATAATGAATATAAAAGATTAGAACATGATTTAGAAGACTTAGAACTTTTAAGACATGATAGCGATCCTGAAATGGCAGAGATGGCAAGAATGGAACTAGAAGAAGCTTTACCAAAAAAAGATCTTTTAATAGAAGAGTTAAAGAAATTACTTGCACCAAGAGATCCGCTTGATGATAGAAACGTTATTGTGGAAATTAGAGGGGCTGCTGGTGGAGACGAGGCTAATATCTTTGCTGGAGATTTATTTAGAATGTACACTAGATATAGTGAAATGAATAACTGGAAGATAGAGGTTATGGATGTAATGGAAGGTACAGCTGGAGGATATTCTTTAGTTTCATTTAGAGTTAAGGGAGATAAAGTTTATTCTAAGTTAAAATATGAAAGTGGTGCACATAGAGTACAAAGAGTTCCTAAGACTGAATCTCAAGGAAGAATTCATACAAGTACTGCTACAGTTTTAGTTATGCCTGAAGCTGAGGATGTAGATGTTCAAATTAATCCTGGTGATTTAAGAATAGATACATATAGAGCAAGCGGTGCTGGAGGACAACATATTAACAAAACTGATAGTGCTATTAGAATCACTCATATTCCTACAGGTATTGTTGCAGAGTGTCAAGATGGTAGAAGCCAACATGATAATAGAGCTCAAGCAATGATTATGATAAGAACTAGAGTGTTAGATGCAATAATCCAAAAGCAAGAAAGCGAAAGACATAAAGAAAGACAATCTAAGATTGGTAGTGGAGATAGAAGTGAGAAGATTAGAACTTACAACTATCCTCAAAACAGAGTTACTGATCATAGAATTGGTTTGACTATTCAAGCACTTGATAGAATTATGGAAGGCGATATGGAGAATGTTATATCTTCGCTTATTAATGAGGATTTAAAACTGAAATTAGAAGGACAAGAATTATGATTACTTATAGGGAATTAATAAATAATGCCAAAAAGAACATTGATAAAGTTAATCTAGAACATAGAGCGGCATATGAATTTTTAATGGATATTTTATGTTGCGATAGAGCTAAGCTGATACTTATTGAAAACGATGAGGTAAGCGAGGATGTTTTAGACAAATTCGCAGATATGTTATCTCAATATATTTTTGATTATAGACCAATTGAGTATATCTTGGGATACACATATTTTTGTGGGAATAAACTTTATGTTGATGAAAGCACACTTATTCCAAGACATGAAACCGAAGAAGTTGTGGAGGCTGCAATTGAAGTAATTAACAAACATGGTTATAAAACTATTTTGGATTTAGCAAGTGGTAGCGGAGCAATAAGTATAAGCGTAAAAAATGTATTACCAAGTATAGAAATTATTGGTAGTGACGTGAGTTCTGGAGCAATTAAAGTTGCTAAAAGGAATGCTAATAGTGTTGGGGTAAATGTGGATTATGTTGAAAGTGATGTTTTAGATCATTTTATATATCATGATATGAAATTTGATATGATAATATCTAATCCACCATATGTTAGCTTTGATTATGAACTTCCTAATGATATTATTGCTCATGAGCCTAAAAGTGCTATATACGCTCAAGAAGATGGAATGTATTTTTATAGAAAGATACTAGAAGATTCATCTAAGGTTTTGAATAAGGGCGGTAGTATTGTATTTGAAATAGGATATGATCAAGGTGAAAAGATTAAGGAGTTAGCTAGTAAGACACTAACTAACTATTCTATAGAGGTTAGAAAAGATATTTCTAATAATGATAGAATTGTAATTATTGAATTTAATGAGGATAAATAGGGATATTTATCCTTTTTTATTTGAAATGGATATGAAAATTTGAAATATGTTAGCTTCTATGAGAAAATATTTTTAAGAAGGTGTTGCTTATGTTTGTTTATCGTGGGGAAAAATTAAAAGATGAAGGTTATTTGAAGCTAATAAGAGATAAGCATAATGCAGAATATGATGCACTTGTTAAGTTTTATGCTAAAAAATTAGAAGAGGCAAGAATAAAAAAAGAAGAACTCATGGCTGATGTAAATGGGGAAATGAAGGCATATCAAATTTATGTTAAACCTATAAAAGAATTAACAAGAAAAGAAAAAGAAAACATTATTTTTCAATATGAATCTATGCAAGAGGCTTTTGGGGGAAAAGTAGAGAGAAAGCAAACAGGATATAGTGATGATGATATTGATTTAATCAGACAAACATTTAAACCTACTAGTCCATTAGAGAAAGTTGAATCGGATATAGAATTTTATAACAGGATGTTAGTTGAGGCAAAAAGAGAACATTCCAAACAGTTTACTATTGCCTTAAATAGAAATGCAATCAATGAAGAGAATGTTAATGAAATAATAAAATATATTACTAAGGCCAAGGAGAAGGAATTTGGAGTTACCGTATGTATTGATTGTGTTGAAAAAAGAAAAAATATAGATGGAGTAGATTATATATTTACAAAAAAAGATTTAGAGCTACTTGTTCAATTAGACAATTGTTTGATTTCAAATGGATATTCAGGATTAAGGATTACTGAGTTTATTGAGGTTAAAGATTTGGGGGACTTGAGGGGGACATGGACACTTCAACAAGTTGTTAATGCCAATAATAAAATAGATGATGTTGCAAGACATATTAAAGAACATAATTTATCCCCATTTGAAGCAATGACATATATTCATAGGTGGGCATCAAATTTCATTTATAACGGGAAAATAGGTCTTCAAGATGGAAGAGTTTTACCATCAACATTAAATACTGATAATATTGTTTGTAGTGGTTATGCTAGTATGGTTAAGGCAGTTGTGGATAAACTTGAGATGCCAGGATTAAAATGTGAATTAACTGGATGTTATTTGATAATTGATGGTAGTCCTAATGGGCATTGTCACAATATTGTTACAATAGATGACCCTAAGTATGATATTAATGGAACTTATATTGAGGATGCTTGTTGGGATTCTAAAAAGAAGGGAAATGAGCAACCTGAAGGATATGCGCATTGTTTATATCCTGTGACAGATTTAGAGTGTTTTAATAATGGCGTGAGATATTATTCTCTTGATAGGGAAGATAGATATTCTAACTTGATAGTTGATCCTAAAAATCTTGAGGATCATTATAATATTTCAAAAGAAAATTGGTTAAGAAAAATGATTTGGAAAATTTCAAAATCAAAAGCATATAAGTCTAGGGCAAAAATTGTTGAAATGTATAAAGAAAATAGTGAACCAATCTCGATTGAAAAATATGAACAAGCATTAAGAATTATGTATGGTACAGTTTGTGATGATCAAGATAAAGTTGAAGAGTATGTATTAAGTAGCATAGATAGTTCAAAAAATAAATCAATCTATACATTTAATCCTAAAGCAAAGAATAGTTTTGCGAGTAGTGTTATAAAGGTTGAAAGAAAAAAACAAGAGAAAAAATCTAAGGGGCCAAAAGCAGTATTATAAAGGGGAGAAAAAACTCCTCTTTTTTAATGTTTATGAAATAAAAAAATGTTGAAAGCGAGTGTTTGTGGTGATAAAATTAAAGCGATTAGTGAGGAGGGAATGATATGGATTGTGTAAAACTTTATTTCAAGCAATCTCTTATTGGGGTTTTGACATATAATTCAAACGATCAAGTTTATATGTTTATAAAAAACAAGTTCTTTACTAATGATTACATTAAAAACGTAATGGGAATTAATGACGATAAAGAAATTTATTATTCTAAAAGCTTATTTTCATTCTTTTTGTCTTTTGTTAAAAGATATGGAGCAAATGAAGTGGGTGATGAATATCAAAAATTACTTAAGATAACTGAGTATGATTTTGATAAGAATCAATTTTGGATAGGGGCGTGATTTTAGTGGCAAATGATAGCATTAAAAAATTGTATAAAAAAAGAATACGTCCTGGAGGATATTTAGATTTAAATCAATTCTTGCAATTAAAAGAGAATTCATATGTATATGGAAGTAATGCAAGATTCTGGTTAAGGTTTAATGATGGAAGAGTTTTATTTAAATCTTACGAGAATGATTTAGAAGCATATGGAGAGGTTTTGTATAGCAGTATTGCTTCTGGTCATGATGTTAATTGCCCTACATATGATTTTGCAACTTGCGATGTGGGTAAAGATGTTGAATATGGGACTATTAGTTTTGATTTGGGCTATGGGGATGACAAAATTGCTATAGATGGATTAACTTTATTTGCTAGATATGGTAACGATTCCATCCCAGACATCCTTAAAAATAGAACAGATAATTTAGAAGTGGTTAAGATGTTTAATAAAAAATATAATAACTATGCTGAATTTACTAAACTATTTGAAAGAAGATATCCTGATGATGTTAAAACACTTCAAAAAGAACTTATAAGAATGTTCACTCTTGATGTTTTACTTGATAATGTGGATAAAAATTTATGGAATATAATTATTGTTACAGATGAGTATGGAAATAATCCTCACCTTTACTCTATAGATAGTTCACATATTGCTTGTTTATATAGAGGAAAAGAGTTTATTAAAAACACAATTTCTGCATTATTAACAAGCGATGGAAGTGTGACTATAGGAGATTATTTATCTGGTGGATGCTATGGATATGATGTAGATGTTAAAGATAAAGATTATGATCCATGTAAAGATTTATTGGATTTTTATAGAAATAGCGATGAAGAAACAAGAGAAGAAATATCTTCGCTTATTAAAAGTATTGATATAAATGAAGAAATTGAAAAGGTTAATCGAATTCATCCGATGGATTCAAGAGTAAACGATTGGATTGCTGCAGTGTTTAATTCAAGAAAGGCGTTTTTACTCAAGAAGTTCTATCATATTAATGATAATTACAAGGGTGAAGCCAAAAAGAAGAATTTTAGATTAAAAATTAAAAGATAAAATAGTCTAGAGATTAACTTAGACTATTTTTTGTTTTAAAATAGTATATGTATTGATGGGAGACGATAAAATGTTTGAATTTATTACTATTAGAGAATTATATGAATTAGTATTTAATGCTGATCATATTGAAAAAGATAATATAGAATATGTTGAATTACAAGGATGGGTAAAGACTAATAGAGATAATGGTTCTTTAGGATTTATTGAATTCAATGATGGAACTTATTTTAAGAATGCTCAACTTGTTTATTTTAAAGATTCATTTAAAGATTATGATACACTTACAAAGTATGGAACAGGAACTGCTTTAACAGTTATGGGGAAACTAGTATTCACTCCAGAAGCTAAACAACCTTTTGAAATTCAAATCAAAGAAGTTAGATTAGAGGGAGAATGTAGTGCTGATTATCCAATGCAAAAGAAAAGACATAGCTTTGAATATTTAAGAGAGATTCCTCATTTAAGAGTTAGAGCTAATACTTTTAATGCTGTATTTAGATTAAGAAGTGTTCTTAGTATGGCAATACACGAATTCTTCCAATCTCAAGGATTTGTGTATGTTCATACTCCATTACTTACAGGTATTACTTGTGAAGGTGATGATATGTTCCATGTTGTTACAGGAAGTAATGCAAAAGAACATGATTCTTATTTTAATAAGAAAACTTTACTTTCAGGATCAGGACAAATTCATGTAGAGGCATTTGCTTTGGCATTTAGAGATGTTTACACATTTGGTCCTACATTCAGAAGTGAAAAGTCTAATACTAGAACACATGCAAGTGAATTCTGGATGATTGAACCTGAGATTGCTTTTGCTGATTTAGAAGACGATATGAATTTAATTGAAGATTGTGTTAAGTATTGTATTGATTATTGTATGAATAATGCTAGAGAAGAAATGGAATTCTTCAATAAGATGATTGATACAACTTTATTTGAAAGATTAAATCACGTATTAAATTCTGAGTTTAAGCGTTTAGAGTATACTGAAGCTATAGAAATGTTAAAAGATGCTGTTAAAAATGGTGTTAAGTTTGATAATGATAACATCGAATGGGGCATGGATTTAGAGAGCGAACACGAAAGATATATTACTGAAAAAGTTGTAAATGGTCCTGTGTTCTTAATTAACTATCCAAAAGAAATTAAATCTTTCTATATGAAAAACAACGCTGATGGGAAAACAGTTGCAGCTTGTGACTTATTGGTTCCAGGTGTTGGAGAACTTGTTGGTGGTAGCCAAAGAGAAGACAACTATGATGTTTTAGAAGAAAAGATGATTAGTAGTGGTCTTGATATGAAAGATTATCAATGGTATCTAGATTTAAGAAAATATGGTGGATGTAGCCATGCTGGATTTGGTATTGGATTTGAAAGATTTATTATGTATATAAGTGGTATGCAAAATATTAGGGATGTATTACCATTCCCTAGAACTTATAAGAATTTAGAATTTTAAGAGGTATTAAATTATGGATGAGGAATTGCTAGAAAGGAAATTGTTACAAAGAAAAAGAGTTAGAGGACTTTTGATTCTTTTGGACGTTCTTTTATTTGCACTCCTTGTCTTTGATATTGTTATGATGATAAAAGGTTGGATGTAGATGAAAAAAATGGAATATCTATCACTAGGTGGATTATTTGTAGCACTTCATGTAGTGTTTATATTGTTATCTAGATTTTTACCAGGCAGTGCATTATTGCTTGTAATTTTCTTGCCGCTTTTATCTGCGATTTATACGTTAAAGTTTAGTAAAAAAGAGGTTGCGATGTTTGTTATTGCAACCTTCTTTTTGTGTCTTATTTTTGAACCGGTTTCTACTTTCATCTATGTCATTCCAGCACTTATGTGTGGAGTTGTTTATGGGGTTTTAAGGAAGAAAAACATGAAGGAGCTTACACTTGTTTATATTTCTTCTGTATCACATTTTGTTTCTTTATTAGTCTCATTTTTGTTTATAAGTTTGATGTTTAAAGAAATCGACTTTTTTGATATTTTTTCTTCATTTATAAGTAAAAAGCAAGAGAGCTTTTATGCTTGTGTATATTTGTTTTTAATCACACTAGGAGTTATAGAAGCGTTTATTTTGCATTCGATTTGTGATGATGAACTAGCAAAACTTGGATATAAAAAGGTAGAGGAAGAGATAAAGACTCCAAATTGGATTGTGTATGGATTAGTTATAAGCGTGATTTTATATGCTGTTGGATTCGTTATATCACCAATTTATACAATTTATATTTTGCCGTTTGTTATTGCTTTTTGTATTCCGATTTTAGTGGAATTTATAAAGACAAACAAGAAAAAATGGATCTATTTTATATGTGGTGGTATTGCCTTTTTGAGTATCTTTTTACTTAACTATATTAACCCAATATGTTATCCAATTTTGATCTTATTTGCTTTTTCTCCAATACTGGTGGAAAAAATTGTAAGAGTTTTGTACACATTTTGTCTAAAATGTTCAAATAAGAAAGAAAATATTATAGAATAATATTATAGGAGCGTGATGATAATGCTAGAGTTTATTAAGATGTTTGGCCTTGGAATATTGTATACTGTACTATCTCCAATCATATTGGCTATTTTTGTGTTGTTTGTTGTTTATTCATTATTCAACTATTTGGTGTTTGAAGTAATCAACCTAATTGGTTTCTTTGCGGGAAAGAAATTTACTGCTGAAACTGATTTAGATTTGAAATTAAAGAAAATGAGAGCACAAGGACAAAGTACTCCTGTTGATACTAGAGGTGGTGATTACAATGTTTAATATGTTACCAATGCTTATTCAATTAACTGAAAAAGATAAAAGACTTATAGTTGCATTGTTCATTATCCTTATTATTGCTTTTGTTTTAATTGCTTATATAGGACAAGGAATTAGAGCAATCATGAGAAAGCATGGAAAAGGCATCGACACTTATATGTATGATTTGTGTAGAGCTGGTCTTATTAAGACACCTAAAGATTTCATGATGCAAGTAGTTAAAAGAGAAATTAAAGTTTTATATATTAAAACAAGATGGGCATTTAGAGTTGGTTTATCACTAACTATTGTATTGCTATTGTTTGGATTTATATTTAAACCAAGTGGAGAAGGGCAACCAATATTTGCCTTCTATGGACAAGCTCTTGATGATTTAAGAATCATTTTAGATTGGCCAAGAGGAGAATTCTTTGGTATAGAGAACTTTATTGTTGACTGGCCAACAGTGGCTAGATGGCCTTCACCAGAGTTTAGTTTTGCAAGTATTATTACATATTTGTGTACTATTGGATATGGTTATGTAGTGGTAGTATTATTCATCTATGTTACTGGATTTATTGGAAAATTACTTAGAGCAAAAGACAAATCAACTGAGGTTTTCACTAAAGATTTAGATGGATTAAAAGTTGACTTAGATGAAGTGAAAAACTTAGATAACATAAATGTTGATGGGAATGATGTAGATGGGGCACAATAAGATTACTGCCTTAATCACAGTATTCTTAACATTCATTCTATTTATTATATTACAACCTGGAGACAACCCTCTTGCTTTGATAAGGGTTGCCTCTATTGTTGCGGCTATAGTCCTTATTTTAATTGTTATATATACACATTTTTTGTGGAGAGTAGAGCCATTTGTTAGAATCCATCGTGTTACTGATATAAGTGGAAAATGGGAGGGAATATTCCCTAATAAAAATGGCAAAGAAATGGCAGTGGAAGTTAGGATTAAACAATATTATGATGATATAAAAGTAGAACTTATAACAGATCATAATAAAAGTGAGTCGCTTGTTACTAAAATTTCAAATGATGTGGATGGTAGCAAGTTATATATTGTTTATAAATGTAAACCTCTAAAAGTTGTTGAATCAAAAGATGAAATTGATTTTGGAACTATAATTTTAAGGGTGGATGAAGATGTGTTAGAAGGAGAGTTATTTAACTCTCATGGATTGTCTGGGCATATAGAGTTATATAGGAAAGAATAAAAAAAGTTCTTGATTTTTACTATAGTAAATATTACATTATTAGTACAAGGCAGGTGGCGCTATTATGGAAAAAATTAAGTATGATGAAAATAAATTATATGATGTCGATTTTGAAGTTGTAGGAAATGGATATTCACCAATTCAAGTAGATTCTCTTTTGGATGAAATCATTGAGGATTACATCCAAATAAAGAAAATGGAAGAATACTATACAACTCAAAATATAGCGTTACAAAAAACTAATAGTATCTTGCGTAACAAAGTAGAAGATTTAGAAATGCAACTTGAGATGTCTAAGTCAAGCGGCTATCAACTGCATGATAATTCATCAAGCATAGAATTAATTAAAAAGATAGCTATGCTTGAAGGCGAATTATATCAAACTAAACTTCAATTAGAGGAAGCTAAAAATTAAATATATTTCAATCTGGATAATCGCTGCCTTTTAGGTAGAGGAAAGTCCACGCTCGCACTTTCTGCGATGAAAGTAGTGTTTGTGCTAGTTTAATAAATAAGGCTAGGTAGTTTGAGCAACTAACGGCGGGTTAATAAATCTAAGTCGAAAGATATGATTTAACCCCTAAGGTGCCACAGTGACGAAGTTGTAGGGAAACTTACAAGTGGAACGCGGTAAACCCCACAAGCGAGAAACCCAAAATTGGTAGGGGAACTGGTTAGAGAGAATTGAATCGATAACTGGATGCATAGGCATAGATAAATGATTATCAAAACAGAACGTGGCTTATAGGATTGAAGCTCATAAGAGGCAAATGCCTCTTTTTTTATTTTCTATCTTCATAATTAAACGATATAGTTTACAAGGAAAATATTTTCCTTTATTATTATAATAAAGGAAGTGGTTACATGAATAAAGTAAGTAAATATTTGCTTCTGTTATTTGGTTTTGTTTTCGCTTTTTTTGCTCTAGATACACAAGTTAGTGCAAAGGAAACAATATTGTATTCAAACCCGGAACAAGTTAAAGGGTGTTTAAAAGAAGATCAATCTTATGGAGAAACAGCATCTAATTTTTGGGAGATTATGTGTGATAATTATACAGTTATACCAGGAAGAGAAGACGATTCTTCAAAATATGTTTTTGAGCAAGCCAATCATAACTTCACTTTTGAGTATGATTATGAAGTGACTTTTGATCCTGAAAGAACATATATTAGGGATGGAGGAACAGATGTTTTTTCATTTATAGGTATATCTGAGGATACTACTATTACCTATATGGATATTGACATTGGTTCAATTCATGTTTTCCCAGAAACATTTGTGGTTTATGAATATGACTCATTTAGAGGTAGATTTACTAAGGTGTCTGATATATCTGCCAATTCTTCTGGAAGTTATGTGATTAATAAAAATGGTATATATAAACTAGAAACATATGTAGAAAATGGTGGGACTAGTTATGTTAAGTATCTTGTATATGAATCATCATTCTATTATGCAAGTCTAAGAACTGTTAGCTATGAAAGTGATTATCAAAATCTTATATATCACCTTCAAGTTAGTACACCTAGAAATTTAAATAGTTGTGGTGACATACGTGTTAGAATAGTTGCAAACTCATCTGATATTGTTGATTGTAATATTGAATTTGGGGATAAGGTAGGAGAATATGACATAACAATATATACTATGCCTCAATCTACATATATTAATAATAAAACCACTACAGTTTCATACAATGGTGAAAATTTAACTGCTTATATTACTTATGATAGCGGGTTGCCTGAAATTGTGGATGAATTAATTACATATTATCCTTCAAGTATGTTAGTAGAGGAGTTTGCAGTTGTTTATAATGATGATCCATTAACTCTTCCACAAAGTGCTGTTGCAATATTTGAATATGTAGATGATAGTGTTGTGGATGTGAAATTGAACAATAAAGCATGTACAATAATTGCTAATAAAGTAACTTGCGAGATTGTACCAAGATTAGGTTCAACTTTGAGATATTCTTTAGTAGATGCATATGGAAATGAAATTAACGTTGTACATTCTGGTATTACATATGGTGATTTGGGTAATGTTACTGCACAAACATTAAAGCAATATATAGAAATTCAAGGAAATGAAATTAAGTTTTCTAATATTGAGGAATATAGTCAATTTGAGAAGATTTGTTTATTTTATGGAAATGAAACAACTAATTATAGCTGTGCTAATATGACAAGCGAATTAATAGTTTATTCAGATAAGTATTATGTGGGTCCTATAAATGTTGTTTTAGCAGATGTTGATATGAATGTTGTGAAAATAGCATTTGATAATGTTACATTAGATACAGGTTTTGATCCTAGTATGTTTGAAGTTAGTGATATTGTAGGTGATTTAACTTCTAGACAAGATGTAACTGTTGAAGTTCAAAATATTATTGCCATTGCATGTGCGGGAGAAGAAAATTGTTTAGAAACTGTAAAGGTTTATGGTAAATATGGAAGTGAAACGGAATTATTAAGTTCTACACATGAAATCACATCATTAAAACTTCCTACTTATATAGAAATATTAAATAAAGGATACACACACAAAGCTTGTGCTTTTGAAAGATGTAATGAAACAATAGAGGTATATGTTTCATATGTTGTGGGTGGAGTTAATCAAAAGTTAAGTGCTAAATATTCTTATATTGATAAATTACCTCAAATTACTACCACAATCGATGATTATAAGCTAACAAGAAAATATGATTTTTCTCAATTAGATATTACTGATTTTTACACTAAAAGAGAATTATTTGCTGATCCATTAGGAGTGACATTAACTGATGGGGAAGGAACAATATATGAAGGTACAATTAATTCTAGATTTGTTAAGTATACAGATAGACAAGGGAACGTACAAATACTAAACGATATGCCATATACATATATCGCAAATAAGAATAGTTTTGGATATTATTTATTGGAGGGAAGAGTAACCCTTAATAAAAATGTTACTACAGGAACAAATATTAATACTCAAGTTTATGGTAAGAGTTTCTTTGTTAATGTGGAGTTGGCTGATACAAAGGCTCCAACACTTACTTTAGTTGGGGATGAAACGATGTCATTAAAACAATATGATGTATTTAAAGATCCTGAGTTTAAGTGTACAGATAATAGTGGATGTACTTTATCAATTAAATACTATTATGAAACAGAAGATGAAGAAGTTGAAAAAGTAGATACAAGCGTTCCAGGTAAATATATAATTGTTTATAGTGCTGTGGATGATGATGGAAATGTTAGTGAACTTAGAAGAATTGTTAATGTGGAAAGTGTTAATGCTATGAATGCTACTGCAATCATAATCATTGTTGCTGTAGTCCTAGTGTTTGCAGGATCTATTGCATTAGCAGTTTGGCTTGAAATAAAAAGAAAAAGAGAAGGGGTTTAATAATGGAAAAAGTAGAAAAAAAACGTATAAATTTACCAAATAAAATCACTATATGTAGAATGATAATTGTGTTAGCAATTATTGTGCTTGCTCTATTGCCAAGACCAGAATCTTGGGTGTTTGAAATTTTTGGTATCAAGCATGATTATAGAAGCATTTCTATACTTGTTTTGTTTGTTGTTGGCTCAGCAAGTGACTGGTTAGATGGCCATCTTGCTAGAAAAAATAATTTAGTCACTACATTTGGGAAATTTATGGACCCAATTGCAGATAAATTATTAGTTAATACTTTATTTATAATTATTGCTGCAGGGGGCTTAGTTCACTTTATTGTACCAATAATCATGATTGCTCGTGATACAGTTGTGGATGCAATTAGAATGATTGCTGTAGGTGAAGGAAAAGTTATCGCTGCTTCTAAACTTGGAAAATTAAAAACTGTTACTCAAATGATAGCTCTTATTGTAATACTTGCTATTCCACTTCCTATGGTTCAAGGTGAATTTTTACATATTGGAATGGTAGCATATATTGCTGCAATTGCTTCATTGATATCTGGAATTGACTATTTTGTGAAGAATAGAAAAACAATTTTAAAGGATTTAAGAAGCTAAGAGGAACAAATTTAAATTTATCGGTATGTTATTATAAAGGGGAGGCATAAACATGGCTGAAAAGAAAGTAAAAGAAGTTAGCAAAGATAGTGCTTTAGAAGATGCACTAAAAGAGATAAAGAAAACATATGGAGAAGGCTCTATTATGAAGCTTGGAGAGAGAGCAAAATCCAATGTTGATGTTATTCCAAGTGGTTCTATGGCGATAGATAGAGCACTTGGTATAGGGGGATATCCAAAAGGAAGAATTATTGAAATCTTTGGACCTGAGTCAAGTGGTAAGACAACAGTTGCATTACATGCTATAGCGGAAACTCAAAAAAAGGGTGGAAAGGCTGCCTTTATTGATGCAGAGCACGCTATCGACCCAGTATATGCTAAGAATTTGGGTGTAAATGTAGATGAGCTTATCCTTTCTCAACCTGACTATGGAGAACAAGCAATGAGTATTGTGGAAATCTTAGTTAAATCTGAAGCGGTATCTTTAATTGTTGTAGACTCAGTAGCTGCTTTAGTTCCACAAGCAGAGTTAGAGGGAGAAATGCTTGATTCTCAAATGGGATTACAAGCTAGAATGATGTCTAAGGCATTAAGAAAGATAACTGGTTATTTAAATAAGAGTGAATGTACAATTATCTTCATTAACCAATTAAGAGAAAAAATGGCTACTATGGGATATGGTAATCCAGAAACAACTCCAGGTGGAAGAGCTTTAAAATTCTATTCTACTATTAGATTGGATGTTAGAAGAATTGAATCACTAAAGAATTCAAATAGTGAAGTCTACGCTAATAAAGTTAATGTGAAAGTTGTAAAAAATAAAGTTGCAGCACCATTTAAAGTGGCAACAATTGACATTTTATTTGGTGAGGGTATTTCTAAAGAGGGAGAAGTACTTGATATTGCTGTAGAGACTAATATTATTAAAAAGAGTGGTTCCTACTATGATTACAATGGTGAAAGAATTGCTCAAGGAAAAGAGAATGCAAGAAAATACTTAAAGGATCATCCGGTAGTGTTTGAAGAAATTCTTAACAAAGTTAAATCTTCTCAAGAGGAAAAATAAGAAATAAAATTGTAGGTGAAGTAAATGGAAATAGTTATAGTAAAAGAAAAAATGTATGGTAATGATAAAGAGGTAGTTACAATAAAGGATAATGGCATCTATTATGAAGAAGGAAATAGTTTTCCTAGGTTGTTAAGTGATAACCAAGATGTTATTGATGCTTTGTTTACTAGATTTTTTTCTATCACCTACACATGGAAGCAAGAATATATAGGACCTAGGACTATAGATGGTTATAAGTATCTTATTACTATGGATATAAACCATAAAAGAAGGAGTTATAAGGTTCAAAATAAATTTCCTGATAATTGGGAAGAATTTATAAATCTAAAAGATAGTTTGTTAGAAGCGGGTTATTTAAAATAACCGCTTTTTTAATTATAAAGTTTTGTACACGTTATATTGTTAATGGAGGAAAAAATAGATAAAATAATATTGTATATAAAATATACAGAATAAATTCTATCACTTATAGGAGGAACATATATGGAATGGTTTGTTGCACTCCCTATAGGTTTAATTGTTGGAGCTCTTATTGCAGGAGCTGGTGTATTTTGTTTTATGAAATTTATGCCTTCTAGCAAGGCTAAATTAGCAAAAGAAGAAGCAGAAAATATTCTTAAAGAGGCTGAAGGGAAAGCTAATAATTTAATGCGTAATGCAGAAGTTGAAGCAAAGGCTTTAACTTATGAAATGAAGCAAAAAGCTGAAGAAGAAATTAAGAATATGAAGAGTGAACTAGTTGAAGCAGAAAACAAACTAGATCAAAGAGAAGATACTATTAATAGAAGAGATAATGCGCTTCTTGCTAAGGAAGAAAATCTTGAAAACAAATTTAAACAATTAAATGACAAAACAGAACAATTAAATAATAGGGAATTCGAAATTAACAAAAAAAGTGATGCAATTACAAAGGAATATGAAAGAGTTGCATCATTAACAGTGAACGAGGCTAGAGAAGAATTATTTAGAATCGTTAAAGAAAAAATTACTAATGAAACTACTGCTTATATAAAGAGCAAGGAAGAAGAAGCAAAATTAAAAGCAAATGATATGGCAAGACAAATTTTAGGAAGTGCTATAGAAAGATTTGCTCAAGATGTTGCAAATGAAAGAACTGTATCTACAATATCTTTGCCAAATGATGAATTAAAGGGAAGAATTATAGGTAGAGAAGGTAGAAATATTAGAACAATAGAACAATTAACAGGAGTAGATTTAATAATTGATGATACTCCAGAGGTTATTACAGTTTCTTGCTTTGATCCAATTAGAAGAGAAATTGCTAAAACTGCATTAGAAAATCTAATTAAAGATGGAAGAATACAACCTGGACGTATCGAAGAGGTTGTAGAAAAAGCTAAAGAAGAAGTTAATGAATCAATTAATAAAGCTGGAGAAGATACTATCTTTGAACTTGGCATTTCTAATATGTCTAATGAAATGATTCATACAATTGGTAAATTAAAATATCGTACTAGTTATGGTCAAAACGCTTTACAACATTCAAAAGAGGTTGCTTATTTAACTGGTATCATGGCTGCTGATTTAGGATTAAATCAAAATCTTGCTAGAAGAGCAGGTCTTTTACATGATATTGGTAAGGCTTTGGATTTTGAGGTTGAGGGAAGCCATGTTGAATTGGGTGCTAAGCTTGCAAGAAAGCATAATGAAGATAAAGCTGTTATTAATGCTATTGAATCACATCATGGAGATAAAGAACCAGATAACGTTATTTCTAATTTAGTTAGCGCTGCAGATACTCTAAGTGCTGCAAGACCTGGTGCAAGAAGTGAGACACTTGAAAATTATATTCAAAGAGTGGAAAAACTTGAAAATTTAGCAACTTCATTTGAGGGTGTAAGCCAAGCATTTGCTATTCAATCAGGTAGAGAAGTAAGAGTTATGGTTGTGCCTGATAAAGTTGATGATCTTAAAGCATTTAAGATTGCTAGAGATTTAAAAGAAAAGATTGAAAACGAATTAACATATCCAGGTCAAATTAAAGTTACTGTTATTAGAGAAGTTAGAGCTAATGAGGTAGCTAAGTAGGAATGAAAATATTATTTATTGGAGATATTTATGGAAAAGCAGGAAGAATGGCTTTACATAAATATCTTCCTTTAATTAAAGAAAAATTTGATGTGGATTTGGTAATCCTTAACGGGGAGAATACTACTCATGGAAGAGGATTAAGTATTAAGAATTATGCAGAAATAAAAAAAGCTGGGGTTGATTTTATTACTCTTGGTAACCACGCTTTTGATAATAATGAAGTGTGTACTTTATTAAAAAATAAAACTGATATTATAAGACCATTAAATATCAAAGATGTTTATGATGGAGATGGCAGTAGAGTTATCAAAGTTAATGGCATTGATGTTAGAATTACTAATATTGTTGGAAGAGTTCATGTGAATATGAAGGGGCTTGTGACATTAAATCCATTTGATTCACTAGAGGATATTGTGGATTTTGCAAAAGAAAAAATTCACATAGTAGATATTCATGCAGAAGCAACAGGAGAAAAGAAAAGTTTTGCAAAATACTTTGATGGAAGAGTGAGTGCTGTTATTGGTACGCATACTCATGTTCAAACAGCTGACAATCAAGTTTTTAAAGGCGGTAGTGCTTATATTAGTGATGTTGGCTATTGTGGGGCACATGATAGTGTTTTAGGAGTAAATAATGGTTCTGCAATATTATTTTCTAAAGATCAAGATTATAAATCTAACATTCCTGAAGAGAAGGGTGAGTTAGAATTTAGCGCAGTATATTTAGATATTGATAATGAAAGTGGGAAAGCTAATTCTATAAAAAGAATATATATAACTCCAGATAAGCAAGAGATACAATTAATGAATTAAAAAAGCACTATGATTAGTGCCTTTTTTTTATTTTTTTTTCTTTTCTTCTTTTCTTTTATCATTGATATAATCTACAGCTTTTTCATCGATTAGGCTTATACCTTCTTTTTTGGCGATTTCTACCATTTGGGTTAATGCTGCCTTCAAGAAAACGCGAGGAATTTTAACTAATTTTTGACATGCTTCTTTAGTGAATTTTACTTCAGGATCGATTCTTTCTGCAGCGTAGATAACAGAAGATACATCCCCATCTTTTGCTTGAATTTTCTCAGCGATTGGACGTTTGAATTTTGTGTACCAGAAATTGGTACTATCTCTATAACCATAGTCTACAGGAACTCTTGGGAACCCATTGGGTTTAACCCCATTTATAATGGTGTTATAGTAAGTTTCTTTCATCCATATCTTATCAATTTTTAATATAAAATGTGCCCCGAATTTACTAGTTATACCATTGAAGTTTCTATATGGCCCCTCATATCCTTCAAGGTTACCTGGTTTATCATTGAAAGCGTCTTCTAGAGAGTCATCCCAAGTACATTCGAATACTTGAAAGGCCTCAGAAACAAGTTCTGGTCTATCATCTCCTAAAGTGGATTTTTCAAGGGTGAAAATACAATCTTTCATTTTCTCTTCAGTTGTATCTCCAGGGAACCCTAACCTTACTGCCTCTTTAAAATATTTTCTTTCATCGGTGATAAAATTAAGCGTTACTTTCTTTGCTCTTAAAATGTTTTGTGCAGTATTAGAACTATTTCTACACTCAAGTATCATTGCATAATAATCTTTCCCTGCGATGTAATATGGAAAGCACAATGAATATGCTCCTAAATTTGTTTGCCCAGATTCACTTGTTGTTGAAGCTAGGATGGTTGGCATAGGAAAGAATGCTGATGTTTGATAAAAGTTGTCTACAATTCTTAAGTCTTTAAATTTTTCCATAATAAATCCTCCATACTTTTTAAGTTTACCAAAATAAACTTAATTATATAAGTGAATTAGAAAAAGGAATTAATAAAAAATTGTTGTCTTGAATATATATTAGTGTGGAGGAATAATATGAAAATAATTAAAGTATCATCAAAATCAAATCCTAATTTGGTTTCAGGGGCAATAATCAACATTTTAAAAGAAGATGGAGAATTAGAAATGCATACAATTGGAGCAGGAGCATTAAATCAAGCGGTTAAAGCACTTTCTATTGCTAGAGGTTATTTGAAAATTTCAGATTTAGATTTAAACTGTAAACCGACATTTTTTGAGCTTGTTTTAAACGAGGAAGAGAAAACGGGAATTAAATTAATAGTTAAACTTGATTAACTCGTGCAAATTTATTTGTGAATAGCCTATGGCTATTTTTTTATTATGTTATAATTTTTATGAGGTGATTCATGTGATAAAAATCGAAAATGTTACTAAAATTTTTGGCGAAGATTTTATTGCGGTGGATAATGCTAATATGGAGCTTACCGAAGGTAAAATATATGGATTTTTAGGTCCTAATGGTGCAGGTAAAACTACTACATTAAAGATGCTTACGGGAGTACTTGCTCCTAATAAGGGGACTATTACAATTAATGGTTTCAATATCATTGAGCAACCAATTGAAGCAAAGAAACAATTTGCCTTTGTAAGCGATGATCCTGATATGTTTTTAAAATTAAAGGGGATAGAGTTTTTAAGATTTGTTGGCAAAATATATGGAGTTGAGGAATTACAATTAAAACAAAATATTTTTAAATATGCTAAACTATTTGAAATGGAGACAGCTTTAGAAGATCAAATAGAAAGTTATTCTCATGGTATGAGACAAAAAATAAATATAATTGCCGCTCTTATTCATGAACCTAAAATTTGGATTTTGGATGAACCTATGACTGGATTGGATCCTAAATCTAGTTTTACTCTTAAAAAAATGATGAGAGATCATGCTGATGCGGGAAATATAGTGCTATTTTCTACTCATGTATTGGAAGTTGCAGAAAAAGTGTGTGATCATGTTTTCATTATAAATAAAGGAAAGATCATCTATGATGGCGCGATGGAAAGTTTAAAAGAAAATAAAGATGAATCTTTAGAAAATATTTTCTTGGAGTTGGTGTCTAATGAGTAATATTATCACGCTAACAAAAACACTGTTGAAAAATAGTTTGTTAACAGGAATATCTTCTAAAAAAGGAAAAGGAAAGGGAATATATGCCTATATTATAGTACTTGCTATATATGTACTTGCTTTTTCAGTTCCAATTATTATGCTTTTGAAAAACATTCTTGTTAATTATCATTTTGAGGAATTAATACTTTCTTTTGTTGTTCCAATAGGCGGGGTAGCAGCGTTGCTTTTTTCGGTATTCTCTGTAACAAGTATTTTCTATTACAATAAGGACATAGAGCAAATGTTGCCATATCCAGTTAAATCGGGAGAACTATTTATTGCTAAATTTTTAGCTTCTCTTAGTAGTGTGTATTTGGTTCTATTTATGTTTATATATCCAATAATATTTGGAGTTGGTATTGGAAGTGGAGCTGGAGCTTTATATTTTGCTTATGCTATGGGAATTTGCTTATTGATGCCTATAATCCCAGCTTCTATCATTGCTTTTATTTTAATGCTTTTGAGTAGGGTAGTTAATTTAGGTAAAAGAAAAACATTATTTATGTACATTACTGTGGCATTAGTTATGGCTTTTTCTCTTGGCTATGGGGTTGGTATTGGATATTTGTTAGAAATGGATATTGCAGATATTGTTAATATCTTGTCTGGAGAAGCTACTTCTGTCATTAAAATATCTAGAAATTTATTTCCTTTATTTAATAGTGCTAGTTATGCACTTATTCATAGTCAAGAAATGATTGGTGCTGCATCATTTGGTACTTTTGTGGGATTGAATTTATTGTCAGTGATTATTTTGTACTTTTTAGGTGAAGCGCTATATATAAAGGGATTAACTAAGGATGCAGGTGCAAAAAAAGAAAAACAATCAATTGAAAAAATATATAAACAAGAAAAAGGAGGAGTGATGTTAGCTCTTCTTAAAAAGGAATGGAGAATAATTAGAAGAACTCCAGTATTCATGCTTAATATTGTGGTGATTAATTTAATCTTTCCAATCTTGTTTATTATAACTTACTTAATTGCTCCTGAGGGGAAAGAACTCCTTGATATTGATTTTAATAATCCTGGGGTGTATTTAATCGTGTGTGCAATTACAATATTTATGTGCGAAGTTCCTGGGGCAACAGGAAGTAGTAGTGCAATATCAAGAGAGGGAAAAGCCGCTAAATATATGAAACTTATTCCAGTAAATATAAAAACTCAAATAGATGCTAAAGTTTGCTTCTCGTTTATATTAGATATTATTTGTGCAGTTATTACAGAACTTTGTTTAGTTTTTGTGTTTGGTATTCCATGGATTTATTTACTTTTAATTAACATTCCATTGGTGTTTATCATATTAACATTTAATTATGTTCATGTGCTATGGGATTTAAGAAACCCTAAAGTTAACTGGAGTGATGAATCCGAATCTGTAAAGCAAAATATGACAGTTCTAATAGGCATGTTGCTATCATTTGTGCTTGCTGGGATAATTGCTGTTATTGGGGTTTTGTTATTTAATAGTAATTTAAGTATATATCTAGTATTTTTGATATTTACTCTAATTAGTATAATGTGCTATATTTTAATGGCTATTTATATAAAGAAGAAAGATATAAAGTTATTTGATAAGGTGATGTAAATGAAGAATTATAGTAAATATTTTCAAAAGCCTTCTTTGCAAGAAGAAGCAAAAAGATGTAAAGAAAGAGTTGTTGTTAACAAGGAAGGATTGCTTTTAGATGAAGTAACCAAAGATATGGGTAAAACAAAGAAATATTTTGTTAGAACTTATGGTTGTCAAGGAAATCAAGCAGATGGTGAAACAATAGCTGGAATATTAGAATTTATGGGATATACAAAGGCAAATAGTGAAGAAGATGCCGATGTTATATTATTGAATACTTGTGCTGTTAGGGAAAATGCCGAGGATAAAGTGTATGGTGAAATAGGTTCTTTAAAGAGATTAAAAACAACTAATCCGGATCTTATTATTGGTATTTGTGGGTGTATGTCACAACAACCACATGTTGTTGATAAAATACTTCAATCTTATCCGCAAGTTGATTTAGTATTTGGTACTCACAACATCAATAGATTGCCTCTTCTTTTAAAGGAAGCGTATTTCAATAAAGAAAGAGTAGTAGAGGTTTTTTCAAATAATAATGAGATAGTGGAAAATTTACCAATGTCTAGAGATAACAAGTACAAAGCTTGGGTTAACATTATGTATGGCTGCGATAAGTTTTGTACTTATTGTATAGTTCCATATACTAGAGGAAAAGAAAGAAGTAGACTAATGGAAGATATTTTGTCTGAAGTACAATCTTTAAAGGATAATGGATACAAGGAAATTACTCTTTTGGGTCAAAATGTTAATGCATATGGAAAAGATCTAAATTTAGGATATGATTTTGCTACATTGTTAACAAAGGTTAGTGATATTGGAATAGATAGAATAAGATTCGTTACTAGCCATCCTTGGAACTTTACAAGTGAGATGATAGATATTATTGCTAATAGAGAAAATATCATGCCATATATCCATTTGCCTATCCAATCAGGTGATGATGAAGTGTTAAGAAGAATGGGTAGAAGATATACCTATAAAGAGTACAAAGAACTATTTGATATGATAAGAGAAAAGGTAAAAAACTCTTCGATTAGCACAGATATAATAGTTGGTTTCCCAGGAGAGAGTGAAGAGCAATTTGAAAATACACTTAGAGCAGTTAGAGAGTGTAAGTATGATAGCGCATTTACTTTTATTTATTCTCCAAGAGTTGGTACTCCTGCAGCAAAAATGGAAGACAATGTAACTATGGAAGAAAAGAAAAATCGTTTCGATAGATTAGTTGAAGAAGTATCAAAGAGCGCAAAGGAAAGCAATGACAGATTTGTTGGAAAAACTGTAAAAGTTTTAGTTGAGGGCGTAAGCAAGAAAAACAAAAATATTTTAAGTGGATATAGTGAAGAAAATAAACTAGTTAACTTTAAAGGTGATCCATCTAAGGTGGGAACAATAGTTAATGTAAAAATAACCACTAGTAAGACATGGACTTTAGAGGGTGAAGAAGTTGGAGAAAATTGCTAAAGAAATAAATAATTCTATCCATTCAAATGCCTTAGTAAAAGAATATTTGGCTTTAAAAAAAGAAATAGAAAATGATAATAAACTAATTAAAATTTATGAAACATTGGATTTGCTAAGAAAGAAAATTTGTAAGGATAAAAGTAAAAATAGTGATGAGTATTATAAGTTATTAGAAACTTATAAAGAAAATCCTAAAATTGCTAGATTAGAGTATTTAAGTAGTGAAATTAAGGGCATGATGGTAGAGATTAGCGACATTTTGTCCCTTAATTGAAAAAAATGCTTTAATTTGTAAGCGAATTATGTAATAATTAACTTAGGTTAGTGAGGGATGTTATATGAGATGTCAACGTTGTGGATTTGAACTAGAAGCTGGTCAAACATTCTGTAGCATGTGTGGTACAGAGCAATCTAGAGCAGAGAGAAAAGCAAAGTGGAAACCAAAAACTTTATTATGGGTTATAAAGGTTGCAAGTAAAAACCATTTATGGATGTGGCTTACATTCTTATTGAGTTTGGTTATTTTTATTTGCACAATTACAATGCTACCAAGAACTCCACTTAACATATCTTGTATATGTCTTGGTATATTATTAGTTGGATATGAGTTATTCAATATTTTGTTAGGATATAAAAACCCAAATGCCACAAAAACAAAGGCGTATAAAATCAAATATAAAATGTGTTTTGTATTAGCAATACTATTGATGATTGTTGCATTATGGTTAAACTTTGATGCAATGTCAACTTGGATGCACGACAATGTTTGGACAGACGCTTGGGGCTGGAACTAATTAAAGGGGGAAATTAATATGGCAGAATATGCAGCAGGACATGAATTAGGTACATATACAGTAAGAGTAATGGGTGAATGTTTAGCACCTAGAATCGTAAATAGATTATTATTCCCAGGAGAAAAGATTGCTTTTGTTCTTCAAGGATTAAGAGATGTTACTGTTTATACAGATCGTAGAATTCTATTAGTAAACTATATGGGTGTTACTGGAAAAGCAGTAGAGTATACAACATACTCATATCAAGACATTATTTCTTATTCAATAACAACTCCAGGTTTGGGATTTGATGTTGATGGTGAAATTGTTTTAAGATTTATCAATAGAGAAGTTTTAATTATTCACGTTGATAAAGGAAATAATATGGATAGATACTTATTCTTAACATATGATTTAATTAGTGCTGGAAAGATGAATGTGCCTATTCAAAAAGGTGTGTTTGTTGAAAGCGAAGACGCTAGAACAAATAACGAAAAATTCTTTGATTAATAAAAATAAGACCACTTCGGTGGTCTTTTTTATTTTCTTCAAACATAGAGTGTATTGGGTGAAAAATATGATAAGAGAGATATTGACTAAAGCTGTATTATCTAAAGGGGTAATTGAATCCTCTAATGTGGAAAAAATAGAACTAAGAAAAGGGGTTAGTAAGCTTATAGGTTGTTGGATTATAAATAGCCATTATTTAACAATTGTGGAAAACTTTAAAGTTTATTTGGAAGGAAGTTATGATGTTCATATTTGGTATGCCATAAATGGCGATACAGATACTGCAATTGAAAAGAAAACTATAACCTATAAAGAAGAATTCCAATTTGACGAAAACTTCAATACTGATGAGTGTGATTATAAACTTTATTGTAATGAATATCCGCACTGTTCTGCCCTTGTTTTGGAGGGGGAAAACGCTCTTATAAATGTGGAAAAAAAGTATAGCATAGATGCCATTGGAGAAACCAAACTAATGGTAGATGTTAATCAAAGTTTTAATGAAATTAAAATAGATACAGAATACATTAAGTAATCCATTGTGGTTAATTTAAAAAAAAGTTGATTTATCATAGGTGCCATGATATACTAATCATAGGTACGAGGTGATAGGTATTATGAAAAACGTTGTTAAGAAAATTGTGTTGTCAGTTATGTTTGCCTTAACTATGGTATTTGTTGCTGGAGTAGAAGTTTCTGCTGCAGATACATTCCCAGTTAAAGAAAACATGAACGTAGAAGCTAAGGAAGGCGCTGTATTCAAGATTGATCTTGAAGCAGGAGGACTTAGCAAAGAAACTGTATATGTTGTGCATAGTGATACAACTACACTTAAGCTAACATATAAAGAAAGAAGCCAAGGTATTGCTGCTTTCACTTCAAATGTTACAGTTGTAAAGTGTACTAATGTAGCAAGAGGAAAGTGTACTACTTGGAAAGGTTATGCACTAGAATCTGTTGACCCAGATCATTTAAGAAGTAGCGGTCTTGCTGTAAAATTAAATGGTTTTGATGGAGCTACTGCAATGACTGGTGTAGTAAATGGTACTGATTTATCTGATTTATATTCAGATTATTATGATATCACTACAATGGCATTTATTCTTGTTGATTACAATGCTGTTGAAACATATTGGGGAATTAAAGATTGGAAAGTAGGAAATCATGAGAGAATAGTTGCTCAATACGCTCAAGCAATTCCTGTATTAAATTTACAAGAAGCTAACGGACAAATCGTTATTAAGAGTGATGTAAGTGCTACACAAATTGATGTAACTGTAGAATCTTCAGTTAGAGTAAAAACAATTAAGTACATTGCTACAACTGCTCAAGATGTTAATTTTGAAGATATCGCAAGTGCAAAGACTACAACATTAGCAAAAGCATTTGAAGACTATGCTACAGAAAATGGTTTAACAATAACAGATGTAACTGTTACTAATGATTATTTAGAGGAAGGCGTAATCTATACAGATAGAAAAGGTTCTGCTTTCACAACTCAAACTACAATTACTCCAGAACAAGATATGAGATATTACTTCTTTGTAGAAGATGAAGCTGGAAATCAATATGTTAGAGACGTAGCAAATCCAGGTGTGGGTAACCAACCAGTAAATCCAACACCAGCTCCAGTTGGTCCAACAGCTCCTAATACAAAGGTTGGAAAAATTATTCTAATCGTATTAGTTGGTATCTTAGTTGTTTCTGCAGTATTAGTAATTGCACAAAAGATTTTTGATCACAAGAGAAAATTATATTAATACCTTTTAAGATAATTATAAAAAGCGCTTTATGCGCTTTTTTTTATTTCTTCTATTAATTTTTTAAGAATCAATTTTGGCTTTGCATAGTTGTAGAATTTTTGGTTATCAACTTTACCTGTTCTTATTCCAATTGTGTACTTTTCGGTTATGACAATAACGTATGAATCATATTCTGTGGATCCGGTTTTACCGATTGCATTAGATATTTTATATTTTTCCATCGTTGCTTTTGTATAATAATTATTACTTTTAAATGGTAAAGATAATAAGTCTTTTATTTTACTATTTACTGATTCGCTTATAATTGGAGATAAAGATTTGCTTGAAGAATATAAATTCATTCCAAATCCATCCTCTATATGGCTTATAAAAGAATAGTCAACCATATATCCATTGTTTGCAAAAACGGAGTAAGCCTTTGTTAAATTAAATAGAGTGAATTCACTAGTACCTAGTGCAATGCTTGGAACATTTATATTTGTATTTAATCCAAATCGTTTTAAGTATTTTGTGAAGTTTTCACTTCCTAATAGTAATAACATTTTTGTTGCATATATATTGTCGCTAGTTGCAAAGGCTTCTTGCATAGTTATTTCCCTGCCTGCATATTTATCATTTGCGTTGGAGGGGGAGTAATTACCATAACCATTTATATGAAAAGTGGTGGCTTCACTTTTGAATTTAGTTGATGTATCAATGTTATTTTCTAAGGCTAGGGCGTAAAGGAAGGTTTTGATTGTAGAACCAACAGGTCTAGATGAATATAATGCATTGTTATAAGAGGTATTATTATAATTATATCCACCTATATTTACTAAAACTTTATTTGTGTTGTTTTCAAGTATTACAAGGGATGTTTCATCATTTAAGGATTCATGTTTGTGGATAATATTATTTGTTAGTGCATGTAGATTTGTGTCAATGTTAGTGTATACTTTTAGGCTTTTATTAACAGGGATCTTTAATTCTTCGATTTCTCGTTTTACTTTATCTAAATAATAATTACTATTATCTAAATTGTGAATTTTATTAGAGATAGATATAGAATCATTTATTGCGGTTTTGTACTCATTAATATCTATAAACTTTAATTCGAGCATTTGTTTTAAAACTAGTTTACTTCTAGATAAAGCTTTTTCTAAATTATTTATTGGTGAGGATGTATTTGGGGATGATGGGAGGGATGCTAGTAGTGCCGATTCTTTTAATGTTAAATTTGAACTTGTTTTTTCAAAATACAATTGGCTAGCGCATTCAATGCCATAACAACCATGTCCCATATAAATGTTATTTAGATACCCCTCAAGAATTTCATCTTTACTGTATTTGTTTTCTATTTTGATTGTATAATATGCTTCTTTTAATTTTCTAGAGAGCGTTTTTTCATTGTTTAGATATACTGTTCTTGCATATTGTTGAGTAATTGTACTAGCTCCAGATGATATTCCCTTATTTCCTATATTTTGAAATAAAGATTTTATAATTCTGGGTAAGTCAAATCCATTATGCTTATAAAAGTTTTTATCTTCATAGGCAATAAAGGCATTAATGGAATAGTTATTCAATTCATTTAAGTATACATACTTACTAGTTTTCTTATCTATTTCAGATTTTATGATATTTCCATCACAATCATAGTATTCAATATAATTATTTTTATATATGGTGGAAATTGGCATTATTAATATGGATAATGATAAGATAACGATAACTAAAATAGAATATTTTAATATTTTTCTCAAATTATTCACCATTATTATTATGAGCGAGTGAATTTTTTATATACTAGAAATAGTGGTGATATTATGGCTAGTATAAAAAAGTTTAACTTTCTTTCTATATCAAAATTTGATGATGATGTTCAAAAAATAGAATTTAATTCAAAGGGATATGTAGACAAGGAAAATGGAACAATATATTTTAAAAATGAGGGAATAGCTTATAAATTCATTTTATCTAATACGTTAATTGTTTCAGTAAAGGATTCTAAATATGAGTTTGATTTAAACAAAAAAACACTAGCCTATATATGCACAGAAGGCATGAGTTTTGAGACTAGTGTTATAACTAATAGATTAGAAATTAAAGATAATCAAATTACTATTGAATATAAAATGGATTTTTCTTCATTTACAGGAGAATATACAATTATTTTAAACTGGCATTAATAGTTAGATATTGTCCATTTCTATAAACAGTAAATTCTATTGTTTCGTTTTTGTAGTGCTTGTATAATTCTTTAGAAAATTGTGCATGTGTTATAAATTCGATGCCATCTACTTCTACTATAATATCATTTATTTTAAACAAAGAATTGTTTGTTTCTAATATCAAAATACCATAATCTAGAGTTATACCATATGATTGTTTTTCTTCTAAAGATAAATCATGAAGAGCAACTGTTGTAATACCTATTTTTCCTCTTGTATAAGGTTTATTATTGAAAAATGAGTTGGCTATAAATGTTGCTCTTTCCATAGGAATAGCAAAATTCATATCATCCATTTCATTGTATGAATAGTCATATAATAATTTCATTGTATTTATTCCAATTAAATTACCATATAAATCGAATAAAGGACCACCACTATTTCCATTGTTTAATGAGGCATCAATTTGTAACATTAATAATTCATATGAATCATCAAGTACAGATGCAATAGGGGAATCTACTTTAGAGATAATTCCACTTGTAGCAGAAAAACTATAATCTATATATGCAGGTGTACCTATAGCTAGAACTTCCATTCCTGGATTTAAATTATCACTAGTTTGAAGAGTTGCTACGGTATAGTTATCGTTTTTTTCAACAGATAGTACTGCGATATCTTCTAGGACATTATATCCCACAAGTGAAGCAGAGCTCTTTTTATAATTTGAATAAGTTATATCAATAGAAGTTAATTCCTCTACAACATGTGCATTAGTAAATATGTAAGCATTTGTGGAATCCTCTGAGAATACCACGCCACTTCCTATTATCATTGCGCTCTCTGTATATCCTGTAATATATACTGTAGAAGTTAGACAGTTTGCATAAACTTGTTCTTTAGATAAAAGTGTTTGGTTTCCTGTGGCAAAGTTTATATTACCTTGAAAATTTGAAGGATTAATAACATTTATATCTGTTCCATCTGGCAATCGAATTGAATCATCAATATCTTGGCTAGGATCATACAAATCAGGTAGCCACTCACATCCGGTTATAAGAAGAGGAACAAATAATAATAACAATAAAAATTTTTTATATTTCATAAATAAACCTCACTATTCTATTTTATGAATAAATTATATCACTTATAAATAAATTTTACTAAGGAGGAATATATGAATAAAACTATTTTTCGATTAGATTATAAAATATCTATGTTAATTGTATCTGTGTTAGGTATAGTTATGGGGTTTATTACAAATGCTTATGGAGTTAATGGGATAATATCATTTATTTTTCATTTATTTAAAATCTTTATATTAACCTTTCTATATTTAGTTCTATATTTTGTAGAAAATAAAAATTTGGATTTTAAAAACAAATTGAAGTACATGCTAGGAGGAATTTTATTGTTAAATGCCTCTAATCTTATTTTCTCTATTTTCACAACAACCCATATTTTATCAGGATTATTTTTAACTTTCAGTGGAGTAGTATCTTTATATATGGTTATATCTTTTACTTTGGAAATTATAAATTTGTATTATCAAAATAAGTTTATAGATAAAATGATTTTATTCAATAAAAAAATAGGTACTGCAGTAGCAGAACCTATTATTAGTTTATTTAAAAGAACTACCAACGATTAATTACCTTTTCAAAGAAACATGGGAAGTCTTTGAATTCAATCGTCTCTTTTTCAAGTTTAAGTGTACCATTTAATTTTCCAAACACTTGATTTTGATTACTTTGAATTATTATTGCATTAGTGTTTGCGTGTCTATTTATGATAGGAGTAAATAGTGCGTTAAATGATAAATCGTTAGAATATATTTTCCATGGAGAAAGGAAGTCATCCTTTCCTTTTTCATTTAGAGGAATATCGAATACTATGTCTTCAAGTTTGATGGCTTTACCATCTATAAATAACATGTTTTCACTAGCATTACTTGTATCGCCGAATCCATAACCTAAATTGAATGAAATCATTCTTCCATCAACTTTGTCATATCCAGCTCCCCAATACCAAGTATTACTATATGTCCAAACACCTCTACCCCAGTCTAAAAGAGCGTATGTGTCATCATTAAATTCATATGTTATTCCATCGAACTCAACAGATCCTTTTGCTGTAAAACCTACAATTTTTTGGTTGTAATAGAAGTATTTTTCCTTTTCAAAAGGTGTTGCTATAACAAGCGAATCTTCAGGTTCGTTTGTTAATTCAAAGTGAACTTTATAAGGCTTATTGTTATAAAAATTATTAATAGAGCAATCTAATATTCTTTTATCTTTATTAACTTCAAATTTGCAATGATATCCTTTACCCTCTTTAAATGTTATACCTTCTTTTGAAGAGGCGGGAAGATTTGTTTTTCCATTAGGAAACCAAAACATTTTTGAAACGGTTTTTTCCCAGGCGGTCTTTAAGTTTACAAAAGATGCTGAAACAAGTCCCATGTAGGAGTTATCATCTATTGTTAAAGCTATTGCATAATCCTTGTTTGAGATTAAATAATAGTCCCATTCCTTGATTCTTGACTTTCTTGCTTTAATATCTTCTCTTTTATAGTCCAAAATTAACTCTGTTGCATATCCTTTATGCTTTAAGTTACCTGACTCGTCTAATAGTTTGTCTTCTTTAGTTATTTTGTTTTGCATATGTATTCACCCATTAGTATTTTACTATATTTTATAGAATATATCATGTTTTTATATTAAAATATAAAGTGGTGATAGTATGGGAAAGATTATTATAATATGTTTATTTATAATTATTGTCTTAGTGGTTGTACTAGTTTCTTTGTACGCTATCATGATTATAAGATTGAGAAGGATGAATAGAAAGATAGTCAAATATAATGAGGAAAGAAATTTAAAAGAAAATAATGTATTGATTGTCTATCAACCAAGTAAGCATGGAACAATTGAAAAAATTGTAGAGTGTATAAAAGAAACACTTACTCTTAAGGGGATAGGGTACTTATCTCACACATTGACTAAAGAAATGGAAGATTATAGTAAATATAAAAAAGTTATATTTGTGGCGCCAGTATATTTTGGAGAAATTCATTTTGAATTTTTAAAGAAGATAGTTACTTATAATGATAATAATTTAATTGTTATCTACAATGGCCTAAATAAAGAAAGCCACAAAGAAGATGAAATGATAAAAAAATACTTTAAAAAATATAAAAAAATAAAGTTATATACAGAAGATATTGAAAGAGTTAAACCGTTTATTAATAGGGAGGTGTTGTAATGGAGAAAATTATACGTATTGAAAATTTAGATTTTTCATACGACAAGATACTTCCTTTTATAAAAGGTATGAATTTAGAAATACCCGCTAGATCATATACTTGTATCATTGGGGCTAATGGAAGTGGGAAATCTACACTTTCTAGACTTATATCAGGATTATTAAGTAGTGATAAAGGTGATGTTTTTGTTGATGGGATTATGGTAAATAACCAAAACATTGCACAAGTCAGGAAAACAATAGGAGTTATATTTCAAAATCCTGATAATCAATATATGGCATCTTCTTTAAAAGAAGATATTATTTTTGCTTTGGAAAATCATGGTGTTAATCCAAACAATATGGATGATATTATTTTTGATGTTGCAAATAGATGTGGTATTACTCATTTATTGAATAAAAGTCCATCTTCTATGTCTGGGGGAGAAAAGCAAAAGGGAAATCTGGCAGGAATTCTTGCTTTAAATCCAAAGATACTTATTTTGGATGAAGCTTATAATATGTTGGATGGTCAATCAAAGAAAGAGATGAAATCGATGATCGCCAATATGAGGGAAAATGGCAAGACAATAATTTCTATCACGCATGATTCAGAAGAATTACTACTTGCTGATTATATTGTTCTTTTAGATAATGGAAAGATAGTTTTTAGTGGAACTAAGGAAGAATTATTTGAATTTGATGTTACTCCATACAATGTAGAATTGCCATATATTATGCAATTAGAAAAGGCTATGGGTTATACTTCTTTTATTAGTGAAGAGGTATTTCTTAATAAGGTTGGTGAAACTTTATGAAGATAGAATTAAATGATGTGAGTTTTTCTTACTCAAAAAAGGGAAGCTTTGCTTTAGAAAATATAAACACAATATTTGAAAAAAATGAAGTAGTATTTATATTAGGTGCCACAGGAAGTGGAAAGTCAACTCTTGTGAGTCATCTTAATGGTTTGCTTTTTGCAAGTAATGGTACAGTTACCGTTGATATTGATGATCAAAGGTTTATTCTTAATAAAAAGTTGTCTGGTATTAAAAATATTAGAAAAAATATTGGTATAGTATTTCAAACTCCAGAAAACCAACTGTTTGAAAGTACAGTTTTCAATGATGTTATGTTTGGTCCACTTAATTTTTCAAATGACCATGATGATGCAAAAAAATCTGCAGCATTATCATTAGATGCGGTAAAATTAGATAAGACTTATTATGAAAAATCTCCATTTAAACTATCAGGGGGAGAAAAAAGAAAGGTTGCTATAGCTGGAGTTTTGGCATCTAGACCTAGAGTTTTAATTTTTGATGAACCAACTTCTAATTTGGATGGGAAATCAACAAAGCAATTTTTTGAAATGGTGAAAGATTTGAAAAGTCAAGGATGCATGATTATCATAATTTCCCATAATGAGAATCTAGCTTATGAATATGCAGATAGAATAATTATTATGTCAAAGGGAAAAATTGTTTCTGATGGTGATTATAAAAGCGTTTTTGAAAATAAAGAAATTTTAACAAAGAGTGGCATTGAAACTCCTTTTATTGTAAGAGTAAAAGAATCTTTGAAGATAAATAATGATGTTAGAAATATCAAAGATTTAGCTAATGTATTGAGAGGTGATACTCTATGAATACAGAATTTGCTAAATATGTAGATAATAATTCTTCGCTTACTAAAATAGATTCAAAAATAAAATTAATGATGGCATTTATAATGATTATTTTATCATTTATAAATTTTAATGTTTGGGTTTATGCAGGATACTTTGCATTTATCTTGATTATTACTTTGATTGGTAAATTGAGTTTAAAACCTTTAGCAAGTTTCTTTAAGAGTATGTGGTTGGTTATTTGTTTTGTTTTGCTTATTAATATTGCAATAAATGTTTCTTCAGGTAGTGAGTTCTTGCCAGGGGTAGCTGGTGGTACAATCGACACAGTATACATTATTCTTAGATTACTTAATATCTTGCTTATATCAAATTTATTGACTTCTACGACTAAGCCTAATGAATTAACATATGCAATAGAATTTTATATTTCTCCATTAAAGGTGTTTAAAATAGATGTTCATGAAGTGGCTCTTATGATGTCTATTGCTATAAGGTTTATACCAACGCTTATGGAAGAGACAGATAAGATTAAAAAAGCTCAAACAAGTAGAGGGGCTGTGTTTGAAAGAGGTAAATATTCAGATAGAATTAAATCTACGATATCTTTGATTGTTCCACTTTTTACCTCATGTTTTGAAAAGAGCGAGGATTTAGCTGAGGCTATGTTAATAAAAGGATATGGCATAGGTACAAGAACAAGGTATGTTAGAGAAAAATTTATTGTTTATGATATTGTTTCTATATGCGTTATAGTTTTATTTGTGACATTTATGATTGTGATAAATGGGGTGATATAGATGAAATATAAAGCTATAGTTAGTTATAATGGTACAAACTTTAATGGATTTCAAAGACAAAAAGATTATAGAAGCGTGGAAGAAGAAATAGAATTTGCACTAGAAAAAATGACTAAAGAAAAAATAAGAATTACTGGTGCAGGAAGGACGGATAAAGGGGTTCATGCCCTAGGTCAAGTATTTCATTTTGAGTGTAATTTAAAAATAAGTGAAGAAGGATTAAAAAGAGGAATTAATTCACATTTACCAGAAGATATTCATATTATTGAAATTAAAAAAGTTGATGAAAGTTTTCATGCCAGATATGATGCTAAATCTAAAATATATAGATATAAAATCAATACAGGAGAATATAACCCTATCGAATCAAATTATGTGTATCAATTATCTAAAAGATTAGATATCAATAAGATGATTGAGGCATCCAAATTATTTATTGGAGAGCACGATTTTTATAACTTTTGTGGATATCAAGAGAGCATTGAAAAGAATTTTGTAAGAATTATAAGTGCTATTAAAATAACAGAAGAGAAAGATTATGTTATAATTGAGATAGAGGGGAACGGATTTATTCGTTATATGGTTAGAATGATTGTGGCAATACTTATAGAGATTGCTCTTGGCAAAAAAGATGAATCATTTATAAAAGAAAGATTAGATTCTAATATAAAGAATAGAAGTAATTACAAAGTTCCTGGACATGGACTATATTTAGTTAGTATAGATTATTGAGGTGAAAAACATGAAAAAGAAGAGTAGAAAGAGATTGGAAAACTTATATACTTATAATGCTAGAAAAGATGAGTATGAAATAAGTTTATCTATTAGAAATTATGAGGAAATATATAACCCTTATGATTTTTCTCAATATAAAAGAAGAGATATGGATGAAGATTTTTTAGATTACATATATAATAGTTCGCTTGATATTCCTCTTAATCATAAAATAAAATTAAATTTTCACTTAAAAGAAGAAGTTTATGAAGAAGAAAAATCAAAAAATTTGAAGAATGCAATCAAAAACAACTTCACATGGAGACGTTCGATTGTTACAAATAAGTTAATCCAAAAATTAAAAGAGTGTGTCTTACTTCTTTTTGCGGGTGTATTGTTCCTTGTTTTAGCCTTTGTTATTTTGCCACTTATACAAAATCCTGGAACAGGTTTAGATTTGCTGGTTGAAAGTTTATCAATTATTGGTTGGGTATTTTTATGGGATCTTGTAGAGATTATGGCATTTGTAGTTACAAAGTTATATAGAAACAAAAAATATTTAACTAGACTTATAAATTCAAGAGTGGAGTTTGAACAATATTAATGAAGCAATTAGATTATTTATATAATAGTGATATTAAAATATATCAAGATGATGATATGTTTAAAATGAATAGTGACACTAGAAATTTAGGAGAATTTCTATCATTTAATAAAAACGATTATACAATTTTAGATGTTGGATGTAATAATGGAGCCTTGCTTTTATATGCTTTTAAAAGAAAAAAAGCAAAGCATTATTATGGAGTGGATTTAAATGATAAAGCTTTAGAACTTGCAAAAGAAAGTTTAGAGGCAAATGGTATAAATAACTATACTTTGTATCATAGCGAGTTTCAAAAACTAAAAGTTGAGCAAGTGGATTATATTGTCAGCAATCCGCCCTATTTTGATGGGGAACATGTTAGCGAGAATATGGATAAAAGAAGAGCTAGATTTGCAGAGTTTTTGCCTCTTGAAGATTTAATTAGTAATTCAAAGAGATTACTTAAAGATAGGGGAAGTTTATTCCTTGTTTATCCAAGCTTCAAATTGCCCCAAGTTATAGCAACTTTGGATAAATATAAGTTTGGTGTTACAAGATTACAATTTGTTTATGATGAAAACAAAAATGAGTCAATGGTGTTTTTGTTAGAGGCTAGAAAAGGGATGAAACATTATTCTAAAATTCCTAAGCCAATAATTAATACTAGATAGTTTTATTTACTGTGTTGACAAAACAAAATTATTAGAATATGATATTAAACGTAAAAACTAGGAACAAGAGGAGTAGTTTAAGGGAACTATTAGAGATGAAAGGTCACCGGGTGAAAGCCTTTCTTAGGGAAATTAAATGAAGGTAGCTTGGGAGTTGTATAGCAGAAATAGTAGTAAGTTATACTGTTAGTCGCATTAAGACTTTGAGGTAATTGATTATCAATTATGAATAAAGGTGGTACCACGAGTAGCTTCGTCCTTTGACAAGCTCTCGTGTTTTTTTTGTTTAAGGAGGAATGAAAATGAATAAGGAAGGTTTAGAAGGAAAATATAGTCCTAGAGATTTTGAAGAAGGATTATATAAAAATTGGGAAAGTAATAACTATTTTGCGGCAAGTGTAGATTATAAAAAAGAGCCATATACAATTGTTATGCCACCACCTAATATAACAGGTGTTTTACACATGGGACATGCAATGGATAATACTCTTCAAGATATCTTGATGAGATATAAAAGATTAAAAGGATATAATACTCTTTGGATTCCAGGTGTTGACCACGCTGCTATTGCAACTGAAGCTAAAATAGTTGCTAAGTTAAAAGAAGAAGGAACTAGCAAGGAAGAATTGGGCAGAGAGAAGTTCTTGGATAGAGCATGGCTTTGGAAAAAAGAATATGGTGGAACTATAACTACTCAATTAAGACAACTTGGTTGTAGTTGTGACTGGAGCAGGGAAAGATTCACTATGGATGAAGGAAATAATGCTGCAGTTAAAAAGGTATTTGTTGATTTATACAATAAAGGGTTAATTTATAAGGGTAAGAGAATGGTTAACTGGTGTAGTAATTGTGGTACTGCAATAAGTGATGCTGAAGTAGAATTTGAAGAAGAGGCAGGAAATTTGTGGTATGTTAATTACTATTCTAAAGATAGATCTTATTATGTAACTGTTGCTACAACTCGTCCTGAAACTATGTTAGGAGATGTTGCTATTGCAGTTAATCCTAATGATGAAAGGTATAAAAACTTAATAGGAAAAACAGTTATTCTTCCTATTATGAATAAAGAAATTCCTTTAATTGCTGATGAATTTGTAGAAATGGAATTTGGTACAGGTGCTGTTAAGATTACTCCAGCTCATGATGCTAATGACTATGAAGCTGGATTGAAGCATGGTTTAGATATTATTAATGTATTTGATGATAAAGGTAAGATGCTTGATTTAGTAAAAGAATATGAAGGTATGGATTTAATTACCGCTAGAAAGGCAATTGTTGAAAAACTAGAAGAACTTGGAAATTTAGTTAAGACAGAAGAATATAAACATAATGTTGGTCATTGTCAAAGATGTCACCACACAATAGAACCTAAGATCTCTAGTCAATGGTTTGTAAAGATGAAGCCTCTTGCAGAACCTGCAATTAAAGCTGTTAGAGATGGTTCAATTAAGTTTGTACCAGAAAGATTCTCTAAAATTTATTATAACTGGATGGAAAATATTCAAGATTGGTGTATTTCTAGACAACTTTGGTGGGGTCATAGAATTCCTGTTTACTATTGTGATAAGTGTAATGAGATTCATGTTGGTGAGGAACCTAGTAAGTGTAATAAGTGTGGACACACTCACTTTACTCAAGAACAAGATACTCTTGATACATGGTTCTCAAGTGCTCTTTGGCCTTTCTCTACTTTAGGATTCCCTCTAGATACAGAAGAATTAAAGTATTTCTACCCAACTAATACACTAGTTACTGGATATGATATTATTTTCTTCTGGGTTGCTAGAATGATTTTCTCATCTATTGAACACACAGGTAAAATTCCATTTGATACAGTTTATATACATGGTTTGGTTAGAGATAGTCAAGGTAGAAAGATGTCAAAATCTTTAGGTAATGGTATTGATCCACTTAAGGTAATTGATGAATATGGTTGTGATGCTCTAAGATTCTCACTTGTATTAAATACTGCTCCTGGCAATGATTTAAGATATTTACCAGAAAAGTTAGAAAGTGCTAAAAACTTTGCTAACAAAGTATGGAATGCTTCTAAGTTTGTTTTAATGAATTTACCAGATGATGAAAAAGCAATTGAATCTTTGGATATAAGTGAATTATCAATCGAAGACAAATGGATTTTAAATAAACTTAATAAGACTATTAAGGCAATGGAAGATAATATTGATAAATATGAATTGGGATTAGCTCTTGAAGAAATTTATAATTTTATTTGGGATGAATTCTGTGATTGGTATATTGAAATGGTTAAACCAAGATTATATTATAGTGATTCATCATCTTCTAAGTTGGCAGCTCAATATACACTTAATTATGTGTTAAAGAATGCGCTAAAGTTATTACATCCATTTATGCCGTTTGTAAGTGAAAAGATATATTTAAATCTTGCTAATGTAAAAGAAAGTTTAATGAAGGAAGAATGGCCTATCATTGATAGTAGATTTGATTTTGTTAGTGAACATTCAAGTGTTGAAAACTTAAAGGAAATTATAACAGGTATTAGAAATGTAAGAAGTAAGATGAATATTCATCCAACAAAGAAAAGTGATATCTTGTTTGTAAGTAAAGATAGCAAAAATATTTTAGATGCTGCTAGTTTTATTAAAAAATTAGGATTTGGAGAAAATGTTAATGTTTATGAAAATAAAGATAATATTCCATCTTCTTCAATTGCAGTAGTAGCTCCTAATATGGAAGCTTATTTGCCACTTAGTGAATTAATCGATAAGGATGAAGAGTTGGCTAGAATTAATAAGGAAGAAGAAAAATTAAATCTAGAACTAACAAGATTAAATGGTATGTTATCTAATCAAGGATTCTTAACTAAAGCTCCTGCTAGTAAGGTTGAAGAAATTAAAAATAGAGTTAATGAATTAACTACAATGTTAGAA
The DNA here is from genome assembly GCA_045118975.1 of Bacilli bacterium. Lineage (GTDB taxonomy): Bacteria > Bacillota_I > Bacilli_A > RFN20 > DUOF01 > RGIG6178. The sequence goes on from JBGVCT010000003.1 coordinate 291,361, forward strand.
AATTTGGCTAACCAAAAGGAAAATATTTTAAGTTTATAATAAAAAAGTCTAGGGTGACCTAGGCTTTTTAATATACTTGATTTAAATATGTTTGTTTAATGTAAGGCAATAAGTCATCTTGATATAATAAATCTTTACTTGTAATTACCCCTTTTATTAAATTGTCTTCCACAACAATCAACCTTCTAACTTTATGGGCGCTCATTATCCTACCCGCTTCTTCTAATGAATCTGAGGGCGAGACTAGGTGTAGTGTTTCGTTAGTCATAATTTTATCGATGTGAGTGTTGGATTTTTTATTTTTTCCTCTTAATAAAATATCTCTATCAGTTACTACTCCAACTAGTTCATCATTTTTTGTTATGGGCAAGAAACCTAAATTTCTTTCTTCCATAGTTTTAATAGCTTCTTCAATTGTGGTATTTACATCTATGCAAATTGCGGGACTAGACATGACGTGTTTGACAAGCATAATAATTCCTCCTTTATTTTAGTTTGTTAATAAATATATAAATGATACATATAATTTAATGATTATATGAGGTGAAACATGAAGACTTTCTTATATGAACAATATGGTTATTATTTTGATTTGGATGAAGAGTGGTCTTTTGAATTTGAAAACTTTAAATTCAAATTAATAAAGGTGACTCTAGGGGAAGAAGAATTTGTAAGTATGGAAAATCATCTTAAAGTTATTAAAGAAAAATTTAATAACCTGGGGCCGCACCTTATAAAAAATAAATATAATAAATATATTTCCTATCTAAATAATGAAGGATTCGCCTTAATTGCAATATATAAAAAAGAAATGACTTTCGCTGATTTAAAATTATTTCATGATTTATTTTTCGATTATCAAAATAAAATTGAATTAAAAACATTGCTTTCAGTGTGGAAAAACAGAGTGGAGGCAATTGAAAAAAATATATCTTCGTTTTTAAATAGCAATGATTTTTTCTACTTGGAAAACATGGAGAAAATAATGTTTTATTTGGGACTAGCCACAAACGCAATGCAATATGTGAGCGATATTATGTATGATCATGGAGAGAATGTGTATGGGGTTTGCCTAAGCCATAAAAGATTATTCTCTTTGAATTCTTTTGAGTTTTTAAACCCTATGAACTTTTTGGTTTCCTCCCCATATAAAGATATATCTATGCTCTATCAAAGAGATTTAATAGATGATAAAAGTCTAGAGTATCTATTGAGTGAATATAAGATTGACCCTTTAGGAGCAAAACTACTTATGGCTAGGTTACTTTATAGGTGTGATTTTTTTGATGTTTTAGAGAAAAAAGAAAGCCTTCATACCGAGATATATAGTATTGAACGAGAAATAAACAAAATAAAAAAGGCATATAGCCTTTTAAGAACAAAATATCAAATAAGACCTATAGATTGGCTTGAGAATTAACAACTTCCACTCCAAGTACGCCATCTACTTCTTCTTTTAAGATTAACTCAACACCATCCTTGATTGTACTATCAAGACCTATACAGTCAACACAAGCTCCAAGAACAGATACATATACGATACCATCTTTGAATTCTACAAACTCGATGTCTCCTCCATCATTTTGTAAAAAAGGACGAACTTTATCCAATACTTCTTTAACTTTATTTATAATAATTTCTTCCATTTTAAAATCACTCTTTTCTAACTTTACTTATACTAACATATTTTGTAAAATAGATAAATAGGAAGGTGAGAGTAATGCAAAAATATTATCCTGGAGCAGTTGTTAAAGGAACAGTAGTAGCTATCAAACCATATGGAGCATTTATTTCACTTGAAGATAATGTTAATGGACTACTTCATATATCAGAAATTACAGACTCATTTGTAAGTGATGTGAATAAATATGTGAAGATTGGTCAAAGTATAGAACTTAAGGTATTAGATATTGATGATGAAACAAGCCATGTTAAATTAAGTTTAAAAGCAGTAAAGAGAAATAAAACAAGAAAAAGGTATAATCTTTCAGAAGAACACTTCAATGCGTATAATGAGTTTAGAATTCTTAAAGAACAACTTCCTAGATTTATAAAAGAAGCTACAGAGAGAATAGAAAATACTCTATAAATAAGGGTATTACTATAAGGTATATATTTATATATAATAAGGGCAACTCAAAAAAATAAAAAAAAATTAAAAACTTTATAAAAAAATTGTTGACTAGTGAAAATAGAGGTGTTATATTATTAGGGCATCAATGAATAAGGTGCATATATAAATATAGGTATGGATGCTTAGCTCAGTTGGTAGAGCATCGCCCTTACAAGGCGAGGGTCGTGGGTTCGAGTCCCTCAGCATCCACCATTTTTTATGAAAAAAAAGTAGTTACTTTGATGGAAGAGTAGCGAAGTGGCCAAACGCGGTTGACTGTAAATCAATTCCCAACGGGTTCGGCGGTTCAAATCCGTCCTCTTCCACCACTTAATTGGGGTATAGCCAAGCGGTAAGGCATCAGACTTTGACTCTGACATTCCCGTGGTTCGAATCCACGTACCCCAACCATTTTGAAAAATGAATATGATCCGTTAGCTCAGTCGGTAGAGCACGTGACTTTTAATCACGGGGTCGCAAGTTCAAATCTTGTACGGATCACCATTTAAGTGCCCGGATGGCGGAACAGGTAGACGCACAGGACTTAAAATCCTGAGGGAAGAGATTCCCGTGTCAGTTCGATTCTGATTCCGGGCACCATTTTTATGCCTAAAACACTTAAAAATAAAAATTTTTAAAAAAAATAATAAAAAAAATAAAAAAAGTGCTTGACTGGTTATTTTAAATGTTATTAATATTTTTGAGCGTGTCCGAAAAACGGCCGCAAGATACGATTTTTGAAAACTAAATAGAAACGAAAAACGTCAGAACAATAAGTTTAAATACTGAGAAAACAATAATAGCTAAGAATAGCTATGGACAAACAAAATATAAGAGAGTTTGATCCTGGCTCAGGATTAACGCTGGCGGCATGCCTAATACATGCAAGTTGAATGCCTGTAGCAATACAGAAACATGGCGAACGGGTGAGTAATACATAAGTAACCTGCCCTGATGAGGGGGATAA
>JBGVCT010000004.1:0-19180 GCA_045118975.1 Bacilli bacterium
TTTTCTTCTTCGTTAATGCTATTCCCAGTGTATATATTTGCAATATTTGATAATCTTAACCATGTCCATGACTCAGGAATATCAAAAGGTAATTCATCAGTAATGTCTTTAGTTTCTTTGCCGATCTTCTCATAATAACGATTGTCATCACGTTTATATATCCTAGATTCATTTTTATCTTTCTTTATTTTACCTGCTGCAATTAATTTTTCTTTTTCTGCATAAATCTTATCAACAAGCACGCTAGCTGGCTCATCATTAGGATCCTGTTTTACAAGTTTCCCTTGTATTGCTAATTGCAAAATAGACTTTCTTAATTGCTCTGCAGTTAATCTCTTATTCTTCATCCAATAGCCTCAAGATTTCAGCTAGCATATTATCAATTTGAGCATTTAAGCTACTTCTTTTTTCTTGATATTGATTAATCAAATCTTTAGGTTCTAAGATTTCTTCCTCTTCATGAGGATATTGGCACAAATCTAAATCACACTTTCTATCTTCTATTAAATAGTTTTTAGAATATTTTTTTGCTTTATCAAATTCATCTATTATTATTTCTTCCCTATTGTTCCACCAGTTAATTACAGGATTAAAATGTTCAAGCGTTATAGGTTTAGTCTTAGAGAAGTTTTTATATCCTTCTGGCATATCCATTCTATAAAACCAAACGTCTTCAGTAGGATGTGTATTATCAAAGAATAAAATATTTGTAGTAATAGGTGTATATGGAGCAAATACACTATGTGGCATTCTAACTACAGTATGTAAATTAAATTCTTTTAATAATTTAGTTTTAATAGCAACTTTAGCATTATCTGTTCCAAACAAGAATCCATCAGGAATAATTACTGCACATCTTCCATTTTTCTTTAATCTGTACATAATTACATTCATAAATAAGTCTGCTGTTTCACTACTTCTCAAATCGGAAGGAAAATTATTTTTAACAGCTTCTTTTTCTGACCCACCATATGGAGGATTCATTAAAATTACATCAAATTTATCTCCTTCAGTATAATCTTGAACTCTCTTTTCTAATGAGTTTGAGTGATAAATTTTTGGCTCATCAACATCGTGTATTAACATATTTGTGATACACAATAAATAAGGTAATGGTTTTTTTTCGATACCATAGATAGCATTATTATATTTTTCGGTGTCTTCTACAGTTCTTTTTTGGCCTTCTAAATGTTTTAGAGTAGATGTCAAAAATCCTCCTGTACCACATGCAAAATCTGCTATTTTTTCTCCTAATTTAGGATCAATCATTTTAACCATAAAGTCAGTAACTGCTCTAGGTGTGTAGAACTCACCAGCGTTTCCAGCACTTTGAAGACTCTTTAAAATAGTTTCATAAATTGTTCCAAATTCATGTCTTTCTTTGTATTCAGAAAAATCGACTTCATTAATTACGTTAATAACTTGTCTTAATAAAACTCCATCTTTCATATAGTTTTGAGCATCTTCAAAAACATATTTAGCAATTCTTTGCTTTAATGGTGTTGTCTCATCTATTACTAATATAGTTTTACTTCCATCAGCAAGTGTAATTTCATTTCCCTTTAAGAATGGAAATAGTTTGTTATTAACTAAGTCTAACAATGAATCACCAGTAATAGATTTATTACTATGATCATCATTAGCCCAATTTTTCCATCTTAATTCATCAGGAATTAAACTTTTATATTTATCATCATAAAATGCCCAATCATCTTCTTTAGCATCATAAACTTTCAAGAAAAACATCCATGTCATTTGACTTATTCTTTGCGCATCACCATCAACACCTGCGTCATTTCTCATAATATCTTGTATTCTTTTTATTAAATTTCCTACTGCCATTCTTTACCCTCCTATGCTACATATAGTGCATTTTGTACTTCTTTAACAGCACTTAAAAAAGCACTTTGTCCACCAAACAAATTTACTATTTTTACCGGATTACCAAATTCATTAAATTCTGGTAATTTCAAGTTGTTCTTGTCTGCTAGTTCATCAATTGTGTCATCAGAATACTTGTCTAGTAATATTTGTAAAATTCGCTTACATTTATCAGAATACTTTTCTAGAATAATATCAACATTGCTCTTTTTTACTCTCTCACTTTTTGTTAATGGTTTAATCCCGTATGCAATATCACATATTAAATCAAAATCATCCACATCATTAGGATATAATTTTCTCAACTCATCGATGAATATTCCTTGCTCATATAGTTCTTCAATAATTGCATATCTCCTATCATCGCTAGTCCATAGTGTAAGAAAGTCGTCTAATGTTGCGTATTCTGATAAGATATTTTTTCTAGTAAAATCCTTTATACTTTCAGTTACTAATTTACCATCCTTATCGTAGTATTGTATTCTTTCAGAGATAACACTAACTTCAACCCCATTTACATATATTTTAGAGTTTTTAACTCCTTTTTCTACCAATGGTTCATCCTCAACTGGATCTTTTTCTACAGGATTTTTCTTATTCTTTACTGGATTATAGTCAGCATCTTGTTCTTCCGGTCCATTAAATTCGGGATCAGCAAATAATTTTGTTGCATTTCTAAAATCTAGTATTGTGAAAAACATTTTCCCTTTTGATTCTTTAATACGTGTTCCTCTTCCAATAATTTGTTTGAATTCTGTCATTCCGTTCTCGCCAAAAACATTATCTAAAACAATATTTTTACATGTTTGGCAGTTTACTCCTGTAGTCATTAATTTACTTGTAGTAACAATTGTTGGATATAAACTATCATCATCAATAAAATAATCCAACTGTTTCTTACCTTCTTCATTATCTCCTGTAATTCTCATAATATATCTATGGTCTAAGGCACAAAGGTCTTGATTATAATGAACAAGTGCTTGCCTCATTCTTTCTGCATGATCAATATCAACACAGAATACAATAGTTTTTGCAAACCTGTCTGTTGTTTCCAAATACTCAGTAATCTTTTGAGCTACCAATTTTGTTCTTTCATCTATTACAAGAGTTTTATCATAATCTTTAACCCCATACTCTCTGTCTTCTACTAAATTACCTTCTAAATCAGTTTTTCCTTTTTCTGGCCTATAACCAAAAACATCTGAATCTAGAGCATATCTAACAACTTTATAAGGAGCTAAGAATCCATCTTCAATACCATCCTTTAAAGAATAAGTGTAAATAGGATCACCAAAATAATCTATATTAGATACTTCTTTTGTTTCTTTTGGTGTAGCTGTCATACCGATTTTAGATGCAGAACTAAAATAATCTAAAATCTTTCTCCAGTTAGAATCGTCTCTAGCACTACCTCTATGGCATTCATCCACAATAATTAAATCAAAGAAATCAGGATTAAATGACTCTTTAAGCATTGATAGTGAATCTTCTGTATCATTTTCTGATAATTGTTGATACAAAGATAAGTATATTTCATAAGAAGTATCCATTTTTCTTCTACTTATTTTTGTCATATTATTCTTAAATGGTTTAAAATCCCCAATAATTGTTTGATCTACAAGAATGTTTCTATCGGCTAAATACAGTATTCTTTTCTTAAGTCCAGACTTCCATAATCTCCATATAATTTGGAAAGCCATATATGTTTTGCCAGTTCCTGTAGCCATAACTAGTAAAACTCTATCTTGCCCTTTAGCTATTGCTTCTACAGTTTTATTAATAGCTACTCTTTGATAGTATCTAGGATTAAAAGATTCTTCTCCAAAATAATAAGGTGTATCCAATATTTTTTTATAATTTTCATTATTTTCAATATCTTCTTTAAATTTTTTATCATATAAATCTTGCGGTGTTGGAAATTCATCTAATTCATATCTTCTTTGATCTCCTGTCTTCATATCATAAAACAAAAAGCCGTCACCATTAGAAGTAAAAACAAATCTAACATCCATCTTCTTAGCATATTCTTGAGCTTGCAACATGCCGTCGCCAAAAAGATGATTGTCATCTTTTGCCTCAACAATAGCTAATGGCATACTGTCTCCTTTATACATTAATAGATAATCAGCAAACTTCTTTGATTCTCTTTTAACAGTATTTCCCCTAACAACAATTTTTCCTGCTGTGATAGGATATTCCATTCTTATTTGTTTTTTATCCCACCCTGCCTTTTCTATTGCAGGTGTAATATAATTTAGTTTTACTTCTTCCTCTGTCACTATAAAGCACCTCTTTTACTTCCAATAATTTTATATTATGAGAACTTATCATATGAATTATTATATCATATTAATTAAAAGAATTATAAAATAAAGATGAAACAAAATTGATACAATAGTTATATTTATAATAATTATACAAAAATATGATATATTTTATAACTTTTATAACACCCTTACACTATGTAATCGTTAAATTATTAAAAATTACTAGCACCCTTACCCTAGTAATCGTTATTTTATTGAAGTAATCGTTAAATTTTTGTTTTTTTCTAGCACCCCTACCTGAAAAGTTGCTAGTCTATCGTTAATACAATTGAAGAATTTTCATGATTTTCTCATAAAATTCCCATATTTTTCTCAAATTTATACCAAAAAAGCCTTATTTTACCCATATTTTGGCTACTTTAAGGCTTTTTATCTTTATCATCTTAAATAATTAAACCATATTATAGAGACTTCACGTTCATTAATATTGTTTAATATAGCAGTACTACAATAGTATACTCATTCCCAAGATCTTTCACGTCATATTCCCATTCGCTATCAACATCTAGTGTATATCTATATATTGGAGAACCAGAACCTCCTTCAGTAAAGAAGATTAATTGTCTAACTCCATTTTCACTAACTTCCATTACATATATTTTTTCAATGTTTCTCACTTCTTCATATACAAACTCATCATTGATTTTTACTCTAAAATTCATAGATTTTGCTTCTTTATATAGCGTTAAGACTAAATCTTTTAATGTATCCATAGCTATATCTATGTAATAAGAATTTTCATATTTTAGCTCATATATATTTTGATCTTGATCTTTATAATAGTAAGAATATAATTCCATATTTACATCATTTGGAACAGGAATATCAGATAAACGCGTATATGGTTCATTTACATATACAACTTTATATAATTCTTCACTACTTTCCCCATGAATAACTCTAATTTTAGAAATATTGTAAGCATATTCTCCATTAAATCCATCACAAATCAAGTTTATTCTTAAAGCACTATATTCACTAATATTTAATATACTTTCAAACTCATCATAAGTTCCTTCATATTCAATAGTTAAACTTCTACCATAATTATTAAGTTCACTCATATTATATAAAGTTAAACTATCTACACCCCTAGAAAGACTTATATATGAATTAGAACTAGATCCCCATATCTCTACTTCATTAAATTCTAAACTATAATAAGCATTAGGAAGAGTTAAAGAAGATACTTCAGTAGTGTCTATTGTTACCTTTAATCCATTACCTATTTTTTGATAATTTACTTTTGAAAGTATATGGGCATATTCATCAACTCCAAAAGTAATATTCTCAATAGGAATTCTCCAAAGTGGTGCTTCATTTCCCATTAATTGATGGTAGTCTCTAGACCAAGGAACATTAGCTCTTACTGTATTAGAAACATCATAGTAATCAAATTCAATATTGCTATTTAAAACATTTAATACATGATTACTTGGAATTCTTTGAAAATCTGTAGATATTGCAAAATTACCTGTAGCATTTACATTAATAGTAATATCATTACTAGCTAATCTTAGCATTATAGAATTGTTATTATTCATTTCACCTTCACCACTAATATTAATAGTTCTAAGATTAGGGAATAAACCTGTGATACGCTCTAGGGTATCATTAGTGTTAGGATCTAACTCATAATTTAAAGTAGTAATGCTATTTACATAAGCACTCTTATTTTCATAATCTCTAATTACTGCTCCAGAATGATCTCCTACAAATTTTTTAATCATTAGATTAGCATCCATTACTCCTCCAGCAACAGGCTTATTCATATGATATATAACATTACCCTCTAAATCTCTAAGGTCACCCTCTCCTGCCATAAATAATGGAGAGCCTTGAGCAACTTGAATATTAGCTAATGTCTTACCATCATGAGTTGAAACAATAAGTTCATCAGTTGAGGCATCTATTAAATTACGATTACCATCATACTTTTTAATACCTCTAACAGTCTCTGGAATAACTAAAGTAATAGTATCCGAAGACTTATCTGTTTGTGACATTCCAACAAGTAAATGAGTAGATAGATATCTAACGTTTCTAGGAATAGTAAAAGTTGTCTTTGTACCATCACTACCAATACTTGCTAAAACACTACTATCTTCATCAATAAAAGAATAGTGATCTACTACATGACCATCTTCGCTTCCACCAAAGAAATAGCCACTAGCCCAATCCCATTTAGTTGCATCTATATTATAACTAACATTATTTTTAATAGTTTTAATGCTATCCTTATTTACACTTCTAAATTCATCAATAATTAATGTTTTAATACTATTACAAATAGTCATATCAGTTATCTTGTATCCATCAAATCTATCATGACTATATAAAACAAAATTGTTATATTCTTCTCCATCAATGTTATAACTATAAGCAATTAAATTACCCTCATGATCTAAATTAAAGTAATATAACCTACTTTCATCAATATTAAATACCAAAAAACTAAGTGTATAATTATCTAAACTAACATAGTTCATATTCATTACTATAAAAGTTTCTTTATCAAATACCTCTCCTGCTGGAGTATATACTCTAGTAGTGGTAGTATTTCCATTCTTTGTAGTTTCTACATATTGATTCCAAGGAGTATTTACTTTAACCCCATAGAAACTAGCTTCTCCATAGTACTCAGAAATTGCTCTACCCACTATAAGAGGAATAAAATAAGTTTGCTCAAAAGCATCTTGATAAGTATAGTATAAATCTTTCACTTCAGGATCATCTACATCTTCTAATATATCCCATATCTCATCACTATTACTTGAATAAGTATTAGATAGTAATCTAGCACTAGCACCTTCAGTTTCAGAATCTTTACCAAGTGTAGCAGCATCTAATATTCCAATCTTATCCATAATTGAAATTACCTTCTTAGAATACTCTTCATATTCAGCATTATATGCACTGTTGAATTCATCATCTGGATCAAAGCAAGCACAACCCACAACTGCCCATAATGAAGAAAATGCCACAGTTATAACCATTAAACTTTTAACCACTTTTTAACCATACCTATCACCTTCCCATCTCCATTATACACATATATATTTGTTTTTCATCAAATACTTATAAAAAAGAAAAAGCCTACATTATCCAATAAGGATAATATAGGTATTTATTTAAGCATCTTTTTAACTAAATCCCTTGCTTCTTTTTCTAGTTCTCCATCTTTATTTGGTCCTATATTAATAAGCAAATTCATCTCACATTTATTACACTTATCTACATATGATTTAAGTAACTCTATATCTTTATATTTAGAAAACTTACTATATCCCCAAGACTCAGTAAGTGTTAGACAAACTTCATATAAACTATTTTCACTATACTTTATTCCATTTATATCATTGTGATTAGAATTAATGTTTTTTAACTCTTCTTTTGATGATGGTATTTCATTATCTCCAAAAGAAACATAATCATATACTCCATTCCCCAATCTAGAATTAACCATACAATTAGGTTGATACTTCTTTACTAGATCATATATCTCTTTACTTTGTTTTTCACTCAATGTAAAAGGAATATCAAACCAGGCTACAAATATCTCCCCATAATTAGTCATTATTTCCTCTATTTGAGGAAGAGCCTTATTATAAAAATACTTATCAAAATCTTTATCATTATCATTAAAATCCCAATTATTACTCCAAGATGTTCCAGCACAATCTTCATTTACAGTGTTATATCCTCCACCATCTTTTTCATGCCAATCTAAATCTTGAGAGTAATATATACCTAACTTAATACCATATTCCTTACAAGCAATAGATAACTCTTTTAAAAGGTCTTTACCATATGGAGTATTTTTAACATTATAATCACTAACTTTAGAATCAAATAATGCAAACCCATCATGATGCTTACAAGTAAAAACAATATACTTCATCCCATTTTCACTAGCAAACTTAACCCACTTTCTTACATCTAATTTAGAGGGATTAAACTTTTCTTTTAACTTTTCCATCTCTCTATTAGGAATTCTAAAATAAGATTGTATCCATTCAGCATAATTACTACTTCTTTTTCCCTTGTATTCACCTTCTAATAAAGAATACAAGCCAAAATGAATAAACAAACCATACTTACTCTCTTTAAATAAATTCTTGGTCTCAATCATACCAGTCACCTCGACATCATTATATATTAATTATAACCTCTATATAATAAAAGCCTACTAAAAGTAGGCTATATTAATATTATAATTGATTTATTTGTTCTTTTAATTTATTAAGTTCTTCTTCCCTTTTTAGCCACCAATCAGTAGACCAAATTCTATATATCTTCCAACCTCTATTCTCTAAATAGTATTGTCTACATATATCATTTCTTATCTTACTAGGACCAGAATGATACAATGCCCCATCACACTCTATACCAAGTAAGTAATTGTTTTTCTCCTTATCATAAATACCAAGATCTATACTGAAACTACCAACCTTTATTTGAGTTCTCACTTCATATTTTTCTTTATCAATAAATGACTCTAAAACATCATATACTTCTTGTTCAAAACCAGAATCAAATCTTATTTCCTCTTTTTGAAGTGGAGTATCTACTAAAGAATTTAATAATACTTCTACCTTAGAATTATCTCCCTTATTTAAAGCATCTACATATTGTAAATATTTCTTAAAATAAGTTGGTCCTAAATTATCTTCATTAATAGTTAAATCATCTCCCATAAATGACTTAACAATATAAATCTTTCTTTTAGCTCTTGAAATAGCAACATTAAGTCTATTCTCTCCATATTGTCTTTGGATTTCTCCTAAATTGCTACCAATTCTACCATTACCATCTTTAGAATAAGCAATAGAGAAAATAATAATATCTCTTTCATCACCTTGAACACCCTCAAGATTCTTAACAAATATAGATTCATCTTCTCCAGTTTTTGGATTAACTCTTTCTTTCTCTGCCATATAAATACTTGCTACATCAGCATCATCTTTTAGTTTTTCATCTAACATCTTTAAGATTTCATTTCTTTGATTAACATTTAAAGTAACAATTCCTATAGTCTCATTATCTTTTCTATTAACCAATATATTCTTAATAAGATCTACAACTACATTTACCTCTTCCATATTAGTAGACTTTTGCTTATCCCACTTACCATCTATATTAATAGTCTCAATTGGTAATTCCTTATTTTGATCAAACTTAGTAGCAAATATTAATTCATTATTATAGAAAGCATAGTTAGAGAAATTAATAAGTTCTTTATAATTACATCTATAATGATACTTTAAAGTACTCTCTCTATACTTATTACTAGCTACAGCATAATCAAGCAAGCTCTTCTCCTTAGTAGCACTCTCTTGTAATATCTCCTCTTCTACCTCATCATCTTCATAACGAGTTTCAAAGAATAAACTTGGTCTTAATTGCTTAGAGTCACCACATACTACTACTGACTTACTTCTAGCAATACTTGGAACTGCCTTCTCTATAAATAATTGACTCGCTTCATCAAAAATTACTTTATCAAATATTTCACTTTGCAATGGAATAAGTGTAGATACTACATCTGGGGTCATAATCCAAACTGGATACATAATCCTTAAAATATCAAAATACTCATCAATTATTACTTTTATAGGTTTCTTTCTAGACTTATTACATTCACCAATTAGCTTTTGATACTTAACACTTAACTCATTATTTTGATGTATAGCTTCTTTTATATCTGCCGCTACTTTTCTAGCAATAAAGCTAATAGAGTCATCTTTTTTACTATCCATTAAAGTAAATATATTATCTTTTTTACCCTCATATCTTCTAGTGTGCTCTTCTATATGTTCTAAATCGATATCCTTAATAGCTAACTTAGCTAAATAAATCTTATAGTTATCTAATATCTCACTTGCCTCTTTATTATCTCTTAAAAGTAATTTTACTAAAGTTGCAACAACATGATCTTTTAATGATACGTGATCAAACACTGAAAAATCATGTAACTCTTCATTTAATAAATCCCTTAATGATTCATTATATTCTGTCTTTCTTTTGAATAACTTCATAAGGAAATTAGGTTCCTTTTGATCAATATGAAGTAAGTTATATGCTCTTATATTTTTAATATAATTATTCTTTATAGTTAAAATCGCATTTAGTTCTTTCTTCAAGTTATATACACTAGAATCACTAATCTCTAATCCATACTTTGTATAAAACTCCTTTTGCATCTCTTTACTTACTTTTCTAAAACTAAAGAATAATTCAGAATCTATAAACTCATTTAAATATCTTTCAAACTCATAATAATCTTTATGTTTCTTAAAAAATATTTTATTCTCTTCTAGATATGACATCTCTCTATCTTTATTATCTATAACCTCTTTAAAATTAAGACCATGATACAAAGAAGACAAATATTGATCATACTTTTCACATTTACTATAAAAGTCTTCAATTCTATGCTCTTGATTAAAATCTATAGTTTTTCTTTTCATTTCCTCAGTAATTTCCATGATAGTATCATTAGTCTTTTTAATGTCCTCATAGAATTTATTTTTCTCTGTTTTTTCATCATGAACAAGAAGCGCAAATGGAGATAATCTACCAAGTCTATTATAGATTACATCAGTAGCGGTTTTCTTTTCAGAACACACTAAAACCTTTTTACCTTGAAGTAATAAATTAGCTACTATGTTAGAAATAACTTGTGACTTACCCGTTCCAGGTGGACCTTGAATAATATGGTTTCCATCAAGTGATTGAGATAATGTTTGCTTTTGGCTATAATCTAGAGTAGTAATATATTTTATATTCTTTTCTTCTACTAAAACATCTTCTTTTTCAAAAGATATAGAGTCATAATCATTATTATAAAAATTCTCTAACATATTATTTGTCTCATTAGAATCTCTTAAAGATAAAATATCATCATATAGCTTAGTATTAGAAACAGGAAAAATTCCAAGTATTGCATGTTTATGAACATTAAACTCATTATCAAAAGTCGTAATACTTCTTTTATATTCTTCTTTTTTCATTTCTTTCATTACTTCAAATGTTGGAGTATCGCTATGAACAATCTTAACTCCAATCTTTTTAAGTAATTCATATACTTTAGCTATTGTATTTTCTTCATCTATTTCAAAATCAAGAGTCTCTTTATATTTAATCTCATTCTCTACTAGATATGTCATTACAAAAACCGGATTCAAAACAAGAGAATCTTGGCTCTCTAAAATAATCCCTGCAGGAGTAAGATGAATAAAAATCTTCTTTAAAAATAAAGGAGCTCTAACATATGATTCATCATTAAACTTTCCATAAACAAAAGGATATCCAAGATATAAATCATTTTTACCAGATTCCTTAATTCTTTCTATATTAAGATTTATTAGTTTTTCAAATTCAGAAACTGTACCACTATACTTTTTAGCATACTTATCTGCTAATTTTCTAATATCACTATCTTTACTTGCTTTAACCAATAATTCATAATCGCTTTTAGTAATCTTGATATATTTAGTAATATCTTCATAATCTACTTCTTTTTTATTTCCTTTAACAAATAACTCATATATTTCTTTTGCTCCAAACTTACAAACAAAAGAAAATTCCTTTGCATTACCATAAAAGAATTCTTCAAAAGATTTAAGAGATGTATCCTTTATATATTCAGCTAAATCAACCCCATACTTAGTACCAGGATTAAAATAGATAGTCCTACTTCTTTTGCTTATAGAAATTAGTCTTTTTGAATAATTTTCTAAAATAGTATCATATGAATTTTGCATAACATCACCTTTGTTATTGTAACACAATTATGATATTATTTTAATAGGTGATGCAAAAATGAGTAAACATCCTACATATAAATTTGAAGTAAAAGGATATTCTAGTGAAGATGTTCAAAATATTTATAGATATTTAGATTTAGGAACCCAAGTATATATAAATGAAAATCTAGAAATTTATGACTCACAAAGACACTTTCTAGGTAATATAACTCAAAAAGCTATAAAAGAGGCTAAACTAGATTTATTAATAAAATATCCAAAATATTTCAGTGCACATATAACTAGTTTTACATATAGCAAAAGTAATTATCTAGTAGCTCATATAGCCATTTCAATAAAAGATAACTATGCCTATTTCTTTTTCAAAAATCATCCTGAAATGGAAGATATCTTATTTGACTTTCATAGTCTAATAGAGCCAGACACTTTAATATATACTAACTATGGTCCAGCAACCTTCCTATCTGCATATAAAGATGAAAATACTAAATACTTTATCGTAGATATTCCCCTAGTTGGTGTAAAAAGCATCTATGATATATACAGCATAGAAATATAAATAAAAAAGGGACATTATTGTCCCTTATATTCTTTTATAAAGTCTTTGTAAAATAAGACACATTCTCCAACATTGTTAATCTTAATATGTTCATTAGGATTATGAATTGATTTATATTGTTTACTATCTAAATCGATTGGAGCAAATCTTAATATAGTATCTGATACTTCCCATAATCTTCTAGCATCTGTTCCTGCCGTTAAAAGGAATGGTGATACGATTACATCTGGGAAGTTTTTATTTAATACTTTTTTCACTAGTTTATAGTTTTCCATATCACTATTTGATGGAGTGCAATAATCAACTAGATCAGCACTCACTTCAATACTATATTTCTTAGCTATTTTATTAAACTCTACAAGTTCCTTTTCTAGAGTCTCTTTCCTTACACATCTAAAATAAGCAATAGCCTCTACTTCCTTATTATCATTAGTATTTATCTTAGTAAATGACATAGTCGTAGATAACATAGCTTCAATTACTGGAGATACTCTAGGTAATATAAATAAAATCAATCCTCTAAATATTTTAAAGTTAGAAAATAAGATTCTTAAAGCATATGGCATGTATGGAGCATGATTAATAAATAATTCTTCGACTTCTTTTGAAAAACTCTTTTTGAATATCTTAGATTTTTTTACATCTTTTATAAAATAAGACATTCTTTCAACTGGATTATCTTTAACAGGATTTAATCCAGTATGTCCACTTACAAGAGGCTTAGAAACACATTTGAAACTATGTCTACCCTTTTCATGGACTGCGATCATAGCACTCTTATTTTTAACTCCAGGCATTTGTTTTTCTACAATTGCCCCACCCTCATCTAAAATAACATCAAAATGAATATTATTTTCAAGCCAATAATCTTTTGCAAGTACTATTCCAGGGCCTCCAACTTCCTCACTATTAGATGAAGCTATATAAACATTAAATCCATCAAACTCATAATTTTCTTCTAATAACTCCTCCAATGCTTGAAGTTCTGCAAATAAAGGCGTTTTAGTATCAATTGATCCTCTAGCATATATACTACCATCTTTAATTTGCGCCTCAAATGCTGGAAGTTCCCACTCTCCCTCATCTAAAACAACATCATGATGAGACATTAATAAAATATTCTTAGTAGCATTTTTACCTTCAACTTTATAAACTAGGCAACCATCAAATATTTTTAATTCTCCCTTTTTGTGAAGTAATGGGAATTCTTGCTTTAATACATCTTGAAACTTAATAAATTCATCTTTATATTGATTATCTTCACTATATACTGTTTTACATCTCAACATTTTTTGTAACTTACTAACATAAATATTTAATGTTTCTTCATTAACATTTTTTCTAGATTCATCAGAAACAGTTCTCTTATTTTTAGCAATTAAAGCATTGATTAGTATATAAGTTATAAATGCTGCGATAAGTGTGCATATAACTAATAAAACTATAATATACCAAGGCATAATTATTTTACCTCCTTAGTTTTATTGTGTTCTTCAATAGTTTTAGTAACAGCTTTATCATTGTAAATCATAAAGAAGATAACAGAAATAATGCTAAATACACAAGCAAAGATACCAGTTAGTTTAACTCCAAGTAAACCAACAGTCTCTCCACTTGCTGCACCAATTGCAAGTACACTTGAAACAATCATCATAGCCAATGCATAAGCTATTTTATCAATAAAAGTTTTAATAGCGCTAAATATACCTTCTCTTCTAACTCCACTAACAATAGTATCTTGTTGGATAATATCCGAAAGAATTGATTGAGGTAAAATATTAATACAAGCAAATGGGAATGAAACAGTAAGTCCCATACCAATACCTAAAACAAGTTCATATCCAGGTACTAAAGCTGCTATATCATTTGCAAAGAAGATAAATGTAAATACTGCTGCAAATACACATGATCCAATAAGTAAAGGTAATTTCTTATTGTACTTTTTTGATATCTTTACTATAAGCGGGAATAAAGCAATTGAAGTTGCTATTGCTATAGCCATTACTAAAAATGATTTAGATTCTTCAATATTTAATAACATAGTTATGTAATATAGCATTGAAGTTTGAAAGAATGCCATAGAAATATAACTAGCTAAATCTCCTAAACTAAAGATAACAAATGTCTTATTTCTTAATACAATACCAAATGATTTGAATATAGAATCAGTTGGTTGAGATGTCTCTTTAATATAATCAGGTTCATGGAAAGCAAATGCAGAGATTAATAAGCATATACATCCAATAATAGCAAATATTATAAATACACTTCTCCATGCCCATATAGCATCCATTCCCATATTTTTAAAGAAACTAACAAATAGTGTAGTAGCATACATTACTGCACTTGAGCCCATAAAGAAAGCAGTACTAACTGCATAATATCCTACTCTCTCTTTTGGATCTGGAATAATTTCTGGAACTAGTGCACGATGTGGAATATAGAAAATTGTATATGATGTGTAATATAAGACTAAAAATACACCAACCCATATTGCATTCCAAACACTTCCTGGATTAAATGGAGCCATAAATACTAAAAGCACACATAATGCATATGGAATTGCTCCTATCCTTAAAAATGGCATTCTTCTTCCATATTTAGATTTACATCTATCAGATAATTGAGCCACTATTGGATCACTTATAGCATCAAGTACTTTTCCAATTGCAGTAAGTAAAGCCATGATTGTTATAAATCCTAAGATTTTATTATCTGGTAATAGTGATAATATACCTGATTTACTAGTAGGTTGATAAAAATATAATAAGTAGTTACCTATCATACCATTAAATAAACCCTTTGCTATATCTGCGGTAAAGAATCTGTATACTCTACCCTTAGATAGTTTCTTCATTTACATCTCCCCTTTTTTAATAAAATATTTTCAATATATAATACTCTTTTAAAAAGGAACCACTCAATGATTCCTTTTGCTTTTTTTATTTAAATAAGAATTGTAATAATGGAGTTATATTAGCTAAAATTGGCGCTATTATTAATGCAATTACTGACATAAGTTTAATTAATATGTCCATTGCAGGACCAGCAGTATCCTTAAATGGATCACCCACTGTATCTCCAGTAACAGCAGCTTTATGAGTATCACTACCCTTTCCTCCAAAGTTACCTTCTTCAACATACTTTTTAGCATTATCCCAAGCACCACCTGAATTAGCCATAAATACAGCTAACATGATAGAACTTGCAAGACCACCAATAAGTAATCCTCCAAGACCTTGAGCACCAAATAAGAATCCTGCCCCAATTGGTGAAGCCACTGCAATAACAGCAGGTAAAATCATTTCTTTTAATGCTGCCTTAGTAGATATATCTACACACTTTGCATAGTCAGGTTTTGCTTTATCTTCCATTATTTCAGGTTTTTCCTTAAATTGTCTTCTTACTTCTTCAATCATCTTATTAGCAGCCTTACCAACTGATTTCATAGTAAGTGATGTAAATAAGTATGGTAACATTGCTCCAATTAATAAACAAACAATTGTTCCAGGAGCAATGATGTTTATTCCATCCAAATTACTAGCAGAGGCAAAAGCAATGAACATAGCTAGAGCAGTAAATGTTGCTCCACCAATACAAAATCCTTTACCAACTGCTGCTGTTGTATTACCAACTGAATCTAATTTATCAGTAATCTTTCTAATAGAAGAATCTTGCTTAGACATCTCAGCAATACCTCCTGCATTATCAGAAATAGGACCATATGCATCAACTGAAACTGTAATACCAACAGTAGATAACATACCAACTGCTGCTAGAGCTATACCATAATTACCATAGAATAAATAAGCAATAATAATACCAGCAACAAGAGCAATAATAGTTAATGCAGTAGATTGCATTCCACTACCAATACCAGCAATAATATTTGTTGCATGTCCTGTTCTAGATTGGCTTGCAATTTCTTTAACTTGTCCATAATCACTTGAAGTATATAACTCTGCAATATAACCAATTATAACTCCAACTATTAAACCTGCTGCAATAGCAAAGAAAGGCTTAATAGAATCCATAAATACTAAAGAAAATATTAATGATCCTATCATAGTAAGACCACTAGATGCCCATGTAGCAACATTTAGCGCCATCTTAGGATTTTTCCATTCTTTTAAACCTACAAATGCTTGGCTAAGTACACAAGCAATAATACCAACTGCAGCGATTAAAAGCGGGAATATAGTACCAATACTTGGAGTAGCTACACCATTGATAGTTAAAACTACACCAATAGAAATAGCAGAAACAATAGAACCAATATATGATTCACATAAATCACTACCCATACCCGCAATATCACCAACATTATCACCAACATTATCAGCAATAACCGCAGGGTTTCTAGGATCATCTTCAGGGATGCCTGCTTCTACCTTACCAACTAAGTCAGCGCCTACATCAGCAGCTTTAGTATAAATACCTCCACCAACTCTAGCAAATAAAGCAATAAATGAAGCTCCTAAACTATATCCTGTGATAACATGAGCTGCAGTAGCAAACTCTTTTGTAGCAAACACAAATATCATAAATATAGTTGTTAACCCTAACATACTAAATCCAACTACACTAAGACCTAAAACACTACCACCATTGAATGCTACTTTCAAAGCTGCACTCATTCCCTTTTCTTTAGCAGCAAAAGCTACTCTAGAATTAGATTTAGTAGCAGCAACCATACCAACATAACCCGCAAGAGCACTAAGTGTTGCTCCACATATAAATGCTAAACTAGCTTGCCATCCAATACCTTCAGCATTCTTTAATGATGGTACAAAACCAAGACAAGCAAGTAAAATAGCTACTATTGCAACAAAAAGTGCAATAATCTTATACTCTCTTTTTAAGAAAGCCATAGCACCTTCATGAATGTAAGAAGATATTTCTTCCATTCTTTTATCAGATACTATTAATCTTTTATTTCTTCTATATAAAACAAATGCATACAATATAGAAATAACTGCAGCAGCAATTGCTATATATAAATAATTAATATATTCCATACAAAAAACCTCCAACAAACACATTGTAAGATTATTGAAGTTATTTTAAAAGAAAATAGCCAATATATTTAACCATAAAAAAAGATATGTAGTATTTACATATCTTAACTAATATTTATTAATATGCTATTCCAAGCATTGGAAGTACCTTAGTAATTATTACAAACCCTACTACCAATAAAATAGGTAAAGTTACTAAAAAGAACCATAAAATAGAAATCCTTCTGCTACTTTTGTTAACTTTCTTTAATAATTTATCAAGTTTCTTTTCAAGCATTGTAAGTTCATATAAACTTGCCATTCTTTTTTCATTTTCCTTATATATTTCAAGTTCTTCTCTAAGTTGTGCAACTTCCTTACTAACAACTGTTTCGATTTCAGCTTTAGTAGGCATTGTCTCTACCATGGTTGGTGCCATTGTACTCTCCTTTATTACTTCCTCAAACTTTTGTTTGAATTCTTCTAAATGTAATCTAGCCTCTTCTTGACTGATTGTCTTTCTTGTCTTTTTTATAATATCTAGACCATCCAGTGTATACCAGAAATTCACTGAATATTCTAACTCAGATTCTTTCACAATCTCCTCTTTTATAATTTGTTCTTTTGCTGTAGGTAACATAATTTCTCATCTCCCCAAGAATAGATTATACCTCAGTCAGCCCTGAATTTCACCATTTTTATTTCCAGGGGTGTGGATAACTTGTCATATATTGTGGTTATAATTCATAAAAAATAATTGACTAATGTTCTAATTTGAGGTAACATTCTTGGAATATTTTTAAAAAAGGAGAGGATTTAATGGAAGGAAGAAATATTACATACAAAGAAATTAGAAATAACGATGAGATAGCAACTTATATATCACAAGCCGATATGTCACTTGCATCTATGGGATATACAGATCACTCATTTGGTCATGTAAAAAAATGTGCTAAATTAGTAAAAGAAATACTAGAAACATTTGGCTATTCACCAAGAGAGGTAGAGCTTGGACAAATTGCTGCATATATGCATGATATTGGTAATGTTGTAAATAGATGTGACCATGCTCAAAGTGGTGCTATTATGGCGTTTCAAATATTAAAAGGATTAAATATGAACTCAAAAGAAATTGCTACAATTGTTTCAGCTATTGGCAATCATGATGAAGGAACTGGATTCCCTGTTAGTGCTACTGCTGCTGCTCTTATTTTAGCAGATAAAACCGATGTAAGAAGAAGTAGAGTTAGAAATCCTGAGACATATGAATTTAATATTCATGATAGAGTTAACTATTCAGTTAAAAAAAGTGAAGTAACACTAGATAAAGAAAATAGAATGTTAACTTTAACACTTAATATTGATACTAAGATTACTCCAGTAATGGACTACTTTGAAATATTCTTAAACAGAATGTCATTATGCAAAAAAGCTGCTAAAAAATTAAATATTTGGTTTAGATTAATTATCAATGATCTTGAATTAATATAAAAAAAGCCCATATTCATGAAGTGATTTAATAAAAGTAGACAAAGAGTAAAAAAACTCAGTCTACTTTTTTTGTTATACTAGAATAAAGGAGGAAAACAACATGAGCAGACCAAATGGAACAAAAAACATAATGCGAACACCAGAAGAAAAAGCAAA
>JBGVCT010000005.1:0-2128 GCA_045118975.1 Bacilli bacterium
CTTCATTAAGTGCATCTGCTACCAACTTGACAACATTGTCTATATCAGGCTTTTTATTCGGTCTTAACTCATTATTAAGCTTCATCAACTTCTTCTTCTTAGAATCTGATTTAGCTATTGAATAGTATAGATCCAACTTTAACTTCACATATCCTTCAAAGTAATACCCCACATTTACTTTATATAAATATGCTATGTTATTCTCTACAGATTTAGTTTTAGCTGGTGTATAAGTTTTATATTTGCCATGTCGTGGTCTACCTTTCCCAACAGGCTCACCTTCTATGGTAAAACTAACTTTCATCATTATCACCAACTAGCTTTAATATATCTTGTTTTATAGCTTTAACACCATATAAGCTAATACTAATTTTCTTAACTGCTCTATCTTTAATTTGGTAAAACTTAGATTTTTTATATTTTAGTAATTCCATACACTTCTCATTAGAATTATTTTTAAAATATCTTAATCTTATAACTTTTAATTCTTGTTTATCTAAATTTTTTAGTGCTTTATCTATTCTCTTTTTAAACCTAATATTATAATCCAGTTCTTTTTTTACATCTTCTATGAATTGTAATTTTGCTATAACTGCATTTTCTGTACTTCTGCTTATTCCAAATGTTTTAACTGATAATTTGTCATATTGAACAGCTTTTATATCAGCCCATCCACCTTCATCAGCTTCTAATAATTTTTCATTTAAATCCTCAATGTAACTTTCTACTTGTCCATATGAAAATAAAAAACTTTCCGTAGCTTGATAAAAATAATTATTCTTCCCCATTTGTATCAACCTCTTTTATAGTCCATCCTTTTTTTGATGCAATACCTGTTTTAGTTAGCTGTCTTAAATATCCACAACATAATTTTGATATTCTTGATGCTTGTATAATATTATCAACTACATAACATTCTTTAGTTATAATATTATATAGTTGATATTTCCTCATTTTCATTAAAAAGGTGAATCTCCATCATCCATAGCCATGAATTCGTTAGGATCTAAACCAAATGCAGGATTAAATATATTTTCATCTGTTGCATCTATACTAGGATTATTTTCATTTTTCTTAGTTGATAGGAATTGTATTCTATTAGCATTAACATATGCAAAAGTTCTCTTTTCTCCATCCTCTTTCACATACTTGTCTACTTTCATACTTCCTTGCACTGCTACTAATGAACCTTTTGAAAGATAGTTAGAACAATTTTCAGCAGTTTTTCCATATGCTCGTACAGGTATAAAGTCTGTTATTTCATTTCCTTGTTTGTCTTTTCTTCCAGTACCTACAGCTATGCTTAAATTTGCTACAGGTGTACCCGAAGTTGGTATAAATCTCATTTCTACATCAAAAGTTAATCTTCCAATTAGTGTAATATTATTCATATTCTTATCCCCCTTTAAGTGCTTTTTCCTACTGGGAAAAAACTCTATTCTTAATAATCTGAATTAGCTCTTATCATATTTTTTGTGTATACAGCTACAAAAGATATAACTATATCTTCTTCTGTAAAACCTTTAGCTTTAGCTATTGAATATAATTTAGCAAATATTAGCTCTAAATAATTCTTGCAGTATATTTTACTGTTTAATGCTCTTTTAATACTAAATCTAGATATAGATACTTTTAAACTTCTATACTTCATTAAAATACTTTGAGCTGGAACTATTTCACTATAATCAATATCAACTTTAACATCCAACGTATTAGCTATACTATATGCAGCATGAATACAATCACAAAATTCTTCAAGTTGTTTTCTCTTACTTTGTTTTTTATTCATCTTGTAATACTTATGATCTTCTAACTCATTCATAAACTCACTAGTTTCTGTGTCTAATAAAACTAACTTACATTCTAATATTTTTTCAATATCATCTTTTTCTCTATTCTTGTACAATTTTTCCACGTTTTTTTGTAGTAGCTGAAACCTTAACATATCATTTCCCCCTTAGATATATTAAAATATTAAAAATTTGCACCCTATTAGCTTATTTATTGTCTTAAATGAATATTTACCTTATTGCCCTATGTTTTTATCTTAGAATTGATTTTCTAGTTTAAAAACATAGTTTTATTCTCCCATAATTATTTTACTGTAAAAGTATTGAAAAGTTTGTCG
>JBGVCT010000006.1:0-93658 GCA_045118975.1 Bacilli bacterium
TTATAGTATTATTTAATAATTGTTCGTATTTTCTTTTATTTATCATATTTACACCTTACTTCATTTAAATATAATTTAAATGATTTTGTTAATAATATTATATCATTACTTTTATATATTGTAAAATAAGATGTTTGTATGACTTGTTTCGTAACTGAAGCAAGTTTTTTTTATGCAAAAACATAAAAAAATTTTAATTAATGGGTACACACTTAAGGGTGAAAATTAGTATATTCCTTTGAAGGCAATTCTATGTCTTCAATAGACACATTTATAAAATATTTAAAAAAAAATTTAAAGTGGTACCCCTCCACCTATGGGTGAAATTTAGTATAGGTAAGTGAAGGGAGATGAAAGGAGGACTGATTATATTCATCTGATTTAGTTTATATAAGCACATTTATTATTAGAGATTATTAATTTATTTAATACTTACTATCTCTTATATATTAATACTGTGTCTGTAGTAATTATTAATAAGAGAAAATATTAAAAATTATTATTTTAAAATTGAAAGGAGAAAAGATTATAGAGAAGAAATTAAATTTTAATGTAGTTTCTTTAGTAATTCACGATAAAGAATTAAGTGATAAATTACTAAAAGAATCAATAAAAGAAAAAACAACAAACAAGACTTCATTAATATGTGATTTACTTAATGAAGCATTAGATTATCGAAGTGGTGATTATAAAGCTCCCTGTGTTAGTATGTTAAACAAGGTCATTGATAAGCAAAATGAAACAATAAAGATATTAATAGAAATAATAACTAAAATGGATAAGAAAGAAATTAAAGACGATATTTATCATAAATTACTATGTGTCATTGATAATCGCATTAAATGGGAAAATCATTTATATGAATCTTGGGAAGAAAGTGGTCACTATGATGAACTAGAACCAAGACTTAAAAAGCAATTAAGAAAGGCGTTAGATAGTTATGGGCAAACCTAATGTAATTGCTAAGATTCAATATATTGAATATGATAATCCTAGAAGAGTATTTTATTCATCTAATAGTAAAGATGATTATCTAGGATATATTGATAAAGGAGTTAAATTAAATAAAGATATTGATTATCTAGATTATACTGGTAATTTAGAAAAAAGTTCGGGAGTCTTTAATCAAACTGGATTATTAAATTATGATTCTAAAAGATTAATAAGAGAAGCATTAAGAAATACAAAAAGCTGTATTTGGGATTTAGTAATATCATTTGAAACTGAATATGGATTAAATAATGTCGATAGTTATGAAGATGCTTTAGAGTTAGTTAAAAGTGTACTCCCTAAATTTTTTAAAGCACTTAAATTAAAAGAAGATAATATAATCTGGTTTGGAGGATTTCATACCAACACAGATAATAGACATATTCATATATCATTCTTTGAAAAAGAACCAATGTATTATGATGCTAAAAAGAAGACTTATAAATATAGACCTGGAAGGATAAATGTTAAATCTTGTAAAGAATTAAAAATGAACATTGAAAAGCATTTTTTAGCACCTAAAGAATCAATGAAAAGAGTAAGAAGACTTATGGTTGATGAAGCAAGAACTAGTATGAATTCAACCTCTTATTTAAGCCTTGATAGAGACTTTAAATGGCTTTTAAAGGAACTTTATAATAAATTGCCAGCTGAAGGTCATATCGCTTATTTAAGCCCAAATATGAAGGAATGTAGACCTATTGTAGATAACATTATTAAAAAGATTTTAAACTTGGGAAAACATTCTTTTGAATACACAGATTTAGATATTAGGCTTCAAGAATATGATTATAAGATAACAAGTATTGCAGAAACTCATAATATTGATGAAGATGATTATTTATTAAGAGACAAATTTAAAGATGACCTATTTAGAAGAATGGGTAATGTAATTATTCAGGAGCTACTTAATCGTAAAAGATTTGAAGAAGTAGAAAAGAAGAAACTTAAACATAAGAAAAGTGAACAAGCATTTCATAGAAAGATGTTACTTGAAATGATAGGTAAATCATTTGAACTTATGAACAAATTAGAAGATGAAGAAGTAAGAATCTTTGAAGAATATCAATATAAACTTAAGAAAGCTGAATATGAAAGACTTGTTGAAGAAGGTATTATTGAAGCTGAAATGTAGATATTTTAGAAAGAGCATAAGGGAAATATTATTTTTTAATATTCCCTATGAATGTTTCGCAAACGGGATACCCGTTTCGATTTTATAGAAATGAAAAAAGGAGGAAGATTTTATAGAAGAAAAAAGAACAATATTAAATAGTTTTACAATGACTTTTGAAAAGTTTATTAAATACATTAACTATACTTTATTAACTTTAAGAGTTAAGTGTAGTGATGAAAGATTAAAGAAATTATTAAATTACTCAACTGAACTTGTTATGCTTACTAAACTGAAAAATAACGATTTAATAAGTGATGCAGATTATGAAAAGATTAAAACAAAAATCATGAATCAATATGGTGTCACTTCGGAGTTAATGATTTGATGTCGACATATCCACTATGTTATAATCTACCTAGCGAGGATAATAACTTTCACTTGGGAGGAAAAATAGATGAATAAAGTTGAAGTTATTAAAGCTAGCACTAATTTAATTGATAGAAGAAAATCAATTTCAGTTGATAAAAGACTAAGAGTTGCAGCTTATTGCCGAGTAAGTACTGATAGTGAAGATCAACTAAATAGTTATCGTTCACAAGTACAACATTATACAGATTTTATTAATTCAAAATCTGAATGGACACAGGTTGGTATTTATGCCGACGAAGGAATTACAGGAACTCAAGTTAGTAAAAGAGAAGAATTCCAAAGACTTATTAACGATTGTTTAAGTGGTAAGATTGATATGGTAATTACTAAATCGATTTCAAGATTTGCTAGAAACACTGTCGACACACTTAACTATGTTAGAAAGTTAAAAGATTATAATGTTGCAGTATTTTTTGAAGAAGAAAATATTAACACATTATCAATGGATGGAGAATTGTTACTAACAATATTAAGTTCAGTTGCACAACAAGAAGTTCAAAACATTTCTGCAAATGTTAAGAAAGGACTTAAGATGAAAATGCAACGAGGAGAACTTGTAGGATTCCAAAGTTGTTTAGGATATGATTACGATCCTGTGACTAAATCAATTTCCATTAATGAAAAGGAAGCAGAAATAGTAAGATATATCTTTAAAAGGTACGTTGAAGGTGCTGGTTGTAAAGTAATTGGAAGAGAACTTGAACAACTAGGACACAAAACAAGATATGGTTACTCAAGATGGGGAGAAAGTACAGTCATTGGCATTATTAAAAATGAGAAATATGTTGGTGATTTGCTACAAGGTAAAACATTTACACTAGATCCAATATCTAAAAGAAGACTTGCTAACTTTGGTGAAGAAGACCAATTCTATATTAGAAACCATCATGAGCCAATTATTTCTAGAGAAGTATTTGAATTAGCTCAAGAGATTCTAAAAAGAAGAGGTAAACCAAGAAGAATTGATTCTAATATTACTAGAGAAAAATACACTCGCAAATTTGCTTTTAGTTGTATGATTAAATGCGGATTTTGTGGGAGAACTCTAACTAGAAGACATTGGAATTCGGGTAAGAATTATTCTAAGAATATATGGCAATGTGTAAGTGCTACTAAAGGTGGCAAAAAGACTTGCCCTCATAGTAAAGGGGTAGAAGAAGATTTATTACAAAAAGCATTCTTAGATGCTTATAACCTTATTAAAGTTAATGATAAAGATGTACTTGAAAGTTTTATTGCTAAACTTGATGACACATTAATGGAAGATAATATCGTTAAGAAAATCGAAAAAGCAGAAAAAGAGATAGCACATCTAGAATCTAAAAAATCAAAATTACTTGATATGAAACTAGAAGGATTGTTATCTAACAAAGACTTTGAAGACAAGTATTATGAAATCTTAGATAAAATAGAATCTAAGAACCAAGAATTAGCTAATTATAATCAAACAAAAGATAATCAAAACGAAATCAAAAATAAAATTAGGGCATGTAGAGCATTACTTGAAGGTAAAGGTAATTTGCAAGAATTTGATAGATTTATTTTTGAAAGCATTACAGAAAAAGTTATAGTTGGTGGATACGATATAAATGGTGATATAGATCCATATCTAATTACCTTTGTATTAAAGATTGGTAAGAACGTAAAAGCAAGGCCTAAAACAAGAAATAGCAATAATGGGAATGGAGATGGTGATTCATATCAATCACCATCATCCGACCCTTTAAATCCATATCATTTACCGAGTGTAAATGCATGTGGAAACAGTGGCTTGCTTAGAGTTAAAGAAGTAAAGAAAAGGTATAGGAGGCTAGTGCCTCCTTAATTAATTATTGAGATAATAAATTATGAGTTGTATAATTTAATTGTCTTATAGAAAAGGTGATACATAATGAAAAATATCGGGGGTAATATTTATGATGATTTTACTTTATTAGTTGATGGGAAAGAAGCGTTCCCTGAAATAATAAAGTGTATTAATAATGCTCAAAAAAGTATTACTATTAATATGTTCATTTGGAGAGATGATAATATTGGAAATGAAATAGCACAAGCTGTATTAAATGCTGCAAATCGTGGTGTTAAAGTAAATATAAGTGTTGATAGATATGGCGTTGTTTTAGAAAAATCCGAAGAATCTAAGAAGTCTTTTTTTCATAAAGAACAAACAATTATAGAAAAAATCAAATCAAAGACATTAGAAATTATTTATCCAATGGAAAATACAAAGTCAAATGTTAAGGATGAGGAAAGTCAATTATATATGGATATTATGAATCATCCAAGTATTGTTGTAAGTAAAGATATATTTAAAGCGGATCACTCTAAGTATTATATATTCGATGATGACATAGTTATTTTGGGTGGAATTAATATTGAAGATAAAGAAAATGGTAAAGATATGCAAAATAGACAATATCAAGACTATATGATTAAGCTTGATGGTAAAGAACATGTAAAGGCTTTTAAAACCAAATTGGAAACTGGAAAGGATGTTTCTAAAGAATATTCATTTGGCATTAATTTCAAAAAAGAAGAGAATTCAATATTCGAAATGGAAGAAATTTATCTAAATATGATAAGGAAAACAAATAAAAAATTAATTATAACAATGGCTTATTTCTCAGGACTTGATAATTTTGTAAAAGAGATTATTGAAGCACATAAAAGAGGTGTTGAAATATATGTCATGATTCCTGAAAAAGCAAATTATCAAGATTCTACTAATAAGGCAACAGTAAAGAAGTTAATGGAATTAACAAATAATGGTATACATGTGTATTTTTCAAAGAAGATGATTCATACCAAGATGATTATTACCGATGATGAAATAAGTTTTGGTTCTACAAATATTACAAAGAAAGCATTTAATCAACTTAATGAATTAAATATTATATTGAAAAATATAGAAAGTAAATTAAGAGATAAATTACACGCTAGTGCAGAAGAAAATTATAGGGAAGCAACCAAGATTACTTCACATAAAGATATAAAATATAATAAATTATTAGCGAGAATAGAAAGATTTTTAGTTTAGTAAGGGGTGATTTTATGAAGTTTAATATGCATTTAAAGGATGGGCCATTTGATGCAATAAAGGATGGGACAAAAGATATTGAAATGAGACTTTATGATGAAACTAGAAAGCAAATAAAAGTAGGAGACATTATTGAGTTTGCTAGAAATGATGATTCAGAGTCGCTTGAAGTTGTTGTTTTGAACTTACATGTATTTGATTCCTTTAAAGAAATATATGAGGAGTTTGATAAAGAAAGATTAGGATATAAAGAAAATGAAGTTGCCCATTATAAAGACATGGAACAATATTATCCAAGAGAAAAGATAGAAGTAAATGGTGTTGTAGGAATAGAAATTATGCTACTAGATAAAATAAGTCCAGCTATATTAACGGATCACTCAATTTGCCCGACTTGTTTTAATAAAAAACACAATGGAATTTTATATGGCGATGATACTAACACTTTAGTATATGAAGATGATCTTATAGAGTGTTTTCTTGTGGGAAATCCAAGAGCTAAAGGACATATGGCTATATCAAGTAAAAAGCACTATAAAGATATGATGGATATTGATGATTCAATGTGTGAATATGTTTTTAAATTTGCTAAAAAAGCCATGAATATTATCAAGGAAATTTATGATAGCGAGAGTGTATATTTATGCACTATGTGTGATGGACCAATGAATCATTTTCATCTTCAACTTATCCCTAGATATAAAGAAGAAAAAAGAGGAAGTACTAACTTTGTAAAACCTAGGCAAAATTATGTTTATGATAAAGAAAAATTTAATAAATTAAAGGAAAAATTAAATAAATAAAATGCCCTTCTTGGGCATTTTTTATTTATATGATCAATTGAATGAAGCCTAATATAAAAAGATGTAAAGGATAATACAAGTAGAATAACCATTTCATCAGTTTGTTTATTTTTGCATTTGTACCTCTTTGACCATTATATAACATCAAGATTGGAATAGACATAATAACACCTAACTGTATAATTCCATATATTTTATCAAGTGCAAAGAAATATACAATTGAGTAAATTAATACATAGAAAAGCATCCATAACATTTGTTTTTTGAAATTTCCTCGATTAGTACCAAAAACTAGGATGCATAAACTAGCAATACAGCTCCAATCGCTTGGCAAAGTAATTAAACAGATAAGAAGTATTAAGAGGGTTTTTAGAGGTAGTGAAAATTTATCGCTTTTGTCAATTCTTAACATTACAAGTCCCCAGGCAAGTGGCCACATCACACTAGTTTGATTTAAAAAATCTCCATAATAGAATGATATAAATGATTTCCAATCAACAAAATTTGGAGAGAACAAGACATAGGCAAAGTGAGAAACAAGCGAAAAGATAAATAATCGCTTAGTATATTTTTTTATGTTTTTTGTGTGATAAAATCCCTCTGCAATAAAGTAACACATTATAGGACAAGTTATTCTTCCTATTATGTGTAAAATTATAGCTAGTGGATTAGTAGAGTATCCTGGAAAAATGAGCCATGATATATGATCTATAGTCATGGCTATAATAGCGATTAGTTTAATTGTATTTGAGTTTAATACTTTTTTCATGACTACCTCCTATATCTTTGCTTGTTTTTTCTCCTATAATTATAGGAGTTTTTTTATGAAATTCCAAAGGATTATGACTATGACTCTATAAATAACAAAAGTTCTTGCAACTTTAAAACATTGCTCATATAATAAGGGTATCTTAAGGAAAAGGAGAAATGTATTATGTTTTATTCATTTGCATGGTGGCATCATAACTAGATAGCGTTCGCAAACAGTGTGTTTTGTGAATGCTTTTTGTGCTTTCATAAAACATGCAAATGGATTACTTAATATTTTAATATATCTACAGCCCACTGTATGTTTTATAAATGACGTATGGTGGGCTTTTTATATTAACTTTTAAGGAGGAATACATTTATGAATAAAGTTATGTTAACAGGAGTTAGGCCAAGTGGTAATTTAACTTTAGGAAATTATTTGGGAGCAATTAAAAATTTTGTGGATAGGCAAGATTCACATGACAGTTATATATTTATTGCAGATTTGCACGCGATAACAAGTTATAAAGAACCGATGTTTTTAAGGGAGGCTGTTTATAATTGTGTTGCAATGTATTTGGCGTGTGGGATAGATGAAAATAAGACAATTATATTTAAACAAAGTGATGTTTTAGAACATGGGACATTAGGGTTTATTATGACCTTTCAAACTAAAATGGGAGAGTTATCTAGAATGACTCAATTTAAATTGAAGAGTCAAGAGACTTCAAAAGAGGGTGTAGATACAGGACTTTTTGTCTATCCAACACTAATGGTAGCTGACATATTATTGTATGATACTGATATAGTGCCTGTTGGTAAGGATCAACAACAACATGTAGAGTTAACTAGAGATTTGGCAGAGAGATTTAATAAAAGGTATGGAAATACTCTAAATATGCCAGATGTTTATGTGGCTCCTGTGGGAAATAAAATTTTGAATTTACAAAATCCTAATGAAAAAATGAATAAATCAGATAATGGAAATAATAAAGGAACAATTTTTTTAATGGATGATCTAGCAATTGCTAGAAAGAAAATTATGTCTAGTGTAACGGATAGTTATAATAGAGCCCATTTTGATGAAGAGAAGCAACCAGGGGTGTCTAACCTTATGAGTATTTTGTCAAAAATAACAGGAGAAGATTTTGAATCTATTGAAAGAAGATTTACAAATAAAGGATATGGTGAATTTAAAAAAGAAGTAGCGGATGTTGTTTGTAATCTTTTGAGTAGTATTCAAGAAAGATTTGAAAAATATAATAACAAGGAACTGCTAGATAAAATATTGTGTAGTGGAGCAAAAAATGCTAGAAAGGTTGCTTCTAAAACACTTTCAAGAGTTACTTCTTCATTAGGATTAAATTAAAAAAAGGAAACCGAAGTTTCCTTAAATTTCATCATCATTTTTAAGTTCTAAATCTAAATCCAAAGGTCGTATTTCACCATTGTTTTCTTCAATAGCAGGCTCTAATTGAGGTTCTGGAATAGTCTCTAAATCAGGTGTCGCTTCTATAGCTTTTTTAGTAGGCTTTCTTCCTTTTTTAGCAGGAGCTTTTACTTCCTCTTGTGGAGAAGGAGGCGCTACTAGAATATCTTCAACTGGTGGTAATTCATCTATGGTGTTAGTGTTATCAACTGTTGGTGTAACATCTTCACTGATATCATCAACCAATGATAGTCCATCTAAATCATCAAAGTCATAACTAGCAACTGGTTCTGTTGATGGTTGAACAACTTCAGTAGGAACTTCTATGTCTGATAAGTCAGAAATAATATCTAAGTCATCAACTGTTTCAACAGGAGGATTATTTTCTTCTAAAGTAACTTCATTATCAACAGAATCTTGATTTGCAACTTCATTTTCATTGAATGAATAAGAATCAAGGAAGGCTTCATTGTTTGTTTGATTTTCTTCAATATCTTCTTGGTATTGAGTTTCATCTACAACAATACTAGAAATGTCATTGAATGTTATTTTTAATGCTTTTTGAAGTTGTTTTTTCAAAGGTACATATTTTTTTAGTAAATCTTTTTCCATAAGATCAACATCTTTATTAGGACAACCAACTTCTAACATAGTTGTTTTATATGTTTCAAAAAATACTAGATTTTCTGCGGCAGTTGTCATTGCTTTTACAAGTGCTAATAATTTGTCGGCTTTTGCAGGTTTATTTGCAAATAGTTCATCAATTTTATCTTCACAAAGATCAATATTATCATCTACAACAGTAAAATTAGCAGTCAATTCACGCCCTTGAACTTTGTCAAAGTTGCCTTCTACAACAATGCTTTCTTCTAATTGAGAAATAATGTCTTCGATAATATTATTGTTGTGTTTTCCAATGATGATAGTTTCATGTTCGCTTCTAGAAGATATCAATTCCCCATTGGATAAATGATAAGTAGCAATAACAGGTAAATTCTTTTGGCAATCGGCCATTAAATTTTTTAACTTATTCACTAAGTTTGTTTTGTTACTATATAGTTTATTAATCTTATTTTCCTCTTCTTTTTGCGCACTATTAAAGGCAAATTTAATGCCATTCCATTCACTATAGTGAGATAATAAACTTTTAATGTTTACTAATTTTTTGTGATAATCACCTTCAAGTTGGCTAGTTGCAAACTCGATAAATGACTCTAGTTCTTCATTGATGTTTATAAGCGAAGTATTTATTTCTTTGGCTAATGCTTTTGTCTTTTTATCTTCAACATCATCTATTATAAATAACTCCTCTTTATTTCTTAATATATCTAATAATTTCATGTTTTACACTCCTCTATATCTTTATTATAGGGTCAATTAATAAACTTACAAAGAAAACAACAAAAATAAATAATAAACAAAATGAAAGGTGTGATTAGTATGGTTAATTTGAGTATATTGGATAATTTAATTAAAATTCGAAGCGATAGAGATTCAAGTGAAATATTAGAATATATAAAGAAGGAGATAGAAGGTAAAGTTGAGGAAATTATAGAAGTAAAAAACAAAGAAGATAACAAGAAAAATCTTATAGTGGGTATAAATACAAAATTGAGAAATGTTGAATGTTTGGTTTTATCTGGACACATTGATACAGTGGGGGCAGATGTAGAAAAATATAATACAAATCCATATAGTTTGGTTGTTGATGGAGATAAGGCTTATGGACTTGGAATTATAGATATGAAGTGTTTTACTGCTAGTGTTATTGATTTGATTGATGAGATTAAACAAAAACAAATCCCAGTAATTTTAGCCCTTACAGGTGATGAAGAAACTACTTTATATGGGGTGAATAATATTATATGCAAATTCAAAGAATTGAACATTCGTCCCAAGTTTACAATTATTGGAGAACCAACGAGTTTTGAAATAAAAAATGTTTCTAATGGATGTTTTGAATACAAGGTTGAGGTATTTGGCAAAAGTTGTCACAGTAGCACTCCAAAAGATGGAGTGAATGCAATTTGTGTCATAGCTAGACTGGTCTCATATATAGAGGAGTTATCTTTTTTATATGATGAACTAACAATGAGTTGTGATCTTATAAGTGGGGGAACTATAATTAATAGAGTTCCTGACTATGCCTCTATGTCATTTGATATTAGAACAATAAATATTGACCTTTTTAATGATGCTATAGGCAAAATTGAAGGAAAAATTAAAGAACTTAAGAATATTTATGATTGCGAAATTAAGATTGAAAATAAACTTAGAATACCTCCATTAAGTAAAAATAATTATGAAGCCATAGAGGAGTTAAGCAAGAATCTTAATTTGAAGGTTTCTAAGTTTTTGGGAGGTTGTGAAGCGGGGTATTATAAAGAGTATTCTGGTGATGCTATATTATTGGGGATGGGAGACTTGTCGTTGGCTCACAAACCTAATGAATATATGGTCGTTTCAGACTACAAAAAATATAATTCATTATTATTAAAGGTTATAGATTTATTAAAAGAAATGTATTTTTAAATGTAAACGCCTAAACTCACTCCACTATATTGAATACATATATAGTGAGGGAGGTGAATAAATGGATACAAAAACAAATGTAGCAAGGGTATATACAAACACAAGTGGCGATGCTGAAATTGCTAACGCTTCAGTTAATTTTGATATATTTGATTCAAATTCCATAGAAATGACTAAAACTGTGGATAGGGAAAGCGGTTTTTATCTTTCAGGAGATCCGATTACATTTACAATAACAATTACAAATACTAGTGATAGTCCTGTAAATGGATTGTTCTTTAGAGATGTAATGGATGAAAGTGTAGTTCCTGCATTTGGAGTAAATTATGTCGTTACTGCAACTAGTGGTAATGTAACAAGTTATGATAACCCAATAACTGTTAGTGATATAAATATTCCTGCTAATAGCACAATAACAATTACTATATCTGGAGTTATCGCTTAATTATTAAGAGGGGGAAAAGATGAATAGATTATGTTATATACATAGTGATGCATCCTGTCTTTATAAAAAGAACGTCTTACTTTCTCAAACTAGTACTGTTTTCAATGTTTGTAGATATAATAATTACATTTTAAAAATATGTAAATGTTGGAATTGCTATAGTTGTGATCAACAGTGTTTACATACATATATTAAAAATTGCACAGGAAAAATAATTAGAAATTGTAAAATAAGAGTTTTATCAAAAAAGGAAACAATAATATTTGAACTTGGTGATATGAATGTTTGTGAAGAAAAAAAACTAGATTTAAAAATTAGTTCTAAATGTTTTAATGAAAAAATTATAGTGCAATTATTAGTTGGTAATGATGTGGCATCTACAGCGTGCGTTATTATCTAAAAAAGAGCGCCCAAAACGGGTGCTTTTTTGCGCTAGTAAAAAAATAGTCAAATAATTGCACTTGTTTAGTGTTGTTGTTAAAATGTAGGTAACGAGAGATGTTTGTTTTTTGAGAATTGAAGCAAAATAAACATGTACTCTTAACATAAAACAAAGAAAGGAGTTCTAAAAGGAACATGAAGAAAGTAGTAGACGTTTTTAAAAAAGTTTGTGAACTTTTTAAAAAGCCACACTGGCTTCTATGCTTAGGACTAAGTATAGTTTTACTTGCTAGTGTCTTTGCTAACATGGCTAATACTTCTGGATACAAGGTTATTGTTACAGAAGAAACGTTTGAAACAGAACATGGTACTCTTACAGGTTTATTATATAGACCTAAACATTGTACTGCGGAAAACCCATGTGCTACGATTGTTACAACTCATGGATACTTAAATAGTAAGGAAATGCAAGATGCACCTGCTATTGAATTATCTAGAAGAGGATATGTAGTATTAGCAATGGACATGTATGACCATGGTGATTCAACTTGGGATACAACTGAAAATGGTGGATCATCTATGTTTTTCAGATGGTCTCAATATGATGCTGTTCAATGGGCATACAAACAAGATTTTGTTTTAAAAGATAAAGAAACAGGTACAGGTATTATTGCTGTAAGTGGTCACTCAATGGGTGGTTTCTCAACTAGAGTTGCTGCTTATATGGACTCAGTAGATGCTGATAAAGGTGAGCCACAAAAAATCGTAGCAGCTTTACCTGTTGGTGCTGACTTCACATACGTTGGATGGGGATTAGGCATCCAAGAAACTTTAATTTATTATATGGAACCTGTATTTAAGACAGATGCAAATGGAGATTTAATGCTTGATGCTGAAGGTAGAAAGCAATATATCCTAGCACCAGATGGAAATGCATATAACTCTATGATGGCTGACCACGACTATGATTCAGGTACACCACAAGAAAGAGTATCAGCTAAACTTGCATATAAAGTTCCAGGAGTTGCTGATGTAGTTGCTGCTGATGCTAAATATAAGAGAACAATGGGAACTATCGCTGGTAGATATGATGAATTCTTCTTCAATCCTGCCGGTGCTAATGGTACTGTAATGGAAAAGAATTACACAGAGACTGCTGAAGGTATGCAATTCTATTACGCTGAAGACTACAAAAATGGTGCTAATGATGAATTCGAATCAGCTAAATGGAACGAAACTTCTTACAATGGTGGAGGAAGTGTAATTTACGTTCCTAATGAAATCCATCCATGGAATCACTTCTCAACAGAGACAACTGCTTACATGGTAGATTTCTATGATAGAGCTTTCAAAACTCAAATGGAAATTCATGGAATTACTGAAACTGATGGAGAAATCACATATGGTACAGCTACTAATCAAACTTGGTGGTTAAAAGCTGGTCTTGAAACTGTAGGTTTAATTGGTATGTTTATATCAATTGTTGCTGCAGCTGGATGCTTAGTAAGATTACCAATCTTAAGAAGAGTAACAACTGCTGAAACTGAAATTAACGAAGTTCAAAAATCAACAGGTGTTCGTGCATGGTTAATGAGAGGATTCTTAGTATTATCATGTGCAGCAACTGCTTATGTTTACCCAATGATTCAATTAGGCACAACAGGAGCTTATGTTGAATCTGTAAAAGCATTAATGTGGGGTAGTGCACTAGTTCTTCTAGCATGCATTATCGCTCATGTTATTGTTAAGGCTGTTAAAGGTGAAGACGAAAATGCAAATAAAGTTATAGGAACTGCTTCTGTAGGTGCTATTGCAGTATTTGCTACTAGTTTCTTCTCATATTGGACACTAACAAAGACTTTCTTTGCTGATTCTACTTATTATAATGAACCAGGAACAACTCCAATAGCATATTGGGCATTAGTATGCGTTGGATTAACTGCAATTAGCTTGGCTATTTCTCACTTTGTAAACAACAAGAGAAATGGTTATACTGTTGCTAACTATGGTTTGAAGGCAACATGGAAACAAATTCTTCTAGCATTATTTATTGCTGTTGTAATTGTTGCTGGTGTTTATGGAATCACATTCTTAATTGAATATCTATTAAGAGTAGATTTCAGATTCTGGACATATGCTATTAAGCCATTTGGAAAGAATCAATTCTTAACATTCTTTAGATATCTTCCTGTATTCTTCTTATTCTACTTATTGAATGGTATTGCAACTGTTGCTAATACAGGTACAGATAAGTCATGGAAGGGTACTTTAAAGGCTATATTAATTAGTGCTGCTGGATGTGCAGTTTTACTAGGAGTTCATTATGGTATGGACTTTGTTACAGGAACTGCTAAATATCCAACATTAGCACTTAATATGATTCTTGTTTGGGCACTTGTTCCAACTCTTGCAATCTCTGCTTGGATTGTTAGAAAATCATATTTCAAAACAGGAAATATTTGGCTAGGTGTATTCATTAATGCGTTACTATTCACATTAATGCAAGTAGCTAACACAACATTATACTTATTATAATAATAAGTACAAAGTAAATATTTCAAAGACTCAAGAGCTTCACTTGAGTCTTTTTTATATTCTTTTTTGTATGATTGTGATAGTATTGTTGTGGTGATGTTATGGATAAAATAGAATTACTTGCTCCTGCAGGAAGTTATGATGCCTTCATTAGCGCAATTAATAATGGCGCTGATGCAATCTATCTTGCTGGAGAACATTTCGGCGCTAGAGAAAAAGCGACTTTTACTAATGAAGAAATAATAGAGATGGTAAAGTATGCTCATGTTAGAGAAGTTAGAATTCATGTTGTTATTAATACTCTTATCTATGATGATGAAATGGATGAGGTAATGAAGTTTGTTGATTTTTTATATAACAATGATGTGGATGCGGTTATTGTACAAGATTTAGGAGTAATCACAAGAATTCATAATGAATATCCAGATTTTGAAATTCATGCTTCAACTCAATTAAATACAATGTCAGTCAAGTCAGCTAAAGTTTTGAAAGATTTAGGTGTTAGTCGTGTTATTCTTGCAAGGGAGGCATCTTTGGAGGATGCTATTAAGATTAAGCAAGAAGTAGGAATAGATGTCGAAGTGTTTGCTCATGGTGCGTTGTGTATGGGGTATTCAGGACAATGTTTATTTTCTTCACTTACAATGAAAAAGAGTGGGAATAGAGGAGAATGCTTACAACTATGTAGATTGCCTTATAATTTGTTTAAAAATGGCCAAAAAATAGATACTGATAATTATTTGCTGAGTTGTAAGGATTTATCCACTATAGAACATGTTGATAAATTGATAAATGCAGGGATTACAAGTCTTAAGATTGAGGGAAGAGTTAAAAGTTCAAGTTATGTAGGACAAGTTGTATCTGTATATAGAAAGTACATAGATGAATACTATAAAAATAATGAAATCAATATTGATTCAAAAGATATTGAAAACTTAAAGAAGGTCTTTAATAGAGGATTTAGTAAAGGATATATATTTAATGAATTAAGTAAGGATATTGTAAATGCTTATAGACCAAATAATATTGGGATTAAAGTAGGAGAAGTTGTTGGTGTTAATGGAAATAAGGTTAGTATTAAATTAATTAGTGATCTCCATCAAGGCGATGGCATCAGAATTGTGAAAGATAAAGAAGATGTAGGTTTATTTGTGAATAAACTTTATAAAAAGGGATTACTAACAAATGAGGGAAAAACAGGAGAAACTATAAGCATTGATGTTTATGAAAAAGTTAATATAAAAGATAGTGTTTATAAAACAAGTGATGTGGTTTTAAATAAAGCTATAGAAGAGAAAAATAAGAAAGTTACAAAACGTTTTCCTATTGAGGTTAATGTTGAAGCTTATTGTGGTAAAACGTTGAAGATTAACGCAATAGATAACCTTGGAAATGAGGTTAATGTTGAAAGCGAATATATAATAGATGTGGCAAATAAAACTCCTACTAGTAAAGAGCGAATACAAGAGCAAGTTTCTAAGTTGAATGATTCTGTTTATTATTTAAATTCTTTCAAAATAGCAGGTGATGAAATGATTATTATCCCTATCAGTATTATCAATAAATTAAGAAATGATATGGTGGATAAATTAAACAAAAGAAGAGAAATGACTCACACAAGAAAGGGAAAACAAAATTTAAATTTAAAGAATATAGAAATAGATAAAGATGCATTTTCTTTTGTTTATAAAGCCAATAATAGAGAACAATATGATGTTCTTAGAGGGTATGTAGAGCCTGAATATATCTATTTTAATAATAGTGAATCTGTCTTTGCTTATCCAAGAATTTCAAATGGCATTATCAAACCGAATAATGAAAGTGTTTTAATCAATGAATTATCAGATATAGATGATAATAAAAAAATGATTGCCAATGCATATTTAAATACCACAAATATTTATGCGTTATACACACTATATTCATTAGGATTTAAAAGAGTTACCTTATCTGTTGAAATGAGCAAAGAGAGGATAAAAAACTTGATTTCTAATTATATAAAAGAATTTAATCAAATTCCAAATGTGGAAGTTATAGCTTATGGAAAGATAGATTTAATGATAACTAAGCATTGCCTTATAAATAAATATTTTTCTAATAAAGATAAGATGTGTGGAGAATGTAATAATGGTGATTTTTATTTATTGGATAGAAAGGGATATAAACTTGAACTCATTAATGATGGATTGTGTAATTTAAGAATATTAAATCCTAAAAAGTTACATCTTATTGAGGAAATAGATGAACTAAAAGATATGGGTGTAAGCAAGATTAGACTAGAGTTTACTGTTGAAAATAAAAAAGAAGTAATAGATGTAGTTGATGGTTATAATAATGGGCAATTAGAGCTATTTGGTGTTACAAATGGGTATTATTAAGGGTGTAAAAACACCCTTTTAATTTAGCGAATTTAAAATAATTAAAAATATTTAATAAATATTTTTAAATATCTTAATTTATATCATGATACATGCTAAAATATAGTGAGGTGAAAAATATGAAGCAATATATAGAGTTTGCAAAACACGTTTTAGAAAACGGAATGAAAAAAGGAGATAGAACAGGAACCGGAACCATATCTACATTTGGTTACCAATTTAGATGTGATTTATCTGAAGGTTTTCCTCTTCTTACAACAAAGAAGGTATTTTATAAGGGAATATTGAAAGAACTACTATGGATTATTTCTGGTTCTACAAATATTAGACCATTAGTTTTAGATAATGTTAGAATTTGGAATGAGTGGCCATATGAAACTTATAAAAAATCTCCTGATTTTAAAGGGGAACCTATTGAAGAATTTATTGAAAAAATTAAGGAAGATGAAGAGTTTGCAAAAAAATATGGCGAATTAGGGCCTGTATATGGAAAACAATGGAGAGACTTCTTTGGAGTGGAT
This sequence comes from Bacilli bacterium, assembly GCA_045118975.1. Taxonomy (GTDB): domain Bacteria; phylum Bacillota_I; class Bacilli_A; order RFN20; family DUOF01; genus RGIG6178. Next base: position 17,348 of record JBGVCT010000006.1, read on the forward strand.
CAATTATTAAAAGTTGAACATGATTTAAAAACTAATCCTTTTTCTAGAAGACATATTATTTGTGCTTGGAATCCAAAAGAAGTTGATAATATGGCACTTCCTCCATGTCACGCATTTATTCAATTTTATGTAAGTGGGGATGGAAAAAAATTGTCTTGTCAGCTATATCAAAGAAGTGCGGATATTTTCTTAGGTGTTCCGTTTAATATTGCTTCATATGCAACATTACTAGCAATTATGGCTGATGTTTGTGGATATGAGGTTGGTGAATTTGTTCATACATTTGGAGATGCACATATATATTTAGATCACGTTGAGCAAATAAAAGAACAAATAAGTAGAGAACCTAAAGCTTTACCGAAATTAATTATTAAAAATCATCACGATAGCGTTGTGGATTATGTATATGAGGATTTTGAAATTGTTGATTATGATCCACATCCAGCAATTAAGGGTAAGGTGAGTGTTTAATGCTTAAGGCTATAGTAGCTCATGACCCAAATAGAGTTATTGGTAATAATTTGGACATACCATGGCATATAAAAGAAGATTTTTTACATTTTAAACAGACTACAACAAACCATACTATTGTATATGGAAGTAAAACTTTTACATCTATGGGGAAAGCATTACCTAATAGACATAACATAGTCTTGAATTTTGACAAAAACTTTGATGCTCCAGGATGTGAGATAGTAACTTCTATTGATGAGATAGTTGATAGATATAAAGATAGTGATGAAGTTGTCTTTATATGTGGTGGGGCTTCTATTTATAAACAGTTTTTACCATATTGCGAAGAACTTATTATATCTGAGGTAAAAAAAGAGTATGAGGGAAATGTTTTCTTCCCTGAATACCAAAATGATTTCATCTGTTATAAAGAAGATGAAAGAGAAGAATTTATAATCAAATATTATAAAAAGAAATAATTTTATAAAGTATTAACCAAGTACTTTTAAGTAAAGGAGGTAATCTATGTTAGATAAAATTGTAATTAAAGGCGCAAGAGAAAATAATTTGAAGAATATAGATTTGGAAATACCACGTAATAAGTTTGTCGTGGTAACTGGAATAAGTGGAAGTGGAAAATCTACTCTTGCCTTTGATACTATCTATGCAGAAGGAGAAAGGCGCTACATGCAATCTTTGAGTGCATATGCTAGACAGTTTATGGGAGGAATGAAGAAGCCAGATGTTGATTATATTGAGGGATTATCACCATCAATATCAATAGATCAAAAAACAACTTCTCATAATCCTAGAAGTACTGTTGGAACGGTTACTGAAATATATGATTACTTTAGGTTACTATATGGAAGAATAGGTAGAGCGTATTGTCCTATTCATGGTTGTGAAATTAAAGGTGTTACAGTTAATCAAATATGTGAATATGTTTTAAGGCTAGAGGATGGTAGTAGAATAACTATCCTTTCACCACTTGTTAAAGAAGAAAAAGGGACACATAAAGATTTGATTGAAAAATTAATTAAAGAAGGATTCAATAGGGTTAGGGTTGATGGAGAAATATATCTTCTAGAAGAGGTTCCAGAACTTGAAAAAAATAAAAAGCATACTATTGATATAGTTGTTGATAGAATTGTTAAAAAAGATGACTCTAAAGATAGGCTTATTGACTCATTAGAAACTTCCCTTAAGTGGAGTGATGGGATGGTTGTAATAAATCATGATGGTAATGATGATATTTATTCTACTAAGCATTCTTGTCCAAAATGTGGATTTTCAATTCCTAAACTAGAGCCAAGGCTATTTTCTTATAATACTCCACTTGGGGCATGTCCAGGATGTCATGGTTTAGGTGTTAAAGAACAATGTGATGTGGAAAGATTAATCCAATATCCTGAAAAAACAATTAGAGAGGGAGGAATTCATTATTATAAAAATATAGTGGATTCTGAAAATATAGAATGGCAAGAATTTGTGTTTTTGTGCAAACAATATAATGTGAGTTTAGATAAGCCATTAAAAGAATTTAATGATGATGAATTAGACATTATATTGAATGGATCAAGGGAACCATTTAAATACACTATTACAACAAAGAGCGGAAATGTAATGCACAGAAATGGTTTTATTGAAGGTGTTAAAAGAAGAATTGAAAGATTATATACTGAAACAACTTCTCAAATGATGAGAGATATATATGGATATTACATGAGAGAAATTGAGTGTGATAAATGTCATGGAAATAGATTAAATGAAGCTGCTCTTAGTGTTAGATTAGGAAAATATAATATTATGGAACTTTGTTCTTTAAGTGTAGAAAAAATACATAAATATATAACAGAGTTAAAACTTAGTGAACAAGAAGCTAGCATTGGTAATTTGGCACTCAAGGAAATTAGATATAGATTAGAGTTTTTAATGAATGTAGGACTAGGATATCTTTCTTTAAAAAGAGTAGCATCATCTCTTTCTGGGGGAGAACTGCAAAGAATAAGGTTAGCGACTCAAATTGGTTCTAAATTGAGTGGAGTTTTATATGTGTTAGATGAACCATCTATTGGCTTGCATCAAAAGGATAATGCGATGTTGATAAATGCTTTAAAAGAAATGAGAGATTTAGGGAATACACTTATTGTAGTAGAACATGATGAAGAAACTATGCTTGAAAGCGATTATCTTATCGACATAGGTCCTAGAGCAGGAGTTCATGGTGGAGAAGTGGTGGCTGTTGGTACGCCTCAAGAGGTTATGAAAAACAAGAATTCACTTACTGGCAGATATCTAAATAAAGAATTAAAGATAGATGTTCCTAAAACAAGAAGAAAAGGAAATGGAAAGTTTATAGAAATTGAGGGTGCAAAAGAAAATAACTTAAAGAATATAAATGTAAAAATACCATTGGGTTGTTTAGTTGTTGTAACTGGTGTTAGTGGAAGTGGAAAATCCACTTTAATTAATGAAACATTATATAAGAGTGCATTTAAATATTTAAATCCTAATACACATTTACATGCTGCTAAGTGTGATGGAGTGCATGGCTTGGAAAATATTGATAAAATTATAAATGTTAGCCAAGAACCAATAGGTAGAACTCCTAGAAGTAATCCTGCTACATATGTTGGTGTATTTGATGATATAAGAGACTTATTTACTCAAACCCCACTTGCAAAAGAAAGAGGGTATTTAAAAGGAAGATTTTCCTTTAATGTTCCTGGGGGAAGATGTGAAAAATGTCAAGGAGATGGTGTGATAAGAGTGCCAATGCATTTCTTACCAGATGTCTATGTGGAATGTGAAGAGTGTCATGGAAAAAGATATAATGAGCAAACTTTAGAAATCAAATATAAAGAAAAGAATATTTATGATATACTAGACATGACAATAGAAGATGCTTATTTGTTTTTTGAAAATATACCATCTATTAAAAGAAAAATAAAAGCACTTATTGATGTGGGATTAGGATATGTTAAAGTTGGTCAAAGTGCACTTACTTTATCAGGAGGAGAAGCACAAAGGGTAAAACTTGCAAATGAACTTCAAAGAAGAAGTACAGGGCAAACTTTATATGTACTAGACGAACCGACAACAGGTTTACACATAGATGATGTTAAAAGGCTTATGGGTGTAATATCTAGAATTGTGGATAATGGTGATAGTGTTGTTATTATTGAACATAATCTAGATGTTATAAAGTTAGCAGACTATATTATTGATTTAGGGCCTGATGGAGGAGATAATGGAGGTATGGTGATTGCCAAAGGCACACCAGAACAGGTAAGTAAAGTGGCAAAAAGCTATACTGGTAAGTATTTGGCTAAGTTGCTAAAAGAAAAGAATGATTGAGGTGAAAGGTATGAATTTTCTTGAAATAACTCCATATGTATTTGGAGAGAGTGGATTAACATGGTATTCGATATTTGTTTTGTCTGGGGCGCTTTTGACATTAATAATATCTAATTTTTTGTATAGGAAAGATCCAGAAAGTAAAAAGTGTCCAGATTTAGTATTTAATACTTTTTTAGTTGGTTTCCCTATGGGACTAGTTGGAGCTAGATTATGGTTTGTATTAAGCGAACTAGAATGGTATATGGCAAATCCAATTGAAATTCTTATGGTATGGGAAGGTGGACTTGCTATACAGGGTGGAGTTATATTGGGTGCTGTTTGTGGTATATGGTATGCAATGCATTCTATGAAAAAGCACGGCATGAAACTTAAGATTACTACTTTAATGGATATGATTATTCCGAATATTTTAATAGCACAAGTTTGTGGTAGATGGGGTAATTTTTTCAATAGAGAAGTATATGGAGAGTGTGTAGATCAAGTTTATGCTTTAAAGAATTGGTGGATGCTTCCTAATTGGTTAGTTGAAAATATGAAGGGTGGATTTTCAGGAGGAGTGTATGTCTCTTGTCCTGTTAATCAATATGCACAACCCTTATTCCTATACGAGGGCTTATTAAACTTTGTTGGATTTATTTTGCTTACTGTTGTTTTAAGAAAGTATTTCAAAAAGAGAATCGATGGAACTTTAAGTGCAGGATATTTAATTTGGTATGGAACAGTGAGACTTTGCCTAGAAGGTTTCAGAAACGAAAAATTTATTATGCGTTGGGGATTAGTTAGTCAATCAGAAGTAACATCTATTGCCTATATTGTTTTAGGTATATTATTTATTGCTGCACTTTATGTTGTGGAATATTTTTCTAACAAAAGAATTGAAGCGGGATTAGATAAATTAACTACTACAACATATGTTTCATCTCAAGTTCTTGCAGATAAAAAAGAAGATAATAGTGTGGAAAAAGAAGATACGCAAGAAGAGACTAAAGATAAAGAAATTAACAAAAAGATTGCTGCGGCTAGAAAAACAAAAACTGGTAGTAAAAAGGTAAAAAAAGATGAATGAAATTTATGACGTCATTATAGTTGGCTCTGGCCCTGCAGGTATGAGTTGTGCACTGTATGCTGCTAGAGCAAACAAAAAAACACTAGTTATAGAGAAAGAGTGTCCAGGTGGAAAAATGATTACTGCTAAATCTATAGATAATTATATAGGAGGAGCAAGTGACCCATTTAAATTGTCTAGTGATATGTTTTCTCAAATGACTAAGAGTGGGGTAAAATATGTTACTGGGAATGTGACATTCATAAACAAAGAAGAAGATTTAATAAGAGTGGTTCTTACTAATGCAAAAGAATATGTGGGTAAAACACTTGTTTTAGCAATAGGTGGTAAGGTCAGCGACACTAATTTTAAGTATCATCATTATCTTAATAAAGGTTTATCGTATTGTGCGGTTTGTGATGGGTCATTTTATGTTGGTAAAAGGGTTGCAATAATTGGGGATAATGAGGCTGTGGAAAACAGTGTGGATTATTTATCAGGGATTGCTAGTAATATTTATTTCATAAATATTGAGGATAAAAAATCCACTAAAGAAAATGTGGAAAACTTTACCAATGTTGTTGATTTTGAAATAGGTGGAGAGAATGTTGTAGAATACATAAAAATAGGTGATAAAGAAATACGTGTAGATGGGGTATTTTATGAAGTAAAATCCAATAATTTTAGTGGTTTTATAGATCAAATAGAAAATGAAAATGGTTTTATAAAAACTAACTCTAATATGGAAACAAGTATACCGGGGATATTTGCTGCTGGTGATATTGTTTCGGGCAGTGTTAAACAGGTTGTTGTAGCAGCTTCCCAAGGTGCAATTGCAGCATTAAGTGCCATAAAATATATAAATAAAAATAAATAAGGATGCTTTATAAGTGTCCTTTTTTTGTTATTAAAATTCGACTTACTTAATAGATTTAAATAGGTGAGCAAAATGTATGAATATAATGATTTAAACTACGTAGAGAAAGAATTAAAAACGGATTTTAAAAAGGGGTTATCAAAGCAAGAGGCAGCTAGGAGATTAGATGTTTATGGCAGAAATGAATTAGAAAAAAAGAAGCAAAAAAATCTAATTGTTACATTTCTTTTACAATTTAAAGATCCAATGATTTATATTTTGCTTGTTGCAATTTTAGTCTCTTTTCTTCTAAAAGAATATAGTGATGCGATAGTTATTTGTGCTGTCGTGTTTTTTAATGCAATTATAGGGGCTGCCCAGGAAATCAAAACGGAGAATTCCTTGGCTGCTTTAGAAAAATTATCTATTGATAAAAGCATAGTGTTAAGAGATGGAAAAAAACATGTCATTGACACTAAAGAACTTGTAAAAGGCGATGTAGTAATTTTAGAAAGCGGAGTTAGAGTTGGGGCAGATTTAAGAATTATCGAAAGCAATGATTTAAAAATTGATGAATCCTCCTTAACGGGAGAATCATCGCCTGTGAATAAATTGTCTTCCACGATAGATAAAAGCATTACAAACTTGGCAGATAAAATCAATATAGCTTATATGTCTACGCTTGTTACCTCAGGTAAAGGTGTGGGGGTAGTTATATCAACTGGGATGAATAGCCAAATTGGAGAAATTGCAAGAATGTTAAAAAGCAGTAAAAAAGATGTCTCACCATTACAAAAGAAATTGGCAACTTTGGGGAAATTGTTAGGGTTTGTGACTGTTGCAATATGCTTGATTCTATTTATTATATCAATCATAGAGAAAAGAGATATTTTAGAAATGTTTGTAAATTCTATATCTCTTGCGGTAGCTGCAATTCCAGAGGGGTTACCAGCTGTAGTAACAATTGTTCTTGCTTTAGGAGTACAAAAAATGTCTAGGGTTAACGTAATGGTAAAACGGTTATCAAGTGTTGAATCATTAGGAATGGTTAATGTTGTCTGTAGTGATAAGACTGGAACTATTACTGAAAATAAATTAAAGTGCGCTGGTGTTTGTTTAGGTGAGGAGTATTTAATCGATGAAACAATTTCTGATTTAGAAATGGCTAGGTGTGCCTATTTATGTAATAATGCTTTTTTAGATGGTGATGAATATAAAGGGAACCCATTGGAATGTGAATTAAAACGTATCATAGATGGCTCAAAAATTAATATTGTTGATTGTAAAAGAATAGAAGAAAAAGAGTTTAATTCAACAAGAAAAATGATGTCAACTTTGCATTCTGTTGATGGTAAATTAGTTCAATATACTAAGGGAGCTTACGATAAAATATTCCCTAAATGTATGTATATAAAACAAGGAAAAAATATTTCTATAATAACAAATGAAATTGAGAAAAAAATTAGTGAGACAGTTGAAAAACTTAGTGAGGAAGGAAAGCGAATTATAGCTTTTTCAAAGAAGAATGACATTAATAAAATAGAGGAAAAAAATATGATTTTCCTGGGGTTTTTGGCTTTTTTTGACCCACCAAGACCGAAGGTGAAGGAATCTGTTAATAGCTTAAAAGAAGCGGGTATAACAACTGTAATGATAACTGGGGATCACTTGAAAACAGCGTATTCAATTGCAAAAGAAGTTGGGATAACTAATGATTATAATGAATGTATAAGTGGAAAAGAAATTGATGATTTAGAAGAGGGAAGGCTCGATGAAATAATTTGTTCTAAAAAAGTTTTTGCACGTGTTAATCCCACTCACAAAGCTAAGATAGTCGAGGCTATTAAAAGGAATAATAATATAGTTACTATGACAGGTGATGGAGTTAATGATGCGCCAAGTTTGAAGAAGGCTGATATTGGTATTGCGATGGGGATAAATGGAAGTGATGTTGCAAAAGAAGCTTCAGATATTATTTTGCTGGATGATGATTTTTCTACTATCGAGTTAGCCATAAAAGAAGGAAGAATAATATATGAGAATATAAAGAAAACGATTTTATTTTTGTTATCTAGTAACTTAGCGGAAATTATGGTTATGTTTGTTGCTTTGGTATTTAAATTACCGTTGCCTCTTTTGGCCACACATATATTGTTAGTTAATTTACTAACAGACTCATTACCTGCCTTAGCTCTTGGAGTTGATAAAGGAAGCGAAGATATAATGAAAAGAAATCCGCGAAAGAAAAGTGAGGGATTATTTTCTAAAGCTGAAATAAATAAGTTGATTTTATATGCTGTGTTGATTTCTTTTGTTTCATTATGCGCGTTTTTAATTCCTGCAGTATCAGAAATTTATTATAGAGGAATGAGTTTAAACTCTATTGCCAATGTTTTTAAAGAAGAACAATTGTTATTAAAATGTCAAACGAATGCTTTTATCGCTTTGAGCATGTCAGAGTTGTTTTATGCGATAGTAATAAAAAATTCAAGGACAACTGTATTTAACAAATTTGGTTTTAATAACAAATGGTTAAACGGTTCTATAATAATTGCAGCTTTAATCATTAGCGCTTTTTTATTCACTCCATTAAGTGTGATCTTTAAAATTTATAACATGAAGATTATAGAATGTATTGCTGTGCTCTTAATTTCATGCGCTGTTATTTTATTTCATGAAATGACGCAATTTAGGTTTCACATGAAACAAAAAAGTCAATAGAGAGTATGATTTAAATAATAAAAAAAGCAAAAAAAGATGGGTAAAAAGTATAAAAAAAGACTAATTTTGTCACATGAAGGCACCTGAAAGGGTGCTTTTTATTATTCTTTAAAGATCACTGAATTATATTTGCGCAGTATCTATAAATGTGTCTTAAATAGTTGTTTTTACATAAAGTTATATATTATTAAAAATAATATATAAAAAAATATTTTTTATTTTTTTGAAAAAGTACTTGACAACGCATTACCCCTATTATATAATCTTAGTCGCATGTGCGATGATTTGGGAGGTTGCTGACACGCCGAGAAGAGTTGTCATGGCGGTCAGGTAATTCACATTGAGCACTGTCTAAGCCAGATTTTAGACGAGGAGGAATGAACAATGGCAAAAGAAAACAAGATTCGTATAAAACTAAAAGCATACGATCACAAAATTTTAGATGCTTCTTCTTTAAGAATTATTGAAGCAGCAAAAGCAACAGGAGCAAAAGTTGTAGGACCTGTACCTCTACCAACAGAGAAACAAGTTTATACAATCCTAAGAGCTGTACACAAGTATAAGGATTCACGCGAGCAATTCGAAATGAAGACTCACAAGAGATTAATCGATATCGTTAACCCAACTGCTAAGACTGTAGATACTCTTACAAGATTAGATCTACCAAGCGGTGTTGATATCGAAATCAAACTATAATTAAGGAGGTAATGAAGAATGAAATCTATATTAGGAAGAAAAGCTGGTATGACTCAAGTATTCACTACTGATGGAGTTATGGTTCCAGTAACAGTTATTGAAGTATTACCTAACGTTGTTTTACAAAAGAAAACTGTAGAAAACGATGGTTATGAAGCTCTACAAGTTGGTTATGAAGAGCAAAGAGCTAATATTACTAATAAACCTTCTAAAGGAATATTTGATAAAGCAAATACAACTCCTAAGAAGTTTGTTAAGGAAATTAGTGGAGATGAAATGAATTCTTACAATGTTGGAGATGAAGTTAAAGTTGGAATTTTCCAAGCTGGAGACGTTGTAGATGTAATTGGAACTTCAAAGGGAAAAGGTTTCTCTGGAAGTATTAAGAAGTTCGGTTATTCAATCGGACCTAAGGGTCATGGTTCTGGATACCACAGAGGCGTTGGTTCAATGGCTACTGTAGGTAGAACAAATAACAGAATTCACCCAGGTAAGAAAATGCCAGGACATTATGGTAATCAACAAGTTACAGTTCTTAACCTAGAAGTTGTATCAGTTGATGAAACAAGAAATGCTATCTTAGTAAAAGGATGTATCCCAGGACCTAAGAAGAGCTTAGTTACTGTAAGAACAGCTGTTAAGGCTCAACGTAAAATGCCAACTGCTAAAACATTGGTAAACTACACTGCTGAGTCTACAGTTAGCGAATAAGAAGGAGGAACTGAAAGATGAAGGCAATCGATGTTTTAAATCTAAGTGGTTCAAAAGTTGAAGAATATAGTTTGGACAAAAAAGTATTTGGTGTAGAACCAAATGAAGCAGTAGTTTATGATGCAGTTCAAGTATATTTATCAAACACTCGCCAAGCAACTGCTAAAACAAAGAAAAGAGATGAAGTTAGCGGTGGCGGAAGAAAGCCATGGAGACAAAAAGGAACTGGAAGAGCTAGACAAGGATCTACACGTTCACCACAATGGAGAGGTGGAGGAGTTGTATTTGGCCCTACAGGAAATGAAAATTACACAATCAAACAAAACAAGAAAGAATACAGATTAGCTCTTAAATCAGCACTAAGTGCTAAAGCTAAATCTAAGAGTATCATCCTTGTAGATGAAATCAAATATGAAGCTGCTAAAACTAAGGCTGCTGTAGAAATGTTAAAGAACTTAAAAACAACTAATAAAACATTATTTGTAGTAAGTGAAAATAGCGTTAACTATGAAGCATTAATGTCAGTAGCTAACTTACAAAATGTTATGGTTCTATTTACAGATGAAATTAATGTTTACGATGTAGTTAATAGCGATTCAATTGTTATGACAGTTGATGCTGTTAAAACAATCGAGGAGGTATTAGCATAATGGCAAAGAAAAAGGAAACTACAAAGGTAGTAAAAGCTGCAACAGCTAAAAGTTGTGATTGCATTATTAGACCTATCCTTACTGAGGAAACAATGACTAATATGCAAACTTTAAACAAAATTACAGTTGAAGTATCAAAGAATTCAAATAAAGTTGAAATCAAAAATGCATTTGAATCAATCTTCGGTGTAAAAGTTAAACAAGTAAATACTTCTCACGTTCGTGGTAGAAGCAAGAGAGTTGGAAGATATAGCGGTACAACTAGTTCATACAAGAAAGCTATCATTACATTAGCTGAAGGACAATCTCTTGATTTATTAAAAGATAATCAATAATTAATATAAGGTATATATAAATATAGGAGGAAATAAAATGGGAATTAAAGTATATAAGCCAATAACAAACGGCCGTCGTGATATGACTACTTTAACAAATAGTGAAATCACAAAATCAACTCCTGAAAAATCATTAACAGTTTCAGTAAAGAAAACTGGTGGAAGAAACAATCAAGGGGTTATCACTTGTCGCCATATCGGTGGAGGTGCTAAAAGAAAGTATCGTTTAATCGATTTCAAAAGAAATAAGGATAATATCGAAGGAAGAGTTGCTTCAATCGAATACGATCCAAACAGAAGTGCAAATATCGCATTAATTAACTATGTTGATGGAGAAAAAAGATATATCCTTGCTCCTCAACACTTAAATGTAGGAGACACAATTGTTTCTGGAGAAAGTGCTGATATTCAAGTAGGAAATGCAATGTGCTTAAAGAACATACCTGAAGGTACATTTATCCACAATATAGAGTTAACACCTGGTAAGGGTGGACAACTTGTAAGAGCTGCTGGAACAAGCGCTCAAATCCTTGGTAAAGAAGGTAAATATGTAATCGTTCGTTTAACTTCTAAAGAAGTAAGAAAATTCTTAGGTGAATGTAGAGCTACTGTAGGAGTTGTAGGAAATGAAGATTACGAATTAGTAAACTATGGTAAAGCTGGACGTAACAGATGGAAAGGTATCAGACCTACAGTTCGTGGAGCAGTTATGAACCCTAACGATCACCCTCATGGTGGTGGAGAAGGTAAGAACCCAGTAGGACATGACGCACCAAGAACTCCTTGGGGTAAACGTGCTCTTGGAGTTAAGACAAGAAATAATAAAAAAGCATCTTCTAAATTAATTATGAAGAGCAGAAACAGTAAGTAAGGGGGAAAGAAGAAATGTCACGTAGCTTAAAGAAAGGACCTTATTGTGAAGCTAGTTTAATGAAGAAAGTTGAAGCATTAGACGCTGCAAACAAAAATGAGGTTATTAAAACTTGGTCAAGAAGATCTACAATTTTCCCTAACTTTATTGGAAAAACATTCGCTGTACATAATGGTAAGGATTTCGTTCCAGTATATGTTACTGAAGATATGGTAGGACACAAATTAGGTGAATTTTCACAAACTAGAAAATACACAGGACACAAAGGACATACTGCAGAAGATAAGGCTGCATATGCTAACAAGAAGTAGGAGGTAGCACAATGGAAAATATAATTGAAGCAAGAGCATCAGTAAGAAGTGTTGGTGTTACTCCTAGAAAAGCTAGATTAGTTATCGATCTAGTAAGAGGAAAATCAGTTGAAGAAGCTGAAGCAATTTTAAAGAATGTAAATAAGGCTGCATGCCCAATCGTATTAAAGTTAGTTCACAGTGCTGCTAGCAATGCTGTTAATAACCATGGTATGAATAAAGATAAATTATATATCAAAGAAATCTATGCTGATGAAGGTATTAAGATGAAGAGATATATGCCAAGAGCTAAAGGAAGAGCTTCTGGTTTAGTAAGAAGAACTAGCCACATCAATGTGGTAGTTGCAGAAAGATAGGAGGAACGTTAAAGATGGGTCAAAAGGTTAGTCCAGTTGGATTACGTATAGGTGTTAATAAAGACTGGGATTCAAAATGGTTTGCAAACAAACAAGACTACGCTACATATTTACACGAAGATATCAAAATTAGAGAATTGATCAGCAATACTCCTAAATTCAAGGATGCTGTTGTATCTAAGGTTGAAATCGAAAAAACAAAAGATAGCGTAACAGTTAACGTTTCTGCTTTAAAACCTGCTGTAATTTTAGGTCAAGATGGTAATGATGTTAAAGCATTATCAAAGAAGATTGCAAAGATTGCACATGGTAAAAATGTAAAGATTAATGTTAAAGAAGTAAGTAATCCAGATTTAGATGCTACAGTTATCGCAAAATGGATTGCTGAGCAATTAGAAAACAGAGCTTCATTCAGAACAGTTCAAAAGAAAGCTATTCAAAGAGTAATGAAGGCTGGAGCTAAAGGTATCAAAACTAGCGTTTCAGGACGTCTAGGTGGTGCTGATATCGCAAGAAGCGAAGGTTATAGTGAGGGTGTTGTACCACTTCATACAATAAGAGCTGATATCGATTATGCTAATAGCGAAGCTGCTACTACATATGGTAAATTAGGTGTTAAAGTATGGATTTGTCGTGGAGAAATCCTTCCTACAAAGAAATCAGCTAAGGCTGAAGAGAAAGGAGAGTAATCTATATGTTAATGCCAAAGAGAGTTAAATATAGAAGACCTCATAAAGTTTCTTATGAAGGTAAAGCAAAAGGAAATTCTGAGTTATCATTTGGACAATATGGTTTACAAGCTGCTGAAGGTGCTTGGATAGATAACCACCAAATCGAGGCTGCTCGTATTTGCTTAGCAAGATATACAAAAAGACAAGGAAAAATCTGGATCAGAGTATTCCCTCATTTATCAAAGAGTAAGAAGCCTTTACAAGTTCGTATGGGATCTGGAAAAGGTGCTCCTGATAAGTGGGTAGCAGTTGTTAAGACTGGAACAATTTTATTCGAAATGGATGGAATTAATGAAGAATTAGCAAGAGAGGCATTAAGATTAGCTTCTCACAAATTACCAATTAAATGTAAAATCGTAACAAGAAAGGCTGGTGAGTAATAATGAACGTAAAGGAAATTAAGGAATTAGAAACAACTGAAATTGAAAATAAAGTAAGAGAATTAAAGCAAGATTTATGTGCATTAAGATTCCAACATGCTACTGGACAATTAGAGAATCCTAATGAATTAAGAAATATACGTAGAACTATTGCTCGTATGTTAACAGTTCTTGAAGAAAGAAAGGCACAATAGTAAGGAGGAAAAATAAAGATGGAAAATACTAACAGAAGAATTTTAACTGGTACTGTTGTGTCAGATAAAATGGATAAAACAATTGTTGTTTTAGTTGAAACTTATAAGAATCATTCTTTATATCACAAAAGAGTAAAGAGCTCTAAGAGATATAAGGCTCATGATGAAAATGGTGTTGCTTCAATGGGTGACACAGTAAAAATACAAGAAACTAGACCTTTATCAGCTACTAAATATTTCCGTTTAGTAGAAGTTGTTAAAAAGGCTAGTATTTCTGAGTAGGAGGTAACAATATGATACATAATGAAACAAATCTAGTTGTAGCTGATAACTCAGGTGCTCGTAGTGTAAGAGTATTCAGATTATTAGGTGGCTCTTTCAGAAAGCAAGCTAATATCGGTGATATCGTTATTTGTGCTGTTAAGGATGCAATTCCTAACGCTCCTGTTAAAAAGGGAGATGTAGTTAAGGGAATTATCGTTCGTACTAAATATGGCGTTAATAGACCTGACGGATCTCACATCAAATTTGATGACAACGCAGTTGTATTAATCAAAGATGATGGTATGCCTAGAGGAACACGTGTATTTGGCCCTGTAGCTAGAGAATTACGTGAGAAAGGACCTGGATGCATGAAGATCGTATCTCTTGCACCTGAGGTATTATAGGAGGAACATATAATGAGAATTAAAAAAGGTGATAAAGTTGTTGTAATCGCAGGAAGCAACAAAGGTAAAGAAGGAACAGTAACTTCTGTATTAGCAAAAGAGAATAAGGTAATCGTTGGTGGTGTTAACATGGTTAAAAAACATACTAAGCCAAACCAAGCTCAACCTGAAGGTAAAATTGTTGAAAAAGAAGCTCCAATCCACGTATCAAATGTTGCACTTGTAGATCCAAAAACTAACAAGCCAACAAGAGTTGGATATAAAGTTGAAAATGGTAAAAAAGTTAGAGTGGCTAAGAAGTCATCTACTGTAATTGCATAAGGAGGTTAAAGTATGGCTAATAATTCAACAAGATTAAAAAGTTTGTATAAAGAAACAGTAGTTCCTGCTTTAATCAAGGAGTATGGATATACTTCAGTTATGCAAACACCAAAAATTGAAAAAGTAGTTATCAACATTGGTGTTGGTGACGCAACAAAGAATTCTAAGTTATTAGAAGAATCAGTAAGAGAACTTACTGCAATCACTGGTCAAAAACCAGTTGTAACAAGAGCTAAAAAATCAATCGCTACTTTCAAATTAAGAGAAGGTGCTGAAATTGGTTGTAAAGTAACACTAAGAGGAGAAAGAATGTATGAATTCTTAGATAAGTTATTCAACATTACACTTCCTCGTGTAAGAGATTTCCGTGGTGTAAGCAAAACTGCTTTCGATGGAAAAGGTAACTACACATTAGGTGTTAAAGAACAAATCATATTCCCAGAAATTAACTATGATGAAGTTAATGTTGTAAGAGGAATGGATGTAGTAATAGTAACAACGGCTAATACTAACAAGGAAGCTTATAGCTTACTTGAAGGTCTAGGTATGCCGTTTGAGAAGTAGGAGGATAAGAAACGATGGCTAAGAAATCTATGGTTGTTAAATACAACCGCCCTAAGAAATTTAAAGTTAGAGAATATACTAGATGCGAACGTTGTGGACGTCCTCATGCTGTAATTCGTAAATTTAAACTTTGCCGTATTTGTCTAAGAGAATTAGCTTACAAAGGTGAAATTCCTGGACTAAAGAAGTCAAGTTGGTAAGAAGGAGGAATAAGGTAATATGGTTATGACAGATCCAATAGCAGATATGCTTACAAGAATTCGTAATGCTAACCAAATGCGTAACGAATTAGTAGAAATGCCTTCAAGCAAAATTAAAGTTGAAATCGCAAAGATTTTAAAAGAAGAAGGATATATCACAGATTATTCAGTAAGTAACGAAGATAAGAAAGTTTTAAGTATCACTTTAAAATATAGCGGAACTGAAAGAGTAATTTCTGGAATTAAACGTATATCTAAACCTGGTCTTAGAGTATATGCACAAGCTGCAGAATTACCTAAGGTATTCAATGGATTAGGAATTGCAATTATTTCTACTTCAAAAGGTTTAATGTGCGATAAAGAAGCAAGAAAATTAGGAGCAGGCGGAGAAGTGCTTGCTTATGTATGGTAGGAGGTAACTTATGTCACGTATAGGAAATAAAGTTATTAATCTACCTGAGGGAGTTAAAATTGATGTAAATGGTTCTACAGTTACTGTAACAGGTAGCAAAGGAACTTTAACAAGAACTTTCTCAAACCTAATTACAATTAATGTAGAAGGTTCTACAGTTACTGTAACTAGAGCTAATGATGAAAAGCACACAAAACAATTACATGGTACAACTAGAGCATTATTAAATGGTATGGTTGAAGGTGTAAGCCAAGGTTTTGTTAAGAATCTTGAAATCAAAGGTATTGGTTACCGTGCTGCATTAAAGGGTAGTGACGTAGTATTAAACGTTGGTTATTCTCACCCTGTAACAATTTCAGCAGTTGAAGGTGTTAAATTAGAAGTACCTTCTGCTACAGAAATCGTTGTAAGCGGAATAGATAAACAAAAAGTAGGTCAAATGGCTGCCGTTATCAGAAGTGTAAGAGAACCTGAACCATATGGTGGAAAAGGTATCATGTACAAAGGCGAAAGAGTTCGTCGTAAGATTGGTAAAAAAGCTGGTAAGAAATAAGGAGGGTAAAAGTATATGATAAATAAGAAATCTCGTAGTATAGCAAGAGCAAAACGTCATGCAAGAGTAAGAGCAAAAATTTCAGGAACTTCTACTTGTCCTCGTTTGAGTGTATTCCGTTCAAACGCTAATATTTCTGCTCAAATTATTGATGATACAAACGGAACAACATTAGTTAGTTCATCATCTACAAACTTAAAATTAGAAAACGGATCAAACATTGAAGCAGCTAGCAAAGTTGGTGCTGACATCGCAAAGAAAGCATTAGCAAGCAATATTACAACTGTAGTATTCGATAGAGGCGGATATGTATATCATGGTAGAGTTAAGGCTTTAGCAGAAGCTGCAAGAGCTGAAGGCTTAAAGTTTTAAAAGGAGGACTAAGTAATGGCTGAAGAAACAAAAGTAGAAGAAGTTGTAGTTACTGAAGAAAAGACAACTGAAAGAAAAGCAAAGTTCAACAAGAACGATAAAAAAGGAGCTAGAGGAAATAGAGCTCCTAGAAAAGAAAAAGATAACAGATTTGAAGAAAGAGTAGTTTCTATTAACAAGGTATGTAAAACTGTTAAAGGTGGTAGAAAGTTAAGATTCTCAGCTTTAGTTGTTGTTGGTGACAAAAAAGGTTATGTAGGATTTGGAACAGGAAAAGCTGCTGAAGTACCTGATGCAATCAAAAAAGCATTAGAAGCTGCTAAGAAAAACTTATTCAAAGTACCTATGATTAAAGGAGATACAATTCCTCATGAAATCTATGGTGAATTTGGAAGTAGTAAAGTATTTTTAGGACCTGCTAACGAAGGTACTGGAATCATCGCTGGAGGACCAGTTCGTGCTGTTCTAGAACTTGCAGGTGTTAGAAATATTCGTTCAAAAGTTTATGGTTCAAGAGCTCCAATTAATATAGTAAGAGCTACAATTAATGGTATTGAAAATATGAAGACAGTATCTAAGGTTGCTGCTTTACGTGGTAAAGAACCAAAAGAAATTTTAGCTTAAACTATAAAAATATAACAAGGAGGTGCAAACTAAAGTGAAATTAAATGAACTTAAAAGTGCAGAAGGATCAAGAAAAACTGAAAAAAGAGTAGGTAGAGGATATGGTTCAGGTCTAGGTAAAAACTGTGGAACTGGACACAAAGGACAAAGATCACGTTCAGGTGGTGGAGTTAGTATCGGTTTTGAAGGAGGACAAACTCCTATCTTCAGAAGAACTCCTAAGAGAGGATTTACTAACTATACATCTAAAGAATATGCAATCGTTAACGTTAGTGATTTAGAATCATTAAAAGCTGGTAAAGTTACATTAGAAACTTTAAAAGAAGCTGGCATTGTTAAAACTAACTTAACAGCATTAAAGGTTTTAGGTAATGGAACAGTAACTAAGAAATTTACAGTAGTTGCTAATAAGTTCTCTAAATCTGCTCAAAAGGCTATTGAAGACGCAGGTGGAAAAATAGAGGTGATCTAAGATGCTTCGCAAACTTGTCTCTATCTTTAAAAATAAAGAATTAAGAGGACGCATTTTATTCACACTAGTAATTATATTAATCTATAGAATCGGTTGTACTATAGTTGTTCCTGGAGTAGACTCAAGTTCAATTACCTTCCAAGGTAATGACTTGTTTACTCTAATGAACGTTCTTGGTGGTGGAAGTTTATCTTCATTCTCATTATTTGCTCTTGGTATATCACCATATATCACAGCATCAATCATTGTTCAATTATTATCAATGGGTATTTTAAGTAACCTAAAGGAATTAGGTGAGCAAGGTGAAAAAGGAAGAAAGAAAATTGACCAAGCTACAAGATATGTTGCAATAGCACTTGCTGCTATTCAAGGATATGGAATTATCAAAACTATGGAAACTAGTTATGGATTATTACCATATCAACAAAAAGAATTTACAACTTGGAACTATATATTTATAACAACAGCGCTAGTTGCGGGTTCAATGTTTGTTATGTGGTTGGCAGATAAGATCACTCAAAATGGTATTGGAAATGGAACTTCTATGATTATCTTTACAGGTATCGCAGCAAGCATTCCAACTCAATTCCAAACAGCGTTTAATACATTTGTTTCTTTCCAAGGAACAAGTGATGAAATATTTACAGGATTATGTAAAATGGCACTATACGTTCTTATGTATGTTGTAATGATTATATTTGTTGTAATGATAGAAAAGAGCGTAAGAAAAGTACCATTACAACATTCTCAAAATACTGTAAAAATGGGTGGAGATGTAAATCATTTCCCAATTAAGCTTAACCCAGCAGGGGTTATGCCTGTTATCTTCGCTTCATCATTCATGATGGCGATAGTAACAATCTTAAATTTAATTAGTACCAGTATTACTAATGTTGAAACTCAACAAAATCTAACAAAAGCTGCAGAAGTATTTAACTACTCAGCAAAAGTTGGAGGAGTATATTGGGGATTAATTATATATGTGGTGTTAATCTTTGCATTCACTTTCTTCTGGACTAATTTACAAATGAATCCAAAAGATTTAAGTGAAGATTTATCAAAGAAAAACTCATATATTCCTGGTATTAGAATGACTAGTGAAACTGAAAGATATATTTCAGGAGTAATTAACAGAATTTCATTCTGTGGCGCTATATTGTTAATTCTTATAGCAATAGTACCAGTATTACTAACTATTGTATTCAATCTTAATTCTGCTCTTGCATTTGGTGGTACAAGTGTAATCATCCTAGTTGGTGTTGCAGTTGAAACTAATGACCAAATTGATGCTAAATTAGCTGGTAAAGAGCATAGCAAATATAGATAGGAGTAAATAACCATGAATATAATGTTTCTAGGTGTTCCTTCATCTGGTAAAGGGACACAGGCAGAACTTGTTAGTAAAAAATATAAGGTTGCTCATCTTTCTATTGGTGAACTCCTTAGAAGAAAAATCGATGATCCAAATGATCCCGAGGGTCAACACATTCGTGAAACTATAAATAAAGGGATGTTAGTAGAAAACGATTTAATTATGCGAGTAATTGAAACATTTATAAGTAATTTGTCTAGTGATGAGGGGATCCTGTTTGATGGGTTTCCTCGATCAGTAGAGCAAGCAATTATGCTTGATGAATTATTTGAAAGATTATCTAAAAAAATGGATTGTGTAATTAATTTCGAACTAGATGATAGAGTGGTAATGGAAAGAATTAGTGGTAGAAGGAGTTGTCCACATTGTGGAAAAAGTTACCATATAAAATTCAATCCGCCAAAAGTAGAAAACACTTGTGATGAATGCGGTTCTTCTTTATTTATAAGAGAAGACGATAATGAGGAAAGTGTTAAGGGTAGGTTGGTTACTTACTACACACATACACAACCTCTTATTGATTATTACGCTAAGCAAGGTAAATTGATAGGAATTGATGCTACTCAAAATATTGAAGACATAGCTAAAAAAATCGATGATATTTTGGGAGGTTTACAATGATTATTAGAAAAAACGATGAAGAAATAGAATTGTTAAGACAGGCTGGTAAAATAGTTGCCTTAACACATCAATATCTTAAACCATTCATTAAGCCAGGAATTTCTACAAAAGAACTAGATGAGTTGGCAGAAAAGTTTATCTTATCTCAAAATGCGACTTGTTCTTTTAAAGGATATCAGGGTTTTCCAGGTGCTATATGCGCATCAGTTAACGATGTCTTGGTGCATGGTATTCCAAGTAAAGATATTATCTTAAAAGATGGAGATATAATTTCTATCGATATAGGTGCATGTTACAAAGGGTATCACGGCGATAGTGCGTGGACATATGCTGTGGGTAATGTAAGTGATGAAGTTAAACAACTTATGAAAGTAAGTGAAGAATCATTATATATTGGCCTAGAGCAAGTAAAACCAGGTAACAGAATTTCCGATATAGGACATGCAATCCAAACGCATGTTGAAAATTATGGATATGGAGTTCCTAGAGATTATACTGGTCATGGTGTAGGAAAGGATTTGCATGAAGATCCAATTATTCCTAACTATGGAATTCCTAATAGAGGACCTAAAATTGCAAAAGGAATGGTATTTGCAATAGAACCGATGGTTACATTAGGAGATCATTATACTAGAACATTATTTGATGATTGGACTGTAAAGACAATAGATGGCAAGATAACTGCTCACTATGAACATACAGTTGTAGTTACAGATGATGGGTATGAAATTTTAACAAAAATTTAACAGGAGGTTAAAATTATAGATGGCAAAAGAAGATGTTATTGAGGTAGAAGCAGTTGTTGTTGAAACATTACCAAACGCAAACTTCAAAGTAAAATTAGAAAACGGGATGGTGATTCTAGCCCATGTTTCTGGTAAAATTCGTAATAACTCTATCCGAATCTTACTAGGTGACAGAGTCACAGTAGAAATTTCCCCATATGATTTAACACGTGGGCGCATTAAATATCGTTTCCCAACTAACTATAAACCAGCTAACTAATGCTTGAGAGTTTTGGGAAAATATTGTAAAATAATAGACAGTGAAAAAAGGGAGGAAAATAAAATGAAAGTAAGACCTTCAGTAAAACCAATTTGCGACAAATGTAGAGTAATCAAAAGAAAAGGAAGAGTAATGATTATTTGTGAAAATCCTAAGCATAAGCAAAGACAAGGTTAATTAATTAATAAGGGAGGAAAATTTGAATGGCACGTATTGCTGGAGTAGATATACCAAACGATAAGAGAGTGGTAGTATCATTAACTTATATATATGGAATTGGAGCTTCATTAGCTGAAAAAATCTTAGCTGATGTAAACATTAGTGTTGACACTAGAGTTAAAGATTTAACAGAAGAAGAATTAACAAAGATTCGTAATGAAGTAGCTAAATACAAATTAGAAGGAGACTTAAGAAGAGAAGTTTCTTTAAATATCAAAAGATTAACAGAAATCGGTAGTTATAGAGGTAAAAGACATAGAGCTGGATTACCTGTAAGAGGACAAAGCACAAAGACTAATGCTAGAACTCGTAAGGGACCTAGAAAGACTATCGCTAATAAGAAGAAAGCAACACAATAAGGAGGTAGAAAATAATGGCTAATGTAAGAAAAGATACAACTCGTAAGAAACGTAGATCAGTTGCTAAGGGTGTAGCTCATATTAAGGCTACTTTCAACAACACAATCGTAAGTATTACTGATGAAGCTGGAAATGTAATTTCTTGGTCATCAGCTGGTGCTTTAGGATACAAAGGTTCTAAGAAATCAACTCCTTTCGTTGCTCAACTTGTAGCAACTAAGGCTGCTGAGACTGCTAGATTAAGTGGTCTTGCAACAGTTGATGTAGAGGTAAAAGGACCTGGAGCTGGTAGAGAATCAGCAGTTAGAGCTCTTGAAGCAGCAGGACTTAGCATCTCAACTATTACAGATGTTACACCTGTTCCTCATAATGGTTGTCGTCCACCTAAGCGTCCTCGTGGATAATAAGGAAGACAAAATACAAACAATTTATTAAAGGAGAGAGCAAGTAAATGAGAAAATTTGAAAAACCTAAAATATATCAATCAAATGAAGTAATGGAACCAAATTACATTAGAGTAAGTATCGAACCACTTGAAAAAGGGTTTGGTATGACTTTAGGTAATGCATTAAGAAGAGTACTATTATCTTCTATTCCTGGAGCTAGCACATATGCTATTGAAGTAGAAGGTGCTAGACATGAGTTCAGTGCTCTTGAAGGAATTAGAGAAGATGTTACTTCAATCGTATTAAATCTAAAAGGCTTAATTCTAAAAATTAATGATGAAGATAATGTTAAGAAAGAATTAAAAATATCTGTAAAAGGGCCTAAGGTTGTTACTGCAGCTGACATTGTATGTCCAGGTGATGTAGAAGTTGTAAACAAAGATTTATACATTGCAACAGTAAGCGCTGGTGGAACTTTAAACATGACTATTTATGCTAAAAATGGCCGTGGTTATGTTACAGCAGAAAACAATAAAGATGCTAAGACTCACTTTGGTATCATCCCAACAGATTCTAACTATTCACCTGTAACTAAAGTTGCATATGATGTAGAACCTACAAGAATGGTACAAAATGGAAGTTATGAAAAGCTAAATGTTAGTGTATGGACTAATGGTGGTATGGCTCCTAATGAAGCTGTAGCAGTAGCTAGCAAAATTTTAAATGACTATTTCACATTACTATGCGAATTAAGTAATTTAGATAAGTATGATACAGTACTTCAAGAAACAGTTGCTCCTGTTGTTAATAAATTCAATGATATGACAATTGAAGAATTAGATCTATCAGTTCGTTCATACAATTGTCTAAAAAGAGCAAATATTCAAACAGTACAAGAACTTATATTAAGAACTGAAGATGATTTAGCTAAGGTTCGTAATATGGGTAAAAAATCAATCAAAGAAGTTAAAGATAAAGTTGCTACTTTAGGTCTTAGCTTCAAAGATGCTGAATAAATAAGGAGGAAGAATTAAATGGCACGTAAATCATATCACGGAAAAGTAGGCGTTAAATTTAAGGCTCCATGGACTACAAGTAAGAATAAATCTATGTTACGTAATTTAGTAACTGAGTTAATTATTCACGGTAGAGTAGAAGTTACTTTATCAACTGCTAAAGAGTTATCTCCATTAGCAGATGAAATGGTTACTTTAGCTAAAAGAGGAGACTTACACGCTCGTCGTCAAGCAGCTACAGTTGTTAGAGATATCTATACAAATAAAGAACAAACTCAAACAGCTCTTCAAAAATTATTTGACGAAATTGCGCCTAAGTATACAGAAAGAAAAGGCGGATACGCTAGAATTTTAAAAACTGGTAATAGACGTGGTGACAATGCACCTATGGCTATTGTTGAATTAGTATAAGGATAGATAACACTATCCTTTTTACAATTGGAGAAATATTATGGCTCAATCAAGAAAAATAAGAAGAAACTCAGGATTAAGTCAAAAAGAACAAGATAGACTAGAAGAAAAGAAGAAGGAAAGAAAAGATAGTGCTGCAACTATAATATCTAGAATTGCAATTATGCTTGTTTTCTTTGTTATGGTAGTTTCACTTCTTTATACAGTTATCCTTTTTGCTTAATTAGGAAATTTAATATGGAACTTTGGCAAATATTATTAATAGTGGGTATATGCATTGTTGTACTCCTATTGTCTTTAGTTTGTATATTATTAGTAGTAAGAAAGAAAAAAACTAATAATAAAGTTGAAGAATATCCAAAATTACTTACAGCACTAGGTGGAAAAGAAAATTTGATATCTATTACTGTTAAAGGATCTAGAGTAAATGTGGAAATTAAAGACAAAAAACTTGTCGATAAAGACACTATTAAAGAAGAAGTAGATACTATTGTGGTTTCTAGCAAGAAAGTTACAATGGTTGCAGGTAATGATAAATCAATTAAGATTTGCGATTACTTAAATCAAATGTTAGTTATAAATGAATAATATAAAAAAAGGCAATTGTGCCTTTTTTTATTTATATAATTCTTGTTTATTGTCTTTGTATAAGATATCTAGATTGTGTAGTGCTCTAGTTATACCTACATATAATAATTTCATATCTAGAATGTTGTCTTTGTTGTAATTGTTATTATCTACATCACTTAGTATTACACAGTCAAATTCTAATCCTTTAGATAGATATATTGGTAAGATACATAACCCGCCTTCGTATTTAGAGGTGTTTTCATCTATCTTTGTTATATTTGTTTTCTTAGAAAGTTCTTTATATAAGATATCCACTTCTTCTTTGGTCTTACAAATAATCGCTATAGAATTATGATCTTTTTTGTAAGTGTTTATTCTATCTAATATTGTTTGCAGTTTATCACTATATTTTATTTCGTTAACTTCATCTCCATGCCTTATTACAGGAGTGGCTTTACTTACTTGCAAGTATTCTAGAATCTTATTTGCATATTCCATTATTTCAATAGTATTACGATATGATTTTGATAGATATAATATGTCATTATCGAACAGCTTGTTTATATCATCCCAATGTCTTATTCCTCGATACGCATATATTGATTGAGAAAGGTCACCGACTATTGTAAAGTTAGCTCTTCTGAATATTTTCTTAAGTGCCACAAAGTGTGTATAACCCAAATCTTGAGCTTCATCTATGCTTATTGATATATAAGAATCATAACTTTTAGCACCATTTATTAGGTATTTCAGATATATAAGTAATGCTAAGTCATCATAATCAAATTTCTTTTTTTCTAAGTTGGATAATGTTGCATCTTTAGCTTCTTTATAATCTAAAGTTTGAATGAATTCTGTGTATAACTTATAGATATTGTTATCAAATATTTTGAAATGATTTTTTATTACTTCTTTCATTCCTTTAATGAATAATTGTTTTGACTCATACCCTATATCAAAATAATATTTTCTCTTGTCTTGGTTGTTATTTATTAGTATTTTTATTTGATCATTTATATTATTTATTAGTCTAAAACTATCTTTTTGAGTGAGGTTATATAAATCATTTATAAGTTTTTTAAGTTTAACTTCAAAAGGATCATTGTTATTTTTGGTGAATGTATTTCTTATATCTTCTTTAGATATTATAGTAACACCTTTATATATTATATCTCGATCTAGTATCTTTGACTCATATTGCTTGTAGAAGTCATCAATTTTGTTAATCATTTCTTTATCTGATTTATATTCACTCACATAGTCATAATTATTTGTTTTGTTTCGAGTTATGAATTGTGGTGTGAACTTGAAGTTCATATATTCTTTAAATATATTTTCATATGTTGCTTGCTTAACTTTATCTACTTCTAAATCAGGAAGGATGCTTGAAATATAATCTGTAAATAGATTGTTAGGACTTAATACTAAATATTGAGTGGTATTAAATAAATCTTGGTAGTTGTAGGCTAGATATGCAATTCTATGTAGCATTACTGTAGTCTTACCGCTTCCTGCCACTCCTTGAACTACTATGTTTTTATATAGTGAGTCTCTTATTATATCGTTTTGCTCTTTTTGGATTGATGAAACGATATTCTTGATTTTGTTATCTGCGTTTACTCCAAGAAATGGTTTTAATAGTTCATCATCGCTTGTTGAGTGAACATCTAAGTAGTCTAGAAGCTTTGCATCCTCGATTGTGTAGACTCTTTTAAGTGATAAATCACCATGTATGTAGCTTCCATCGTTTGTTTTGTATGATGTTTGTCCTAAGCTACTATCATAATATAAGTTTGCAATAGGTGTTCTCCAGTCGATTACTAAGCAGTCATTGTTTTCATCTAACATTGATAATTTACCAATGTATAGTTGATCTTTATTTTTCATTGTTTCATCTTTGAAATCAATTCTTGCAAAATATGGCTTG
Source organism: Bacilli bacterium (assembly GCA_045118975.1). GTDB lineage: Bacteria > Bacillota_I > Bacilli_A > RFN20 > DUOF01 > RGIG6178. Next base: position 43,090 of record JBGVCT010000006.1, read on the forward strand.
TCCTTGTGTCTTTTTAGTGAAGCGATACTTGCTAGATAAAGTTCAATCCATTTTTCGGTCATTGAGAATTTATTCTCATCATCATCTGGAATAATCTTAATTTCTTCCATGTAGTGCTCTAATTGTTCTGCATCATGTTTTAGTTGCCTATCAATTAGATTACTAACCCTTTCTAAGTATTGAATTTCTTCGTTTAGCATTAAAAAACCCCCTTTTTAGGCCTAAAGTCCCCCCAGGCCTCCATCAGGAGGTTATTGTTTATATAGCCGATTTATTAACGCAAATAAGTATATATTATAAAAATATCGTTGTCAACAAAAAAAGATAACTAATTTTTGCTAGTTATCTTTTCTTTTGTTTTATGCTACAATTTTGTGTTTGTCATTACCATAATTTCTAATATAAGATTTTTGGTCATCACGAACTATACATATTGTATTATCTACAAGCGGAACAATGTCAGACATCTTTTCAGGTGGAGCACTAAGGATTGCTTGTAATCCATAGTTTCTAAGTAACTTAACAGATTCTTGAATTCTTTCGCTATCCATTTTAGAGAATGCCTCATCAAATACAATTAGACGGATAGTTTGATTTTTTGTGTTGCTTGTATCATTTGTTCTGTATAGTTGTGCAAATGAAGCAAGTACTGAAATATAGAATGGAGTTTGAGTTTCTCCTCCTGATTTCTTTAATAAAGTTTTAGACAAGTGTTGTTTTCTTCCTTCAAGGTCAGTAACAATTAAGTCAAACTTCAAATATGTACGATAATCAGTATATTTTGCAATATTTCTTTCTATCTCTGTTCTAGTGTGCATATCAGCTTCTTCAGAGAATGTTATTTGTCTAAATAAATCCTCTATAGAATCTTTATATTTTTCTTGGAATGCATCTTCAGTAACACTATAACCTTCCATCAATAATGGATCAGTAATCATGTCATAATATTGTTTATATTCACTTCTAGGATTCATTGTAAAGTGATATGAGTCAGTACCAAATGTTGATCCACTAAGTGCATCATTAAGTGCCTCAATTTGCATTTTAACGTTATCAAAGTTAGCCTTTAATTTTGCCAAGAAATCATCCTTAAATTGGCCAATAGCGTTTGCTTTGGCGATTGCTATCTTTTCTTGATAATCAATCAATTTGTTTCCTGACAATTCAGTTAATTCATCATCATATAGTTCATTTGTATTTGCATTAGGGTTATATGAGATGTGATATTTTGAATTATATTGAGTTCTAAGCATAATAAGCTTATCTCTTAAACCTTTATTTTGACTATCTATGTGATCTAACTTTACTTTATACTGGCTAAGTAGAGTAGCTATATTCTTAACTCTATCTAGCTCTTCCATGAAGAATGGCTCACCCATAGACATAATCCAAGATTTTTCAAAATTGTTATAGATAACTTCTTTAGCAGCTTTAACTTCTTCGTTAAATAGAGGAATATCATATTCTTCTATTCTTTCTAATTCACTTCTTTGTTTGATTTGACTAGTTAATAGTTCTTCTTTTTGAGCTTCATATTCGCTAATCTTAGTTTGCATTTTATCTATACGAGCATCTAAAACTTCAACATATTGTAAATCAAGCTTAGATAATTCCTCATCATATTCATCCTTTTTAGCAATAAGTGAAGGCATTTGTTTATAAACCTTACTTATTTCAGACATAGACTTTAATTCATTACTATTTAAAACTTCAACCTTACTTGCATCTTCAAAAGTTATAATAGATTTATAAATTTGTGCGTTTGCATATTCAAGAGATGTAAGTTCTTCTGCAAGAACGCCTTTTTCATTAGATAAAGAGTTAACACCAATAAAGTGATTTCTCCATTTTTCCTTATTAATTTGTCTTGCTACGTATCCTTGATATAACATACCAGTTTTAGTAATAGATCTAGGATATTTTCTTAAATCTTCAACTCTTTCACACTTAATAAGAGCTCCGATTAAAGAGTTTATATAAGCTCTAGCATATTCATTTGTAGTAGATATTTCTTCAGCTAGAGATCCTTTAATCATATTAGGATTTGATTGAAGAACTTTTTCACAATCTACAATACCAAAATCGAATAAATTATATTCAAATTTAACATCATCATAAATTTTTAAAGCAGCTTCAAAGTAAGCTGGATCTACAAATAAATAAAACTTTTGTCCTGACAAGTAACCCTCGATAGCATTTTTCCACTCTGGATCTTTTACTTCAATTAAATCAGCTAAAATATTTACAGAAATATTTTGATGATATTTTTCTTTTAATTTATTTTCTAGAATGTTCTTTAATGTTAATAATCTAGGGTCATAGTTTTTAACACCACGTTCGATATTTCCTAGATTAGCAGTTAACTCACTCTTTCTTTTTTCGTTTTGTCTTAGTGTTTCTTTTAGTACGTGTAATACACCACTGATTTCAGATTTTAGATTATTGATATTTTCTTGCATATCTGTAAAATAACTTAAATCTAAATTTTCTAAATCGATATTAGTATTAAAGTTTTCAATTCTTTTGTAGTAACTTTTAGCTAAAGATTTTAATTCACTGATAGAATCGTGAACTTCATCAGCATTTAATACTTTATTAATAGTGCCCATCCATTGTAATTGATAGTTATCCATATTCATTACAATAGATTCAACGCTATCTTGTAATTTTTTGATTTCTTCTTCAACTTCTGCTTTCTTTTCTTCAATAGCAGCTTGTTTTTGATAAATATCAAGAGAATATTTTTCTTGTAATAATTTTTCTTTATCTGTAATGTGATTTCTTATTTCTTGTTCACATTTATTAATTAATAATGAATATTGACCTAAATCATTTTTTCCCTCTTCAAGAGTTTCTTTTGCATCAGATAATTTTTTGTTCTTGATTTGTAAATCACTTCTAGCAAATACGTATTTTTGAGAAAGTATTGAATCCTCTTGGTTTTTCCAAGCTATATAAGCTTCATTAATTTGTTGTAAAGCTTCTACTCTGCTAGATAAAGTTTCGCTATCGCTTTCTAGCTTTTTGTAGTTTCTAATATTTTCTTGCATTGCACCAATATCAATTGATGAATTTACATCACATACATATTCAGTGATGAAAGTTTCAATATTTGAAATAGGTGAGAAAGGTATAGCTTTCTTGAATAATCCAAAGAAAGAATTAGATATTCTACCAAATTTTTCTTTCAAGAATTCCCTATAAGAACTGTTTGTTTCAAAGAAATTAATTTGATTTTTATAGTAGTGATCTAGTAAATAAACTTTTAATTCTTTTATAGATAAAGGAAGTTTGTTTTCAACAAATTTATTTTCAGGGAATGGTCCTTCATAACTAAAGAACTTGTAATCCATACTTCCATCTTCAAAACTATCGAAAGCAACACCTACTGTAGTATATTCATTATTTACATCATCATAGAATTCACCAGCTACATAAGATGTAAATCTACCTTTTCTAAGATAAATCATATCTCCATTATCGTCATCACCTATTTCACATCTTAAATATCCTTTAAGTGTTCTAGATGACTTATCGCTTGCACTCTTGTTAAAGAAGTGTCCAGTAGTATCACCAAGCATTAATAATTGAATTGCGTCTATTACTGTTGTTTTACCCGCACCATTTTTTCCAGTAAGGAAGTTTATTGTGTCTAATTCTAATGTCTCAAATGTAAAATAGTGCCAGTTAATTAAAACTATTCTTTTTAATATCTTCATTGTTTTACCTCCTATTCTAAATTGCTAAATACACTTTCATCGATTTCTTGATTAGCATATTTAGGAGTTTCATCTGTGTTAGGCTCATTTTGGAATACCATTGAATAAATAGCATCAACTTTTTCATTGCTTACTGCAAGCAAAATTGTAGGAAGAATCGCCAATTGACAACTTGATTCTTCAATAGAACCACCAATTTTTGTTAGTATATTTTGATTAACTAAAAGTCTTAGACTTTCAACAATATCCTTCATAGTAGGCTTTTTACTAACAATCTTTAATTCTAATAGCTTGTATATAAGAGTAGCAGTACTTAGATATACAATGCTTTTTGAAGCGTTTTTCTCTTTCTCTTCATCATAGATAGTTCTTAGAGTAAATAGAATAAGAGTAGTAAGCTTATCTAAATGCATTTTATTGTAACCATAGTCATTACTTAAATAAACAACACCTAGTTCTTCATCAATTGTCAACTTATAATTAATTACATTAAGGTAACCTTCGAATAAAGTTATATATCTTTCAACAAATCTATAATCAGCATTTATTTTTCCAATTACTTGAGTACCTTCATAAATTTCTCTAGTTAAGTAAGTTTTGTTTAGTAAGTAGTTAACTAGTTTAGCAAATCTTTCTCTTTCGCCATTATTTAGTTCATTATATTCATCTAACCACATTAGATTTTCCTCCTTCTATAATAAGTCATTCTAGGAATAGAATAATTATTCACACCAACATTTCCTTCTTGTAAATCTATCTTATAGAACACATTTTTGTCCCATCCTTTAAGCATTGAATGAATTGTTAATATTAATTCTTCATCACTGCTAATCATAAACTTACTAGAATCAAGTTCATTTTTGTTTTCCAACTTAGTTTCAACAAAGTTAATTACGTTTTTATTTGAATATTTATTATTCATATTTTCAATGAAGCTAGTAGCTTGCGTATCAATCTCTGTATCATATACATCGTCTATATATAAAGGTTCACTGCTCATTTGTTGTATTGAATAACTTCTTACAAATAAACTGGAATCATCCATATAAGCTGTCGATTCTAGGGCTATGTGTGGATAAAAATATTCTAAAACTTGATCTTGAGTATCATCTGTATTTGAATCTTTTAATGTTTCCATTAGTCTAGCCATTTTAGCTTTGATACTTTTATCGTTTGTAAGTAGTGCACGCATCTTTTCTGCGGTAGCACTAACATACTCAGTATTTTTGATATCAATTTTATCAACCATTTCCTCAAGTTCATTTAATTTATCTACAATAAAGTAGATTTTGGAAATTATGGCATCCCTAACATCATCAAATGAGTTAAATGTTTGATATGTCATTGCTTGCTTTTCTAACAAATCAATGCATTCTGGAGTTCTAAGCCAACGCATAAGTATTTCAATTACATTTCCTTTGAAACGATTAAGTGAATCCTTTGTTTTTAGTGGCATGTAAACTTGAGTTATTATTTTTCTTTGATAGTTATCAAAGTGATCAACAAGAACATCATTTACACTCATTAAGAATCCCAACTTGTTATATTTTCTTCTTATGTTATGATATAAAGTCTTCAGTTCATTCTCTAATTCTTCAGTTCTATCATAAGCATTTAGTAAAGCTGCATACATAAAGTCACGCTTTTCTGCGTCTGCTTGCGCTAGGTTAGAGAAGATAGAGTACATGTATGTGTTGTATCCTTGCTCATCTTCTAATGCTATAGCGTATAGCGTATTAATGATTTTGATAGAATATGGAGCCAACGCAATATACTCTTTAAAAGATGTATCTACTCCGTATTCAAATTCAATCCAACCGGTTTCTGCTAACCTTTTAACCATAAATCTTGACATAGACATAGCGTCTTGAGATAACTTTTTACCATCGTTATATTCCTCTGCTTCTTCTAAGTCCATGTTAAGCAAATCTTGATGTAAAGTGTTTGCAAGTTGGCGAATTAAGTTTTCTTTTTCAATTGTTAGTTCTTGCTTAAAACTTTGTCTTAAGGCAAATAAAGCATTTACATATGTCTCCCTATTTTTAGAATTAAAAATAGAGAAGAGATTTTTAGGTACTGCTTCAAATAAATTCATTTTCTCAACTCCCGACAAGAAAATTATAAAAGATAACCTTTTCAAACTCAAGGAATGACACAAAAAAGAGAGAAAATATTATAAATATTTCTCTCTTAGAATGGAGATAGTTTTCTATCTGTGGCTTTTGTAATCTTGCCTATATTAGTTTTTACGATTTTATGAATTTTATAACAGAAAATTTTTCTATAACCTTTATTGTCGATGTATTTAAATAAATGATATTTATCGAGATATATATTTCTAATAAAATTAGAAATAAAGGAGCTAAATACCCATAATAATTATCATAATGTAAAAACTCCTTTTCAATCACCTCAAAAAAGAAGTAAAAAGCAATCAAAACAAAGGAAAATAAAAAAGAAAAGACAAAGGAAAGGGGAGAGATTTTTTTGTTGGAAATATAGTTAAAAAGAACTAGTAATAGGGTGGTTAAAAAGAGCTGAAAAAAGATTTTTAACATAGTATTTTCAATTATAGATGATAGTGTGATTGTTGGTAAAAATGCCATGATAAAAAAAGACAAAAACAGGGGCAAAAAAGGATTACTTTTGTCATAGAAAATCATGTGAAAACCTTTGTAAATCAAAAGGAGTGAGATACCAAAAATAATTAACAGGGATGACTCACTATATAAAGGCCCAATTTTCAATAAAAAAGAACTACTTGCATTAATATTGAAGGTGGATAAAAGTTTGTATACTAATAACAAATTTGGTACTAATGCAATTGCAATATGGTATGATAAAGAACATATTATTAATTTGTTGTTTTTGCTGAAAAATTCACTAATTATATTGCTTAAAATTACTCTATTCATTCTAGTCTCCAAAAAATAAAAAAAACCACATTTTTATTATGTGGTCTTTTGCATATTTTATGCTTGATTTGATATGCTTATTTTCTTCTCGTTTTCTAAAACTAATTTAAATAAATCGTGGTTTGCAATTCGAATTCTATAGTTTTTTATTTTTCCGTTTTCTTCATATTTTAATTTGAATGAAGGACGGTTACCAAATATTAGGAACACCTTATCGTTTTTGATTTCAATAACTTTTTTGATTTGCTTGTAATTTAGATGAATTGGCTTGAAAAAAGAACGTCTAATTTCTAGATGGTCATGATACAAATAATAATGTACACGATATAATCCAGTTACAAAGGCAACGATAAGGAAAGAATCTATTAGCGATATTATTAAAACGTCCTTGAAAAATTTATCTGGTTGATTAGTAAAAACATCAGGACCTAAGTAATAAAATGCAAAGCATAGTGCTGCCAAAATCATAAAAAGCATGAATGGTAATGTGTATTTTCTTCTGAATATAAATTTCATAAACGTCAACTCCTAAAGACACATTTAGTCTATAACATTTGTTTTTAAAAGTCAACAAATGGAAAACCTAATGAAATTAGGTCTAAATGATTGCTATCTGGCAAAAATTAATATAAAATGAGTTGTGCGTTAATTTAGGGAGGAATAATAGTGAAGAAGAAGAATTTATCGTTCATGTCATTACTTACTCTTTCTGTTGCATTGTTAGGTGGATGCGGCGGATCAGACAAGAATGTTAGTGATATTGTCTTGAAAGTTGGAGATAAGGAATATACAGCAGAACAATTATACAATCGACTTTTATCAACAGGCACTGGTGCAAATGAAGCGTTTTCAATGGTTTTAAGACTTGTAGTTGAATCAAGTATGGAAACTACTGCAAATATTCAAACTGCTGCTGATATGGCAGAAGAAACTTTTGAAGAAGAAGTTGAAATTTATGCACAAAATAATGGTGTTAGTGTTAAAGACGCAAGAAAAACTTTATTAGAGGAAAAAGGATATGATTCTGTAGATGAGATGAAAGCAGATATCATTTATCAACAAAAATTAACAAGATTAAATGAGCAATATTGGGAAACTCACAAAGAAGAGTTCTATGGCGATTATGTTGAAAATAGATTACCATACTTAGTTAGTCATGTTTTAGTTAAGTTAGATGACAACACAAACGGCAATAAGATTGCAAACAATGTAAATGTTTCTCAAGCAGAAGCCGAAAAAATCCATGATGTAATTACTAGATTTAAAAATGGTGATGAATTTTCATTTATTGCAAACCACTTCTCAGATGACTCAGGTAGTACAGCAAGCGGTGGAGCATATTACATGGATACAACTACTAGCTTTGTAGATGAGTTCTTGTATGGAACATACATTTTTGATGCTTATACTGAAAAAGGTGTAGATGAGTCAGGAACAGAACCTAGAACTTATTATAAGTGGGGTAGAACTGACAAGTATGACAAACTTATTGAAGTTGGATTCATCGAGGATGAAGATGAAAATAATGATAGAATCGCTAAGTACTATGAAAATGGATTGAATGTTGTAACTATGGATTTAGTTGAAAAACTAGGTGATGTTGCAAACAAAACTAGTACTGGAGATTTCCACTATATTGGTTATGTAGGAAGCGAAGACTATGTTTCTAGTAGTGGTGTTACTGAATATGATAGTAATTTGAATAACCTAAATTCAAACTACAATGCATATGCAAGATCAATCATCTTCAACAGAGCATTCAACAAACCAGGATTATCAGTAATTGGTGGATATGAAACTAAAGAAGAGGCAGAGGCTGATGGCGTTAAGAATTGTGTTGAAATCAGAACATATACTGATGAGACTCACTTTACATCAAACTGGGTACTAGCTGATGAAAATGGAAATCCAATCTTCTTTGTTGCTGCAAAGGGTAGTAGTAATGATGTTTGGTTACATTTTTTGACAATCAATAAATCTTCATTAGATAATTTAGCTGATGCTAAAAAATATTTCTCAATTGTTCCAGATGCAGAAGATGGATATGTATCTTATGCTGAAGATCCTGCGTTCAATATAGACGCAACTAATGCTTCAAAGAAAAAGCTTGTTTCTGAAATAGAAGGATACATTAAGAGTTATATTACTGCAGGACATGGTTCTACAGTTGGAGAAGAAAGTTTATTAAGCTATAAAATGCTAGAAGATTATATGGCTAGCAAAAATATTACATGGAGTAATGATAAATTAAAGGATGCTATAGGTACATATATATCTAGAAGAAGAAAACTATTAAATCAAAAACACGATAATAAATTATTAGAGTCATTTGATAAGCATGCAGACAAATTAACTACTGCAGAGAGTGAATTAGTTAAGATGGGTATTAAGCCATATGAGTGTGCTGTTGTGCTTCCTTCAGAAGCATATGCTCCAATAAACAACTCTACATCTACTGGTAACTTATGTAGATATGTTTACGGTAAAGGATATCAAGTTAAATTATCTTACTATTATCATACTGATTTGGTATCTTCAGGAACTTCTTACACAAAGATTACAACATCTACTGATATTGTTAAATTTAACAAAGATGATTCTATACCAGGCGGATTTACTCAATGGGCATATGTGGGTAAGGGAAATGTTACATTACCAACAAGTGCAGATATGACAGTTAAGACAGGTTATAAATTTGAAGGATGGTATACAACTAAAGACTTCCAAGATGGTACACGTGTATATGAGGCTGAATTGGCAGAAACTAGTATTAAAAACCATACATTATTTTACGCTAAGATTGTTCCAGAAGAAGGAACATATCAAATCAATTATACTTACAAGTATAAGGGAACTGATATAGCGGCTGATGCGGCACTTGTAACTAAACGAGATAAAACTCAAGCTGAATATAGTGCAACTGGTGGAGCTTCAAATACACATACATTAAATATAAATAACTTTGAATCACAAGCGTTCACTTTTGCTGGATTTGATGTAAATGGTGCGGCTGAAGATACATACACATTCACTTTAGATGGAACAGATGTTTCTGCTGGTATATCAGTAACAGTTTATGTTGAACCAATCGCTACAACATTTAATTATGTTTTAGTAGATGAAGAAGGAGACGAATTTGGAACTGAAGTTGTTAACGTTACAAATGCACCTAAAGGACAAACTTATAATCCTGAAACAGTTGCAGAAAATGTTGTTACTATAAATAAAGAATTATTAACAATGGTTGATACTAACTATGAAGTTAAAGGATTTAAATACGCAAGAAATGATCAAGAAGAAGCTGCAGATAGCTTTACACTAGAACAACAAGATTGTGGAAAAACAATAATTGTATATGTTGTAGTTGGAAGCGCTACTGCTAGCGAGTAAGAAAGGAGTTAAAAAAAGATGAAGAAAAATGGATTAAAAGTTTTATCACTATCATTACTACTTTCTACTTTAGCAATAGCAGGTTGTTCATGTTCTAATGACAAACCAAATGTCGCTGAAATTGAAGATGGAGATTTCTTATCTGGATTAACAGATGATGCTAGTGACTATTCACTACTTGATATTTATAACGCAATTATTGCAAATGACGCCGCTAATTCTGCAGCTGCTGAAGAATTAGTTAATATAGTAGCTACAACAGTATTAGATGTAGAAAATCCAAAAAGCGTATGGAAAGAAAAATATGATGCTATAGTTGCTAAAAAATTAGAAGAATTAAAAGAGTCTGCTGATTATAAAGTTAATGGCGAATTTAATGAAGATTATTTTGTGATAGCATTACAAGCAGAAGGTTATAATGTAACAAAGACTGATTATTCTGACCTTATTAATAAAAAGTTTAGAGTTGAAGCTTTATCAAAATTATTAAAACAAAAATATATTAAAGAAGAAACATTAAAAGATTCTAAGACAACAATCACAAACAAAAAGATTAGAGATGTAGAGTATATAAGTGTTAGCTCTTCTTTAGAATCTACATATAAGGATTACACTATCACTAACAATAGTGGTGAAGAAGAAGATGTTGATGTAAATATTAGAAACATCATGCGTGAAATTAGAGATGAAATTGCTGCAGCAGCTGAAAGTGATCCTGTAGGAACTATTGATTTTGCTACTTTTGAAGCAAGAATCAAAACTGAATTAGAAGGCGCAGTAAATGGTGAATTCGCTAAGATTAATACAGCAAAAGATTATAGCCAAGAATTAGCTGCTAAGTACACTAATAACTATACTAGAAGCGCAGAGGAAGGGTTGGCAGAAAGACTAGATGAGGTAGCAAAATTAAGCTTTACTGATGCTAAACTAATTAGTTCTGATAGCGCTAATAATGTAATTATTAGTGAAGCAATTACAAGCAAATTATTAAGCTTGGCTAATCCAGAAAATGAAGAAAAGAGAGCTATTCAAATTGGTGATTGGTACTATTTAGTAAGTGCTAATGCCGGTGCTACAGTTGATGCAAATGATATTTTATTAACAGAAACTGGAGATAGTAGTTCATATACATATAGTATTGTTAGATTTAAAGTTATTAATGCAGATAACTATGGTAAGAATGTTGAAGATAGAGTGCTTGAATTATTAGCTGAAAGTTCATCACTAGCAAGTCGTGCTGTATCTCACTACTTAGAACAATATGTAAATACAATTACTATTTATGATGATTCAGTTAAGGAATATTTGAAGAATCTATATCCTGAGGTATTTACTGAGTAATTTTATATAAAAAGTAAAAGGAAAATAAGGAGGGAAAAGGATGCAAAAAAAGAAATTTATGCCATTAACAGCATTGTTGTTATCTAGTTTGTGTTTTGGGGCTTGCTCTTGTGGTAAACCTGATGATACGAATGTAATTGCGATTGTTAATGGAAAAGAAATAACAGCAGAACATATATATAATTCTTCTTTATATGATCCTATTGTTGCAGGGCATATTTATCGCCAATTAGAGAAGGCGTTGATAGAGAGTTCTATTCCAGCAACAGACTCAATGAAAGCAGTTGTGGAAAACGAAATTACTGCTTTTGTTAATAAGGTTAAAAATGATGCTGCATTAAATGGAACTGATTATGAAGAAGATCTAAATAAAGCCTTAAAAGAAGAAGGTGTTGAAAGTTTAGAAGAGTTAAAAGCTCAAAAACTTTTCGAAAAACAAAAAGAGGCTGCAAAAACTTTGTTTTTAGCAGCTAAGGAAGAAACATATATTACTGAATTTGTAAGAAATAATCATTTGTATCATGTAGGGGATATCACTTTAAATGTTAGTGGTAGTTCTACTACAGATACAGATTTATATTCACTTACAATTTCAAGTGCCGAAGCAGAAAAAATACACGATGCTATTTTAGAGCTTGTTGAAGGTGAGCAATATTACAATGTTGCTATGGCTCATTCAAGTGGAGACAGCAAGTCTAAAGGTGGAGAAGTAGGAATCGTTACACTTAATGATAACGATATTTCTAAAGAACAACGTTATGCTTTAATTGGATATAGTAGCGTTGTTGAAGGAAAATATGGTGATTTGAAAACAGATTTAGGATTCAAAACAACACCTTATACTCCAACATTAGAATCGTTTTATACTGCCGGATTAGAAACAATACCTCTATCTTATATAGTAGGATTAGAAGGAAATTATGATAAGACAGATTGCTATAGCGATGATGAAGATACTGTTTATACCAATTCAAAAGTATACTATCGTAATATCTTGTTCAATGCTTTATTAAATTCAAGAACACCAAGATATATAACTCTTACAGCAGAGGAAGTTGCTACTTATAATGCACAAGATAGAGTTATCAGCGCTTCTGAATTAGGAGTTACAGTTTTAGTTCCAAATGAGAAACTTGGTGGATATGTTGCTCCAGAAGCAGGAAATGAACAATACGTATTAGTTAATGAGGATAATAATCCATATGTTGTTTATAAAGATGACAAAGGGCTTCACATTATGACTATACATATGACACCATTTACAACAGATTATGAAAGATATTTCAGCACTGATGTAGATAGTGAAGATGGTGTATATATTTATGCAGAATATGGTGATGATGCAGAAGCAAGATTAGAGGAAATAAAGTCTTTTGGAGAACGTTATATTACTAAAGATTATGGTGATAATACTGGAAATTCTAATTTGATTGATTATGAAATGTTTAAATATTATCTTGCTCAATCTTCTAAAAATGGAAACTTTAAGATTGTTGATAAAGATGTAGAAAAAATGATTAATCAATATATGACTGCAGCAATTACATATTCAGATATCCAAAGAGAAATTGCTTTTGATGAGGATTATGATTTTTACACTAATAATATTTTGTGGAATGTAAAAACATTATATGCAAAAGAAATACCACTACTTTCTTGCTTACAAGAAGATAGTAAAGGAAATAATAAATGTACATATAAGTATGGACAAGGATTCTCTTACTATACAACAGATGCAGAAGGAGGTAGCAACTAATGAAAAAAGGATTGAAAATATTATCTGCAGCATTACTTGCTTTTACTATTGCTGGTTGTAGTTGTAGTAAAGAAACATCTGTTAATTTGACTGAGAAGTCTGACATTATAACTGGTGATAAACTTAATGGTGCTTTCACAACTCAAGATGTATTAGACTATATAACTACTAAAAGTACTGATAAGTACAATAAAGTGTTTTTAACAGAACTAGCTAAAGTTATATTGAAGGAAAAAAGTGGATACAAAGGTGATGAATTAATAACAACATACAACTATAAGTTGAAAAAATTATTTGAAGATAACTATTTAAATAATGATGACTACAAAGTTGATGGAGAATTTAATGAAGAACTTTTGGTTGCTAAGTTAAGAAATGATATGGCTCAAATTGGAGAACCAATAACAAATGGTGAAGGGCCTACATATGAACTTGGGCTAAAATATGATTACTCTAAATATATAAATAATGTATTAGATTATGATATTTATATGGAATTATTAAAAGAGGATTATATAACTAATGTAAAGAAGACAATTCTAAATAATAGCGAGTCAAGAATTGTTACAGTTTATACAACTGATAATATTGAGGATATGGAAGAGTTAGTTGCTGATATATTCTCTGGTAAATATGATAGTTGGGAAGATCTAGAAGAAACTAAAAAAGAAGAGGCTAGAAAAGAAATTGGTAGACAATTCTGTGATAACCTTGGATTGCCAAATGATTATCATGTTGATGAAGAAGGAAAAAGAATAGAGAATTGTACACCTACTAAGAGTAGTTATGATTCTGCTTTATCTAAGTTCACTACATGTGCAAATAACAGAAAATGTAGTTTAGATGATGGCTTTAAACATCAAATTGACTTGATTGATGAAACAGTTTATTTGAAAGAGCAAATTATTAATAAAGATACTACAGATGCTCTTTATGCGAATTTACTTTCTCAAATTCGTAGAGATGATGTAGAGGATTTACTAATTAGTGATGAAAAAATGGAAGAACTATTTGGGGCAAATTATGGTGAGCATGGAAAATTCTTGCTTAGTCCAACAGCAGATCCTAACATCTTCAATGAGAAAAATGTTATTTTATCTTCTGGTCCTGATTCAACTTGCTACCTAGTTTTAGTTAAAGTAGTTGATACAGAAACAAAGGACATAGAAGACTTACAAAAAGTTTTAGAATTATTATATTCAAAAGCTACAGATGCAAGTATTTTACTTCATTATGCTTCAATGGTAGACGTTGAAATTATAGAAAAAACTTTACATGAAGCATACAAAGAAATTTTATAATTTAAATTAAGCGGGCTTGGCTCGCTTTTTTTTATTAAAAATTTTTTTCTTTGTATAAAATAAGTGTTGACTAATGATAAAGAAATGTATATTATTATAGGCGTTGTGATTAGCCAACTATTTGGCTTTTTAAAACAATCAATGTTGACACACCCGGAATTGTGTGTTAGAAAGGAGAAATTGAAACATGCCTACAAAGAACCAATTAGTTCGTAAAAGTAGAGTAAGACTTGTAGAAAAGTCTAAGGCTCCTGCTCTTAGAAGAGGAAGAAATTCTTTATTAAAGAAAACAACTGAGACTAAGAGTCCACAAAAAAGAGGAGTTTGTACTCGTGTTGGTACAATGACACCTAAGAAGCCTAACTCAGCTTTAAGAAAATATGCTCGTGTTAGATTGAGTAATGGTATGGAAGTTAATGCTTACATTGGTGGTGAAGGACACAACCTTCAAGAGCACAGTGTTGTATTAATTCGTGGTGGCCGTGTTAAGGATTTACCAGGTATTCGTTATCACATCGTTAGAGGTACATTAGACTGTGCTGGTGTTAATAACAGAAAACAAGGAAGATCTTTATATGGTACTAAGAGACCTAAGGAAAGTAAGTAATTCAAAATAATTTAAATATTAGTTGAAGGGAGGGAAATATATGCCACGTAAGGGATATATAGCAAAAAGAGATGTATTAGCAGATCCAATTTACAATAGTAAATTAGTTACTCGTTTAATCAATAAAATCATGTTAGATGGAAAAAGAGGAAAGGCTCAATCTATTTTATATGGTGCATTTGAAATTGTTGAAGCTAAGACAGGAAAACCTGCTATGGAAGTTTTAGATCAAGCTATGGAAAACATTATGCCTATTCTTGAACTTAAAGTTAGACGTGTTGGTGGTGCTAACTATCAAGTACCAGTAGAGACTAGCGAAGAAAGAAAGAGAACATTAGGAATTAGATGGTTAATTAACTATGCTAGATTAAGAAACGAAAAGAGTATGGAAGAAAAATTAGCTGCTGAAATTATCGATGCTAGCAATGGTACAGGTGCTGCAGTTAAGAAACGTGATGATACTCACAGAATGGCTGAAGCTAACAAGGCATTCGCTCACTATAGTTGGTAATTTAATTACAAAATTTATTAAAAATATAAAAGGAGAAAAAATATGGCTCGTGATTGTTCACTAGAAAAAACAAGAAACATTGGAATTATGGCTCACATCGATGCTGGAAAGACTACTATGTCTGAAAGAATTCTTTTCTACACTGGTGTTAACCATAAGATTGGTGATACTCATGATGGTACAGCTACAATGGACTGGATGGTTCAAGAGCAAGAAAGAGGTATTACAATTACTTCTGCTGCAACAACAGTTCACTGGAACGATAACAGAATTAACATTATCGATACTCCTGGTCACGTAGACTTCACTGTAGAGGTTGAAAGATCACTTAGAGTACTTGATGGTGCTGTTACTCTATTAGATGGAAAAAACGGAGTAGAACCACAAACTGAAACTGTATGGAACCAAGGCGTTAAATATGGTGTTCCTCGTATCGTTTTTGTAAACAAAATGGATGCAATTGGTGCTGACTTTAAGATGAGTGTTGAATCTCTTCACTCTAAATTAGGTGCTGATGCTCATCCTATCAACTTCCCAATTGGATGCGAAAGCTCTTTAGCTGGTGTTGTTGATGTTATTAACCGTAAAGCAATCTATTTTGAAGGCGCTAACGGTGAAAAAGTAGTTGAAAAAGAAGTACCTGCTGATTTAGTAGATGAATGTGAAGCATATAGAGCAGAGTTAGTTGAAGCTTTAGCTAACTATGATGATGATTTCATGATGAAGGTACTAGAAGGTGAAGAAGTATCAGTTGACGAAATTAAAGCAGTTATTCGTAAGGCTGTTCTATCTTGCCAATTCTATCCAGTATTAGGTGGAAGTGCTTATAAGAAGAAAGGTGTTCAACCTTTAATCGATGCTATTATCGAATACTTACCATCTCCACTTGATATCCCACCTGCTAAAGGTGTAGATGCAAATGGTAATGAAGTAGAATTAGCAGTTTCTGATGATTCTCCATTTGCTGCTTTGGCTTTCAAAGTTGCAACTGACCCATTTGTTGGAAAATTAACTTTCTTTAGAGTATATGCTGGTAAGGCAGAAGCTGGTAGTTATGTTTATAACTCAACTAAAGAAACAAAAGAAAGATTCGGAAGAATCGTTCAAATGCATGCTAATGCAAGAAAAGAAATTCCTGCAGTTTATGCTGGTGATATAGCTGCTGCTGTTGGTTTAAAGAATACTGTTACTGGAGATACTTTATGTGATGAAAGTTACGAAGTAATTCTAGAAAAAATGGAATTCGCAGAACCAGTTATTCAACTTGCTATTGAACCAAAAACTAAGAGTGACCAAGAAAAACTTGGTATTGCTTTAGGAAAATTAGCAGAAGAAGATCCAACTTTCAAGGCTTATACAAACCAAGAAACTGGACAAACTATTATCGCTGGTATGGGCGAACTTCACCTTGATATCATCGTTGATAGATTAAAGAGAGAATTCAAAGTTGAAGCTAACGTTGGTGCACCTCAAGTTGCATATCGTGAAACTATTAAACAAGAAGCTGATTGTGAAGGTAAATACATTCGTCAATCTGGTGGTAGAGGACAATATGGTCACGTTAAAATTAAACTTGAACCTAATGTTGGTAAAGGCTATGAATTCGTTGATGCAATCGTTGGTGGAGCTGTTCCAAGAGAATATATTAAACCAACTGATGAAGGATTAAAGGATGCACTAAGCAAGGGTATCTTAGCTGGCTATCCAGTAATCGATGTAAAGGCTACTCTATTTGATGGATCATACCATGATGTTGACTCATCTGAAATGGCCTTCAAAGTTGCTGCTAGTATGGCATTAAGAGAAGCTGCTGTTAAGTGTAAACCAGTATTACTTGAACCTGTTATGAAGGTTGAAGTAGTAGTACCAGTTGAGTACCAAGGTGACGCAATGGGTGACGTAAGTAGTAGAAGAGGTAGAATCGAAGATACTCGTAGTAGAGGTAACTCTATCGTTATCGATGCTTATGTACCACTAGCTGAAATGTTTGGTTATGCAACTGACCTACGTTCTTTCACTCAAGGTAGAGGTAACTACACAATGGTATTCTACAGATATGAAGAAGCACCAAGAAATGTTACTGAAGCTGTAATCAAAAAGAACGCAGTAAATAATTAATTATTTATATTGATTATAAAGCACAATTGCTTTATTATAGTAATGTCTAAATTATACATATTAAGGGGGAAATTTAAATATGGCAAAACAAAAATTTGACAGAAGTAAACCGCACGTTAATATTGGTACTATTGGACACGTTGACCATGGTAAGACAACATTAACTGCTGCAATCGCAACAAGACTTGCAAAAGTAACTGGTGGAGTTGCTAAGAGCTATGCTGAAATCGACTCTGCACCAGAAGAAAAAGCACGTGGAATCACTATTAACACTGCTCACATCGAATACGAAACTGCTACAAGACACTACGCTCACGTAGACTGTCCAGGCCACGCAGACTATATCAAGAACATGATCACTGGTGCTGCTCAAATGGATGGTGCTATCCTAGTTGTAGCTGCTACTGATGGACCAATGCCTCAAACTAAAGAGCATATCCTACTTGCTAGACAAGTTGGTGTTCCTTACATCGTAGTATTCTTAAACAAATGTGATATGGTTGATGACGAAGAATTAATCGAATTAGCTGAAATGGATATCAGAGATATCTTAAACGGTTATAACTTCCCTGGAGATGACACTCCAATCATCAGAGGTTCTGCTTTAAAAGCTCTTGAAGGAGATGCTAAATGGGAAGCTGCTATCGATGAATTAATGGCAGCTGTAGACAGCTACATTCCTACACCTGAAAGAGATACTGATAAGCCATTCTTAATGCCAGTTGAAGATGTATTCACAATCACTGGTCGTGGAACAGTTGCTACAGGTAGAGTAGAAAGAGGAATTCTAAAACTTAATGATGAAGTTGAAATCGTTGGTATCAGAGAAACTAAGAAAACAGTTGTTACTGGTATCGAAATGTTCAGAAAACTATTAGACTTCGCTCAAGCTGGAGACAACATCGGAGCATTACTTCGTGGTGTTAACAGAGACGAAATCGTAAGAGGTCAAGTATTAGCTAAAACTGGTTCAGTTAAACCTCACACTAAATTCAAAGCTCAAGTATATGTACTAAGCAAAGAAGAGGGTGGAAGACATAAGCCATTCGTTGCTAACTATAGACCACAATTCTATTTCAGAACTACTGATATTACAGGTGCTATCAAACTTCCTGATGGAGTAGATATGGTTATGCCTGGTGACAACGTTGAAATGGACGTTGAATTAATTCACCCAGTAGCTGTTGAAAACGGTACTAAGTTCTCTATCCGTGAAGGTGGAAAAACTGTTGGTGCTGGTAGCGTAGTTGCTATTGAAGAATAATAAATAACTTAACAAAGTTAAACAATAAACAAATTTTAGTAGATATTTAAATTAATTTAAAAAAAGGGTTGGAGTTGTCCAATCCTTTTTTTGTGTTTTAATGTGGAGAAAAACATTAATTGTTGATTTTGAAATAATGTATTGCTAAAATAGAAGAAGGAATGAGGTGCACTATATGGCAAGAATGACAATTGAAGAAAAGAATAAAGCATATAAGGAGTTTATTATTAGATTTTTATCTAAACCTAATTTATTTGATTATGAAAAATATGCAAAATTACAAGATGGACCATCAATTAAGAAACTTGATGAAGTATTACCATTTATAAAAGAAAATATGACTGAAGATCTTTATGATGAGTTTGTAGAGAGAACATTACCTTTAGAGGCTCGTAAAGGTCACACTCAAGAAGAGGTAGATGCATATAAAGAGGAAATGGCTGCATTAGCTAAAGCTGTAAATTCAGGAAAAGCAGGGTTGATTGATATTGTAGATGCTGCTGGAAGTCTTCCTAGATTCGCTTTGATTGTTAAGCAATTAAGATTTAAGTATGGAATAATAGGAGCAAGTTTATTCTCATCTAATATGACATATATAGATAACAATTCTTTATATGATAATCCTAATATTGTTTTGACTACAAAACATCTAAATTTAACTGAACAAGATGAACAAAAAATCTATGATGTTATAAGAAGTAGAGGATTATATTTGAACAATTATACATATAGAGAAGCTCATCAATATGCTCTAAAAAACGGTATTATTAAACCAACAAAAATTACTAGATAATTTATAAATTATAAATTTATAAAAAAAACAGCAAGATAGAATATTTCTTCTTGCTTTTTTAGTGAGTTTAGTATATTATATTTTCCGGTGTATAGATATGCACTTTTGCGCAGTGGGAAGAATGTAATTCTGTTAGTACCACGGCCTTAAAGATTATAGGAGGTAAAAATATGTCTAAGAAAATCGCAAAAGTTGTTAAAATTCAACTTCCAGGTGGAGAAGCAAAACCAGGTGCTGCATTAGCAAGTGCTGGTATCGTTATGCCAAAGTTCTGTACTGAATTCAATGAGAAGACAGCAGATCAAAAAGGTAAAACAGTTCCAGTAATTATTACTGCTTATGAAGACAAGTCATTTGATTTTGTTATCAAGACTACTCCAGTTACAAACTTAATTAAAGATGCTTGTAACATTAAGAGTGGTTCTAGCAATCCTAAGACTACTAAAGTTGCAACTTTATCTTATGAAGATGCAAAGAAGATTGCTGAGTACAAAATGCCTGATTTAAATGCTAACGACCTAGATGCTGCAATCAAAATTGTTGCTGGTAGTGCTAGAAGCATGGGCGTAAACGTTGAAGAAAAGAAATAATAAAAAAAGAGTTAAATTATAAAAGAATAAAAGTGGAAGGATTAACTCGTCCGTTAGAACCACAAGGAGGAAAGAAAGAATGAAAAGAGGAAAGAAATATAATCAAGCTGCTACTTTAATCGAAACAAATAAAGTATATAGCGCTAAAGAAGCTTGTGAATTAGTTAAGAAAACTAGTACTACTAAGTTTGATGCTTCTGTTGATGTAGCTTTCAATTTAAATATTGATACTCGTTACGCTGAGCAACAAATTAGAGGTGCTGTAGTATTACCTAATGGAACAGGAAAAACTAAGAGAGTTTTAGCTATCACTAATAAAACTGAAGAAGCTAAAGAAGCTGGAGCAGATTTCGTTGGTGGAAAAGAAATGATCGAAAAGATTACTAAGGAAAACTGGTTTGGATTTGACGTAATCGTTGCAACTCCAGACATGATGGGTGAACTTGGTAAAGCTGGTAGAATCTTAGGACCAAAAGGATTAATGCCTAACCCTAAGACTGGAACAGTTAGTGCTGATATTGCTAAGGCAGTAAAAGATATTAAAGCTGGTAAAGTTGAATATAGAGCTGATAAGGAAGGAAATATCAATGTTAGCATTGGTAGAGTATCTTTCGATACAGAAAAATTATATGAAAACTTTGAGACTATCTACAATGTAATAGTAAAAGCTAAACCAAGCACAGTTAAGGGTACTTATATGAAGAACTTAACTATTACTACTACTATGGGTCCTAGCATCAAAGTTGATGTTAATTTCTAATAGTTGACAAGTTAGTAAAAAATCATTACAATAATTATGCTTAAATTACCAAAGACAGCAACGGTGTGAACTTAATAAGGTTGCCGAGGTGAAAATACGAATGTGTTATTTTGCCCATGTCTTTGTAGATGTGGGTTTTTATTTGGATAATTAAAGCTTATTATAAAAAAATTTAATATCGGAGGTGAAATGATGAATAAAGACGTTGTTGCACAAAAAGCTGAATTAGTAGAAGAGATCTACAAGAATCTTACTGAGTCTCAAGCTGCTATCGTAGTTGAATACAGAGGTCTTAGTGTTGCTAAGTTATCTGAACTTAGAAAACTTCTAAGAAAGGAAGAAGCTACTTTAACAGTATTAAAGAACAGTTTAGTATCAAGAGCTGCTGAAAAAGCTGGTTTAGAAGAATTAAACAAAGAATTAACTGGACCTAACGCTTTAGTTTTAGCTAGTAAAGATGCTAGTGCTACTGCAAAAGTTTTAACTAAGTTCGCTAAGAGAAATGAAGAATTAGTTATTAAAGGTGGAGTAGTTGATGGTAAAGTTATCAGTGCTGCTGATGTAGTAACTGTATCTAAATTACCTAACAAAGAAGGTCTTATCTCTATGTTCCTTGGATGCTTACAAGCTAGTGTTAGAAACTTCGCTTGTGCAATTAAGGCTGTAGCTGATAGTAAGGCTGAATAATTAAATTAAAATTTGACATTAAAATTAAAAAATAATATATAAAGAAAGAGAGGAAAATTAAAATGGCAAAAATTAATACAGAAGAATTAATCAATAGTTTAAAAGAAATGACAATTTTAGAATTAAACGAAGTTGTTAAAGCAATCGAGGAAGCATTTGGAGTAACTGCTGCTGCTCCTGTAGCTGCTGCTGCAGCTCCAGCTGAGGAAGAAGTAGTTAAGGGACCAGCTGAAGTAACAGTTTACTTAAAGAGCGTTGGAGCTAGCAAGCTTCAAGTTGTTAAGGCTGTTCAAGCTATCACAGGTTTAGGTTTAGGAGACGCTAAGAAATTAACTGACGTTGTTCCTTCAGTTATTAAGGAAAAGATTTCTCCAGCTGCTGCTGAAGATATCAAAGCTAAGCTTGTTGAAGCTGGTGCTGAAGTAGAAGTTAAATAATTAAATTTCTAATCAAAACTAAGATAAGATTAAAATTAATTAAAAAAGCCCGTGTATATAATGGGCTTTTTTTGTATAATGTGAGTGGGTGATTAACATGAAAAAATGTCCAAATTGTGGAACGCCAATGGCAACTGATCAAAAGCATTGTTTAACATGTGATTATGTGGAAAGGCATCCAAAAAAAGTTTGTCCAGAATGTGGGGATGCACTTGTTAGGGGTGTTTGTTATAGATGTGGATATAGAAAGCGTTTTTCTGATAATACTTGTCCTTATTGTAAACAAAAATTAATTGCAGGTAGATGTGACAGGTGTAAATATACATCATTTTCAGCTCATGTAAACCATTTTACTGAAAAACTTATCATCTTCATTATTATTATTCTTATAGCATTATTCTTTGTGTGGAGGAAAACTGGTGTCTCATTATTTTGAAAATGATAACAAAGTTAAAAGCGAAGAGAGAATCTTTGCTGGTAATATTTGTAATGTGAATTTTAATTTTTATAGTGATAATGGTGTTTTTAATAAGAATGGTATTGATTTTGGATCAAGATTATTGATTGAAGAATTTGTAAAGGAATATCATGAGGGAAAAGTTTTGGATGTTGGATGTGGAATTGGAATTATAGGTGTTGCTTTATCAAAACTATTAGAGGCTGATGTGGATATGGTAGATGTTAATCTAAGAGCACTTGGATTAGCTAATAAAAATATATCATTAAACAAGTTAACTAGTGAAATGAATGTATTTGAAAGTAATTGTTATTCAAATGTTGTTAAATCATATGATTATATAATTACTAATCCTCCAATTAGGGCAGGAAAAAAAGTTGTTTATGAAATTCTTTTGGGGGCATATAATCATTTAAATGATAATGGGGAACTTTGGTTTGTTATAAGAAAAGACCAAGGAGCACCTAGTGCAAAAAGAGATGTTGAAGAAGTATTTAAAAATTGTGATATTGTAGCTAAAGATAAAGGATTTTTTATCTTGCGAGCTAAAAAAGTTTCTTTATAAGATATAAAGAAAATGTTATAATTAATAAGGTTTTTGGGGTGATAGAATGGAAAAGAAATATTCGCCAATGATTGAGCAATATTTATCTGTTAAGAATAACTATAAAGATACCTTACTTTTTTATAGAGTAGGAGATTTTTATGAGTTATTTTTTGATGATGCCAAAATTGCTTCAAGAGAATTAGAACTTGTTTTAACTGGTAAAGATGCGGGTGTAGAAGAGCGAATTGCAATGTGTGGAGTTCCTCATCATGCCGCTAAAGGATATTTAGAAAAATTAGTGGAAAAAGGATATAAAGTTGCTATTGTAGAGCAAGTTGAGGATCCTGCTACAGCTAAAGGAATTGTTAAAAGAGATGTTATTCAAATAGTTACTCCAGGAACTTTAGTAGATGTTGGATTAAAAGATACAAATAATAATTTTTTATGTTATTTAGAAAGTTATACAAATGAGATTGTTATTGCTTATGTGGATATCTCAATTGGAGAACTATATACATTAAATATTAAAAAGGATTTTATGACTTTAAAGAATGAACTTGATTCTTTAGAAGTTAAGGAAATAGTTATTAATTCTAAATTTGATAATGATTTGCTTATCAATATTCAAGATAATTGTAGACTTGTTGTATCTTATCAAGAGACAATGAATGATAGTAGTATGTATGATCATTTATTTAGTAAAGTTAAAGATTCAAAACAAATAAAAGCTGTTAGATACTTAATTGGATATTTATTAGATACTCAAAAAAGAAATTTGGATTATTTAAAAGAAGTTAAAGTTATTATAAGAGATGATTATTTGCAAATGGATAATTATTCTAGAGTTAACTTAGAACTTGTTAGAACTATTAAAAACGATAATAGATATGGAAGCTTACTTTGGGTTCTTGATAAATGTAAAACCGCATTAGGTTCTAGATTATTAAAGAATTGGTTAGTGTCTCCTTTATCGAATGTTAATAAAATAGAAGAAAGACTTAGAATAGTAGATGGTTTTACTTCTTCATTCATTGCAAGGGAGGAAGTTATTAATTTACTTAAAGAAGTCTATGACCTTGAAAGACTTATTGCTAGAATTTGTTATGGTAGTGCTAATGGTAGAGATTTACTTCAATTAAAGAGAAGTTTATCTATCTTACCTGCATTAAAGGAAACATTAAAGAATAGTGGAGAAATGGATTTGTTTGTACTATCTCAATCTATTAAGGATTTTAGTGAAATAGTAGATTTAATCGATGCTTCAATTAGTGAAGATGCTCCTTTAACTGTAAAAGAGGGTGGAGTAATTAGAGATGGTTATAATAAGGAATTAGATGAATATAGATACATTTCTAAAAATGGTAAAAAGTATATCAGTGAGATTGAAAGTGTTGAAAGAGAAAGAACTGGCATTAAAGGTTTAAAGATTGGGTATAACAAAGTTTTTGGTTATTACTTGGAGGTTACTAATTCTTATCTTGGATTAGTTAAAGATGAGTTTGGTTGGATTAGAAAGCAAACTTTAACTGGTGCTGAAAGATTTATTACTCCTGAATTAAAAGAAAAAGAAGATATGATATATAAAGCTGAAAATGAGATAGTTAAGCTTGAATATAACTTGTTTTTAGAAATAAAAGAAAAGGTTAAAGAAAAGACAAGTGATATTCAAGAATTAGCAGAGTTAATTGCTTATATTGATGTTCTTAGTAACTTTGCTTTAGTAGCTAGTGAGAATAATTATTGTAGACCTATATTCAATGAAGATGGTGTTGTTAGTTTAAACGAACTAAGACATCCAGTTATCGAAAAGTTAATTGGTAAAGAAAATTTTGTTAAGAATAATTATTATATAGATAGTGATAATTTCTTGCAAATTATTACAGGACCTAATATGGGTGGTAAGTCTACAATTTTAAGGCAAATTGCTATTGTGGCTATAATGGGGCAAATTGGTTGCTATGTGCCTTGTGAGAGTGCAAATTTAACTGTTTTTGATAAGATATTTACTCGTATTGGAGCAAGTGATGATTTGGTTAGTGGAAAGTCTACGTTTATGGTGGAAATGAATGAGGCAAATAATGCCTTAAGAAATGCCACAGATAAATCTTTGATTTTATTTGATGAACTTGGTAGGGGTACTTCTACCTATGATGGAATGGCTCTAGCTCAGGCAATAATTGAATATATAGCACTTAATATTAAGGCTAAAACATTATTTTCTACACATTATCATGAACTTACTTTGTTAGAGGGTAAAATTGATGGAATTGTGAATAAAAATGTTAGTGTATATGAAGAAAATGATAAAGTGACTTTTCTTTATAAATTAATTGATGGCAAGGCTAATAAGTCTTATGGTATTAACGTAGCTAGACTTGCTTCTTTACCAGATACATTACTTGAAAGAGCAAAAGATATACTTAATCATCTAGAAACAATGAATAGTGTTGATAGTGCTAATACACAAATAGTAATAAAAGAAGTTACTCCTGAGTATGTTAAGGAAATTAAAAATATAGATCCATATAACATGACTCCAATAGAAGCACTTCAATATTTGATTGAATTAAAAGAAAAAGTAAAGTAAAATAAACTCCCAATTAAAGGGAGTTTTTTATGTGTAAAAAACAATGTAAATTTGTTATTATATAGGTGGTGATATTTTATGGGAAATATTAAGTTATTAGATTCGGTTTTATCTAACAAAATTGCTGCAGGAGAAGTTGTAGAAAGACCTGCCTCTGTGGTAAAAGAAGTGTTAGAAAATTCTTTAGATGCTAAAGCGACTCAAATTATTATTAAGATTAAAGGTGCTGGTAAAACAGAAATAATGATTAGCGATAATGGTATAGGTATGGATAAAGAAGATGCTATACTTGCTTTTTCTAGACATGCCACAAGTAAGCTAAAAAATGAAAGAGATTTATTTAAGATTGCTACTTTAGGGTTTAGAGGAGAAGCGCTTGCCTCAATTGCCTCAGTTAGCAATGTTGTATTAGAAACTTGTAAAGAAAATGAAGTTGGTACAAAAGTAGAATTAGTTAATGGTAAAGTACAAACTGTGGAACCTAGTAAGAGTAATAAAGGAACTACTATCTATATAAGAAACTTATTTTATAATACGCCTGCTAGATTAAAGTTTTTAAAAAGTGATAATGTGGAGTTTTCTCATATCAGTGATGTTGTTATGAAATTAGCCCTAGCATATCCATATGTAAGTTTTACTTTATATAATGAAGATAAGATAAGTTTTTATAGTTCTGGTAAGGGAAACGTTTTAGAAATTATATCATCACTATATGGGTTAGATGTTGCAAAAAATATGAACAAGTTTGAAGGAAGCAATGATGATTTTTCTATAAGTGGATATACTTCCTCACTTGGTGTTAGTAGAAGTAATAAAAGTGGCATTATTACTATTTTAAATGGCAGATGTGTAAGATTAACGGGTGCAATAAACGCACTTATTGAAAGCTATAAGACCTATTTAAGTGATGATAGATATCCAATTACAATTATTAATATTGAAACTGATTATGCTTTAGTAGATGTTAATGTACATCCATCAAAACAAGAAGTAAGATTATCAAAAGAACTAGAATTAAAAGAATTAATTTATGATTGTATCAAGAGTGTGTTTGTTGTTAAAAATATTGCTCCAAAAGTAAGTGTAAAAGATACAGAGAAAAAAGAGCAAACAACACTATCTATAGATGATTTGAATATAGGAAGTAGTAATTATACCCCTACTTTAACTATTAATGAAACATTAGTTAGTGAAGGAGAAGTTAAATATAATAGCGATGATAGCATAACAAAAACTAGATTAACACCAATAGGGCAATATATAGCAAAGTATATATTAGCAAGTGATGGAGATTCTTTATACATAGTGGATCAACATGCTGCTGCTGAAAGAATAAATTATGAGTTATTTACTAAAAAATTTAATGATTTTTCTAATTGGACATACACTGATTTACTAGTTCCTATGGTTGTTACTTTAACAAAAAAAGAAAGTGCTATTTTATTGGAAAACTTATCTGTGATAAAAGAAGTTGGAATTACAATTGAAGAGTTTGGGGAAAACTCATTTAGAGTTACAAGTATTCCAACTTGGATGAAGGAAGTTGATAGTAGTGATTATCTTGATGAAATTATTGAACAAGTAATTAGTGGAAGTAAAAAGATAGATTTACAAACTTTAAGAATACATGTTATATCTACTATGGCTTGTAAAGCGTCTTTAAAGGCTAATAAGGTTTTATCTTATTTTGAAATGCAAACATTACTTGATACATTACTTAAGTGTGATAATCCATATACATGTCCTCATGGAAGACCTACCACTATTATTTATACAACTTCAGATTTGGATAAACTATTTAAAAGGAGCTAGGTATGGATAAAGTTATAGTTATTGTAGGTCCTACAGGGGTTGGAAAAACTAAACTTGGTGTGGAACTAGCAAAAAGATTTAATGGAGAGATCATTAGTGGAGACAGTGTTCAAGTATACAAAAGGATGAATATTGGTAGTGCTAAAGTAAAAGAGGAAGAAAAAGAAGGGATTGAACACTATCTTATTGATATTAAAGATATAGAGGAAGACTATAGTGTTTATGATTTCCAAAAAGAAGTGAGAGAAAAGATTAAATTAATTACAAATAAAGGAAAACTTCCTATTATGGTAGGTGGTACGGGACTTTATTTAAAAGCTGCATTATATGATTATGAATTTAATAATGAAGACAATATTGAATTTAATGATTATAAAGAATTATCAAACAAAGAAGTTTATGAATTATTAAAACAGATAGATCCAACAGAGGCTAGTAAATTACATGAAAATAATAGAGTAAGAGTTGTGCGTGCTCTTAATATTATAAAAAACTCTAATATGACTAAAACGGAGATGTTGGAGAAACAAGAACATAAATTACTTTATGATGCTATATTTGTTGGGTTAACTGCACCTAGAGAAATTGTTTATAAAAGGATTAATGATAGAGTAGATAAAATGGTAAAGAACGGTTTACTTGAGGAAGTTAAATCTATATATGATGATTATAAAGATAGTAAATATTCTTCTTTAAAGGCTATAGGTTATAAAGAATTATTTGAATATTTTAATGGAAATATGTCACTTGAAGATTCTCTTGAACTTATAAAGAAGAGAAGTAGGAACTATGCTAAAAGACAATATACGTGGTTTAATAATCAATTTGAAGTTAATTGGTTTGATTCAAATTTAAATGATTTCAATAAGACAGTTTTAGATGTAGAAAATTATTTAAAAAAGGTTACAAAAGTGTAATCTTTTTTTATGCATTTTAAATGGTTTTAATAATGAAAATCTTTAATAAAATAGTAAGTTATGGTATCCTAAAAGTAGGTGATAATATATGGAAATTTGGATGAATGTAGTTAAATATGATAATGTTGCGGCATGTATGGAAAAACATATTGTTCCATTTGCTATTTGCTTATCAAAGGAAGATGAAAGAAATAAAAGAGTAGATGAATTCATCAACACTTATTATGGTATAACAATGGATGCTAGGGGATATTCTTGTTGTATTTGCAATATTATTTTAGCTGATAAGTGTAGATCATATGGATATACTGCTATAAAGAATAAAGATAAGACAGTTAAGAAAATACGTGAATTTAAACCTGCTAGAAGCAAACAATTAAATGGTAAGGTAATTGTGGATATTTGCTTTGATGATGGGACTACAATTGATTCAATTGAACTAGTTGAAACAATTATAGAAAATGTTGAAAAAGGTAAATTATTAGTGAATAAAGAGTAAGCTTGAGCTTACTTTTTTTCTAAGGGGAGGAAATATAATGAAGAGTGATATTGAAATAGCAACTAGCACTAAAATGGCAAGTATTAAAAGTGTGGCTAAAAAAGCAAATATAAAGGATAAATATCTAGAACAATATGGTAAATATAAGGCAAAAATTAATTTAGATATATATGAGGAATTAAAAGATAAAGAAGATGGTAAACTAATTTTGGTTACTGCGATTAATCCTACAAAATATGGAGAAGGTAAAACAACAACCACTATAGGTCTATCAGAAGCATTTAAAGTAATGGGTGTCAATGCTATATTAGCGTTAAGGGAACCATCTTTAGGACCAGTATTTGGTATTAAAGGTGGTGCAGCTGGTGGAGGATATGCTCAAGTTTTGCCAATGGAGGATATTAATCTTCATTTTACAGGAGACTTTCATGCTTTAACTACAATTAATAATCTTATTAGTGCATGTATTGATAACGAATTATATTGGGGTAATGAATTAAATATTGATCCTAGTAAGATTGTGTGGAAAAGATGTTTGGATTTAAATGATAGATGTTTAAGAAAAGTTAGTGTTGGTGATGATGGTAAAAGTGGTGTTAAAAGAAATGATGGTTTTAATATCACTGTTGCAAGTGAGGTTATGGCGGCTTTTTGTCTTTGTGAATCATTAGAAGATTTTGCAACTATGTTAGATGAGGCAATTGTTGCATATACTTATGATGATAAAGTTGTAAAAGTAAAAGATTTAAATATAAAGGGTAGTATTAAAGTTTTAGCTAAAGATGCAATAAAACCAAATCTAGTGCAAACTTTAAATCATGCACCAGTTTTGATTCATGGAGGACCATTTGCCAATATTGCACATGGTTGTAACTCGCTTATTGCTACAAAATTAGGTTTAAAACTAGC
Source organism: Bacilli bacterium (assembly GCA_045118975.1). Lineage (GTDB taxonomy): Bacteria > Bacillota_I > Bacilli_A > RFN20 > DUOF01 > RGIG6178. The sequence continues at coordinate 73,007 of JBGVCT010000006.1, forward strand.
TGATTATTGTGTTACAGAAGCTGGATTTGGCTGCGATTTAGGTGGAGAAAAATTCTTTGATATAAAATGTAGAAAAGGAAACTTAAAACCTAGTGCTGTAGTGGTAGTTGCAACTATTAGAGCTCTTAAGCATCATGGAGGATGTTTAGATATAACAAAAGAGGATTTATCTAGTTTGGAAAAAGGTTTTGCAAACCTAGATAAGCATGTTGAAAATGTGAAAAAATTTGGAGTTCCTTTTGTTGTTGGAATTAATAAATTCCATAGTGATACTAAAAAAGAAATTTCACTTTTGATTGAGTATTGTAAGGAGAAGGGATATCCAGTTGAATTAAATGAGTCTTTTGCTAAGGGTGGAAAAGGAGCAATTGCATTAGCGAATAAGGTTATTGAACTTACAGAGGAACAATCTAACTTTAATTACATATATAAGACACAGGATTCACTAGAAGATAAGATTGCTTCTATTGCAAAAGAAATCTATGGAGCAAGTGGTGTTAATTATAGCGAGAAAGCATTAGAGGATATTTCAAAAATCAGAAAAAATGGATTAGATAAAGATTTGCTTGTATGTATGGCTAAAACTCCAATGTCATTATCCGATAATGATAAGTTAATTGGTAGACCTGAGGGATTTGAAATAAATGTTAAAGAAGTTAGAATTTCTAATAGTGTAAAGTTTTTAGTTGTGTTAACAGGAAATGTTTTAACTATGCCAGGTCTTAGCAAGGATTGTGCAGCGCATAAAATCAAAATGGATGAAAATGGAAAGATTGAGGGATTATTTTAATGGAATATAATCTTGGTGATAAAGTTATTACAAAAAAAACACATCCATGTGAGAAAAGATGTAATGAGTGGGAAATTATAAGAGTTGGTGCAGATATTAAAATAAAATGTCTTGGGTGTGGAAATATTATTATGCTCTCTAGATATAAATTTGAAAAAAGTGTAAAAAGTATAATCCCAAAGGAATAAGAAATTAATATATCTGGTTGTATTATTAGGTTAGAAATTTATAAAAAAGAAAAAGGAACTGAGTTAGTTCCTTTTTTTGTTAGTTATCATCATCTTTTCTAAGCCACAACACAATACCAATTATTGTTAATATTAGGAATATAGCTGCTGCAATAAAGAATATAGTTGCTAGTTCAGCATCTGTTTCTAGGGTGTTAAATCCCATAAATCCAAATACTATTGTACAAATAGCAGTTATAATTGTAAAAGGTAAAGATACAAAAAGTACTTCTAGAATAAATTCAATCATAGTTTACCTCAATTTGCCCATGCGATTCCTGAACGATAAGTTTGGGCCCAAGTAGTATCTTTTAATAGAGTGTTATTATTGCTTCCAGTAACACTAACTCCTTTATAATTAGATATTACAACAATATCACCATTCATTGATTCAAAACCAATATCTTCAAATGTTCCATCAGCTTTTTCTTGTAGTATACCTTTTGATGTTGCATAAACTTGACTTGTATGTTTAGCAATTCTCTCAAGTGTTTCTCTAGTAGGGAAAGTACCATTTATGTTTACATTTCCAGGTTTATTTGTGGCGTATTCAAAAGAACCGACAACAGCAGTAATTATTACAATCTCTGGCTCGATTACATCTAGTAATACATCATGAGATGATGAAGAAGAACCATGGTGACCAGCTTTAAATAATTTTACTTTAGGTAAATTGTTATTTGCTACTAGACTTTCTTCGCCTTCTTCCTCAAGATCGCCAGTAAATAGAAAGTGATTACCATTTTGATTAATCATAAAGCAAACGGAATATTCATTTTCTTCTCCATCTTCTTCATAGAATTTTTGATATAAAATTTCTATTTCTGTACCATATCCTAAATCTATTTTTCTATTACAACCATTTTGATTATTATAACATTCAAGGGCAGTATATACATTTGTTCCTTCCTCTTCGATTTTATCTACAATTTTCAAATAATTGTTATACATTTTTCCAGTTGTTTGATTAGTTCTAGCAAATTGTATTAAATTAGTTATTTCATAATCTGTCAACAAGCTTGTTTCACCATTTCCAGCAAAGTTAGCATAATGATCTTCATGAGCATGTGTTACTATGACATATTCAATTTTGTTATCTTGAATTTCTTTATCAAGGTAGTTTTTTATTGTTTCATAACTGCTTGTTTTACTTCCAGCGTCTACTAGAATATCAACTTCACCAACTTGTATAAGGATAGAATCACCAGCATACTTATTACCTAGTTCCATAAAGTGAATTTCTAATTGGCCTATCACATCACTTTCCGGTGAGTTAATATAGAAGTATGCAAGGGCACTTCCTATAAATCCTATTACAAATGATATTAGTGATATAAATACTAATAATAATTTACTCACAGGTTTATTAGTCATTGCTATCACCACTTTCAGATGTAACAATTACATATCTAACACGTTGGATATTTTTATATCTTTTTGAGTTTAAAGTATAAATAATAATATATTCTCCCTCAATGGATGTATCTATTTGTTCAAGTCCTTCTATAACGATTTGATCTGATATATCTTTGTGAAATTCTATGGCCCTAGCACCTTCATCGTTGTATGTTTCTCCCACATTTAAGGTAATTGTTTGTTCTCCAATAATTTCAAATGTATCATTCAAGGTTAATACTTTTGAGGTTGCAAAACCAGCGCCCAGTCCTAAAACTAGAAAGATAATGAAGCAAAGAATAATTGATTTATTTGTTTTCCTTATGGCCTTAGCTATTTTCCTTTGGTCACTTTTTTTCATATTCATCACCCTATATTTGTATTATAAATGAATAAGGTAGGCTTCAAAAAGATTTCATTAAAAAATAATCATTGAAATAGTCTATAGTATTGATTAAAATATGACATGGAAAGAAGGTTTTATAATGGTATATATCACACATCATAATCATTACCATATAACATATGCAGATACGGTATTGCCTTTAAAGGAAAAGGGAGAAAATATTCATGTAGCTAGTATTAATGAACTTGAAGATTATAATTTGGATGATTGTATAGAAATTATAGCTAAAGCAAATCCTAATGTTATTATTAATACTATTCAATATTCAAAGAATAAGAAAACAGTTTACTTTTATAGTGACAAACCATTAAGTGTGGGTGCCTGGAAAGAATCTAGAATTTTTAAATATGAAGGTGTGTCTGGAATAGATAAGATTATTGAAAGTTTAGATATTGTTTTAAATAAGGATGTAAATTTAAATACAGGATATATAAGTGCATATGACTTATCTAATATTATTGAGAGTATGACAGTTAAAGTTGAAAATGAAGAAAAATATTATGCTTCATTGCTTCGTGATAGATTGAATAGTGATATAGGTTTAGATTGTCGCAGTATACTTTATTCATTTGACTATGAAACACAAACAATCAAAATGGGATTCAAGAGATATTCCACTTCTGAATGGGGAGATATTTCTTTTATTAAATATGGTAATGACTTAAGAATTAAAGAAGCTACATCTGTGTATGCTAAGGAAGTATTTGCTTCTGCTAGTGATGTTTTATTGGCCTATTATGATTATTGTATGAAAAACAAATTATTTAAAACAAAATACAATTTTGGAATAAGAAGTGCAGATGGACTAATGAGAGTAAGCGTTAGTAAACATGGTGTTACTATAAGAGATAATGATTTTATACATTCCAAATTTGAAATAGATCGTTCTAGCAGTAATGGCAAATATAGCATTTCTTGTAACTCATCTAGTATCTTAGAGAAGATAAGAGGAAAAAATGATAATCTTTTTAAGAATGTATATGTGAGAATAGAAGATTGTCCACAATGGTGTAAAGAAGAAGCGCTAGACTTTAGAATAAATCAAGTTAAAGAAGAAATTAAGAAAATAAGACGTAAAGATTTTTTAAGTAGGCTTAATCCGTTTTCGAAAATTAAAAGAAGCAAATAGGCTTCTTTTTTTGTGGGCAAAAAAAACATTGAAACATTAAAGAGCTTATATTAAAATATAAGCAGAGTCTGAGGAGATGAACATAATGAAAAATATTAAAATAGTATATTCAAATAAAATTTTAAGGTTTGCGGACACTAATTCAAGTAAGTGTATTGCATCATATCCTAATATTAGTGAATGGGAACTTCAAGATTGTATTAATCATGTTTTAACAGAAAATGAAGGTGTAACTTTTAATGTTATACAATTTGATAAGCAAGATAATAGAGTTTTCTTTTACACAGATGATCCAATAAAAGTGACTTATAAATCTAAAGCAGATGTTGTTAAAAGAGCAACAACAGAAGAAGCAATAAAAAAAGTATTAAAAAGTAAAGATAATTTAGATGTACAATTAATTTCTATTTTTAGATTATTACACGCTATTAAAAATATGTCTGATGCAAATACAACTAGTATTAATGGTTTAAAATATGATGTTGATATGGAATTGGATATAAGATATGGCTACTATTCTAAAGTTGAACTTAGCGATATGAATTATATTGATAATACAATTACTATGATGGTTAAAAAAGGTAAAAAAGAACCATTTAAGGAAATTACATTTACAAAAGAAATGGGACAATTAAAAGTTGTTAGTAGCGAAGTTGAAGATGCTGAAGAAATTTTAAGATTATGTAATAAATCTTTGAGTGCTTATTATGATTATTGTCTTGAAACTAAAGCATATAATACTGAGATGGTAATGGCTATAACTAGTGCTAACCCAGAGTTTATATGCGATGTTAAAAAAGATGGTATAAGAATCTATAATCAAAGTGAACAAGATAGTATAGAAGTTGTAACTAATTCTCAACCATTTGCATTTGTTGTTAATTCAAACAATGAACCAGTTGCTAGAAAGGTAAGAGATAATGTTGATGAATTTATTGCTAATACTTTTGTAAGAATTGATGATTGCCCTAGTTGGGTAAAAGAGAAAGCAATTGAATACAGAAAAGAAGAAGTAAAAGCATATATAAAAGCAATCAAAGCCGAAGAATTTTGGAATAGAGTTTTAGGATTTGGTAAGAAAAATAAAAAGAAGCAAAAGTAATTGCTTCTTTTTTTTATGCTTTAAGTATTGAGTATCCTAAGTAAGTGAATACAATCAAGGCAATCATAACAATAAGGCCAATTAGTGCTCCTTTTTTTGTGTTTGATTTTGAGGCTATTAAAGTTATCAATAAGCCTAATATATTAAATATAAAGCCAATGATGAATCCCCAAAAGTAGCTTCCTTGAGGCTCTCCTATTGTATATGAGAGTTCAGATTTTGCATCTTTGTTTTTTAATGCTCTGTCTATGTGTGTAAATATTAAAACTAACTCTATTATTCCTAGCACTATTAATAGTATAACAGAGTATAATTCTCCTCCAGCAATAGAGACATCAATTGTACTTTTAAAATAGATGCCAACACCAATAGCACCTGCTACAAGTAATTCCATAATAAAAAATAAAAATGAAGCCATAATATATCACCTTACTAACTTATAAAAATATTATCAAATAATGTCATGAAAATGCAATTACAATAGTAACTTATGTGGTTAAGGTGATAAACGCACACACTTAAACTAAATTGATGACTTACAATATAGTGATGGGGTGTTTATATGAATTTAGTGGAATTTATCTCTGTTAGTAAATCGTTTTGTGATGAAAATAAAGAAATTGAAGTATTAAAAGATTTATCGTTTTCTCTTAAAGAGGGAGAGAAGATTGCATTTGTTGGCCCAAGTGGTTGTGGAAAATCTACAATTCTTAATATTATCAGTAAGTTAACTGAAATAGATAAGGGGGAAGTTAGTGTTAAAGGCAATGTGGGGTATATGTTTCAAACGGATAATCTATTTGAATGGAGAACAGTTTATAAAAATATAACTTTAGGTTTAGAAATAAATGGGAAAATAAAGAAAGAAGATAAGGATAAGATTGATGAGCTACTTTTAAAATATGGATTATTAGAATTTAAGGATAAGTATCCTAGTGAATTAAGTGGTGGAATGAGACAAAGGGTTGCTCTTATTAGAACATTATTGTTAGATCCTGATATTTTGCTTTTAGATGAGCCCTTTAGTGCACTAGATGCACAAACTAAATTATTAGTTAATGAGGATATTTATAAAATTGTTAGCGATGTAAATAAAAGTGTGATAATGGTAAGCCATGATATAGCGGAGGCTATAGCTTTTTGTGATAGGGTTGTAGTTTTAAATAAAAGGCCAACGTCTATAAAGAGCATACATGATATTAAGTTTGATGGACTAAAAAAGAGAACTCCCCTTAAGGTTAGAAATGAAAAAGAATTTAAAAATTATTTTGATGATATATGGAGGGAGTTAAATGAAGGTTAGAGAATATAAAAGAAAGAAACTTTTAAATAAGATATATGTGCATACAATTAGAATTATTATGATGGTATCTTTTATTTTACTTTGGCAAATAGCATCTAATAAGGAATGGATTAATTCATTTTTATTTTCATCTCCTAAAGATATATTTGAACTATTGGCTAAATATATCTCTAATGGAGAACTATTCAAGCATTTAAGTATTTCCCTCTATGAAACTGTTTTAGGGCTTGTTATTGGAACAATATTGGGAATAGCAATTGCAATAGTATTGTGGTGGAATAAATTTTTATCAAAGGTATTAGATCCATTTTTAGTTGTTTTAAACGCACTTCCTAAAACTGCCTTAGCCCCAATATTTATTATTTGGGTGGGAACAGGTGTTAAAGGAATTGTTGTTGTAGCGATTTCAATTTCTCTTATTGTTACTATTTTATCTGCCTATAGTTATTTTGAAGGTGTTGATAAAAATAAGATTAGGATGTTAGAAAGTTTTGGTGCTAATAAATATCAAATATTAACTAAGCTTGTCTTGCCTTCTAATTTGGCTAACATAATGGGGATTATTAAAATTAATATTGGAATGAGTTGGATAGGTGTTATAGTTGGTGAGTTTATTGTTTCTAGAGAGGGGATAGGGTATCTATTAACATATGGTTCACAAGTATTTAGGCTTGATTTAGTTATGATGAGTGTTTTTGTTTTAGCTATAGTAGCATATCTTATGTATTTAATAACTAATTTTATAGAGGGTCAAATTAGAAAGATTTATAATAAGTGATTTATTTAAAAAAGATTATAAATGTGGTAACATTGTGTAGGTAACAAATAAAGAGGTGTTAAATATGGCGAAAAATGTTTTACAAGCAGTAAATGTTAAAAATGTTAGTGCATATTCATTGACGGGAGTTATTATAGGGCTTATTTTAGCTTTTGTTCCAGTATCTAGTTTGGTTAGTTTAATCATATTAATAGTTGGACTTATTATGATTGCAATAAATGGATTTGCTGTTTATAAGGATTTTTCAATAAAACAAGAATCGACAAATCAAACTCTATTAGATGTCTTAGGCGTATTGATGGGATTTATTTTGATAGTTGTTAGACATCAAATTATAACAATCTTAGTTGCTATTTACTTGTTGATTGAGCCAATTGTTAAGATTGTGATGTCTAAAGGTGATAAAAATGTAATTATGAAACAAGTACCTACCATAGCATTAGGTGTAGTATTAATGTTTGGAGGATTTAGTGTTGTAGAAGTTGTATTTAAGATTATTGGCGTGATTTTGATTTTGGCGAGTGTTGGTTATTTTGCATATAATTATTATTTGTATAAAAAAAGTGGAGTTAAAATTATAAAATAAAAAGCCTTAAGGGCTTTTTTTTAGGGGGAAAAGTTTATGGATGAAAATTTAATTGTATTAACTGCAGAAAATCTAAATGTTAAAGAAGGACAAGTAAAAGCAACTTTAGAGTTGTTACAAGAGGGTGCTACTATACCATTTATTGCTAGATATAGAAAAGAAGTAACTGGTAATTTGGATGAAGAACAAATTAGAGAGATTGAAACAATTTATACTTATCAATTAAAGTTAAAAACTAGAAAAGAAGAAGTAAAAAGACTTATTAAGGAAAAAGATAAATTAACTCAAGAGATAGAGGCTTCAATTGATGCATGTAAAATATTAAGTGAAGTAGAAGATATTTATTTACCATATAAAGAAAAGAAAAAGACTAGAGCTACTACTGCAATTAGTTATGGATTAGAGCCTTTAGCTGAGTTCTTACTTGAATGTAAAAATAAGGATGTATTAGCAGAAGCTAGTAAGTATTTAAATGAAAATGTTCCTACAGTTGATGCTGCTTTAAACGGTGCAAAAGATATAATTGCAGAAAGAATAAGTGAAGAAAAAGACTTTAGACAAGCTTTAAGAGATAATCTTGATAAATATGGATTTATTGTTTCTAGCATAAAAAAGAACGCTGTAGATGAAAAGCAAGTTTATTCTTTATATTATGACAAAAGAGAAATGATTAAATATGCTCCTAGTCATAGAATATTAGCTATGAATAGAGGAGAAAACGAGGGTATATTAAAGATTAAATTAGAGCATGATATAGAAAAATTTTTATCATATAATATTTATAAAAAAGTCATTAAGAATGTTAATGCAACAGAAGCTCCTTATTTAAAAGAGGCGATAGATGATGGGTATGATAGATTGTTATTTCCAAGTATTGAAAGAGAAACAAGAAGTACTTTAACAGAAAAAGCTGGAGAGCAAGCAATCAATGTTTTCCAACTTAATCTAGAACAATTACTATTAACTCCACCTTTAAAGAATAGAGTTATATTAGGTTTTGACCCAGCTTATAGAACTGGATGTAAACTTGCTGTTATTGGAATAAATGGTGATTTTGTTTATAAAGATGTTATCTATCCTCATAAGAAAAATGAAAATGAGATTGTAAGTGAAGAGAGAATACTTGCAAGTGAGGCAAAGGTTGTTAATCTTGTTAAAAAATTCAATGTTGAATTAATTGCTATTGGTAATGGAACTGCTTCTAGAGAAAGCCAAGAGTTTATTGCTAATGTTATTAAAAAATATAATTTGAATTGTGCTTATGTAACAGTTAGTGAAGCTGGTGCTAGTGTTTATAGTGCTAGTGAACTTGCAATAGCTGAGTTTCCTGAATTGCATGTTGAAGAAAGAAGTGCTATTTCGATTGCTAGACGTGTTCTTGATCCGCTAAGTGAATTAATTAAGATAGATCCTAAATCAATTGGTGTAGGGCAATATCAACATGATGTTAATCAAACAAAATTGTCAGATGCTCTAGATTTTACTGTTTCTAAAGTTGTTAATAGTGTTGGTGTTAACGTTAATACTGCTTCTTTAGAATTATTGAGTTATGTTTCTGGATTAAATAAGAAGAGTGCTAAGAACTTAATCGATTATAGAAGTAAGCAAGGACTTATTAAAAATAGAGAAGAGATTGCGAAAATAAAAGGAATTGGAGAAAAAACTTACACTCAAGCAATAGGATTTTTAAAAATCTATGAAAGCAATAATCCTCTTGATAAAACTTTTATTCATCCAGAAAGTTATAAAGAAGTAGAAAATATGCTTAACATATTAAATTTAGATATCAAGGACATTGGGACAGATAAATTTAATGAGGCCTTAGATGAAGAAAAACTAAAGAAGGTTTCTTCATTTGGAGAATATACATTAAATGATATTGTTGTGGAATTAACTAAACCTTTAAGAGATATTAGAGATGATTATCCAACTCCTGTATTAAAGAGTGATGTATTGCATATAGAAGATTTAAGAATTGGTATGGAACTTGAAGGAAGTGTTAGAAGCGTAGTGGATTTCGGTGCCTTTGTGGACATTGGATTACATGATGATGGATTAATTCATAAATCTAAATTATCTAGAAATAAAGTTAATCATCCACTTGATGTTGTAAGTGTTGGGGATATTGTTAAAGTGTATGTTATAGATATCGATTTGAAGAAAAATCGTGTAGGATTGTCTTTATTTAAAGACTAAAAGGGAAATTTTTATTCCTTCTTGTATATGTAATTATCAGGAGGGAATAATATGGAAAAAATATTAGTGTATTTTGCGATAAAGTATCAAGGAGATTGGGATAGGATTTATAAAGCAATCAACCAAAAAGAAAAAGTTGATGTAGATGAGATGAATCGGGTAATAGAAAGTAACAAAGAAAAATATATAACTTTACTTAGTGATAATTATCCAGAAAGATTAAAAAGAATTTATAAACCACCATTTGTTCTTTTTTACAGAGGCAATATTGATTTTATAAATGAAAATAAAACAATTGCTATTATAGGAAGTAGAAATAATAGTGATTATGGTAAAACTGTGACAGAAAATTTCACTAGTGGGCTTTGCGATGAGGGATTTGCTATTATTAGTGGGTTAGCTAAAGGAATAGACTCCATTGCACACAAAACATGTTTAAGAAAAAATGGTAAAACTATAGCTGTATTAGGAAATGGGTTGGAAGTGACTTATCCTTTAGAAAATAAAGAATTAAAAAATGAGATAGAGGAAAAAGGTTTAATAGTTAGTGAATACCCTAATACGGTAGGAGCGAATAAAGATAATTTTCCTATTCGAAACAGAATAGTTGCGGGTCTTAGTGATTGTGTATTAGTGAGTGAGGCAAGTAAAAAAAGTGGAACAATGATAACGGTTGCAAGGGCTCTTGAAATGGGAAAAGAAATATTCTGCGTTCCTTATGAAATAGGAAATGATAGTGGGTGCAATAATCTTATAAAAGAGGGCGCAAAACTAGTGGAAACGTATGAAGATATTTTAAATGAGATATAAGATTTTTATTGACTAAACAAAATATATAACATAATATCTATAGGAAAAGGAGAATAGCAAATTGAAATTAATAATAGTAGAATCACCAACTAAAGCAAAAACTATACAAAAGTATTTAGGTAATGGTTACAAGGTTGTTGCATCTAAAGGTCATATTAGAGATTTAGCTTTTAGTGGAGAAAAATCACTTGGCGTAGATGTTAAAAACAATTTTGCTCCTGATTATATAACTGACACATATAAAACTAACACTATTAATTATTTAAAAAAATTAGTAGATAATGCAGATGATGTATATTTGGCAACCGACCCAGATAGAGAAGGAGAGGCAATTGCATGGCATTTAGCGGATGTTTTAGGACTAGATGTAGAAAATACAAAGCGTTTAGAATTCCATGAAATTACTAAGAAAACTGTGCTTGAGGCAATAGAAAATCCTAGAGTAATAGATATGAACTTAGTTTCAAGCCAAGAAACTAGGCGAATTTTAGATAGGATTATAGGTTTTGAACTTTCTGGTTTACTTCAAAAGAAAATATATACAAGAAGTGCAGGAAGAGTTCAATCTGTAGCCTTAAAACTTATTGTTGATAGACAAAAAGAAATTGACTCTTTTGTTGTGGAAACAAGTTATGGTATTAAAGGAAAAACATCTGATCCTAAAATGGAGTTTGAACTTGTTGATAATGAAAAATTACAACCTATAAGAGTTAATGGAAAAGAAGAGTTAAATGATATTTTGAAAGTTAAAGAAGAAGGATTAACTTTAAAGGATGTTGTAGTAGAAGAAACAACAAGATATGCAAAAGCCCCTTTTACAACTTCATCTCTTCAACAAGAGGCGTTTTCTCAATATCATTTTAGTGCATCTAAGACTAGTCAAATAGCGCAAAAATTATATGAAGGTATTAATATTGGAGAAGAAACAACCGGTCTTATAACATATATGAGAACTGACTCAATTAGACTTAGTCCATTATTTATTTACACTGCTAAAGAATATATAAAGAATGAGTTTGGAGAAGAATATGTTGGAGTTGCTAGAGTACAAAAAGAAGATAGTAATGTTCAAGATGCTCATGAAGCAATTAGACCAACTAAAGTAGAACTTACTCCAGAAAATATTAAAGAATATTTAAGCAGGGATGAATATAAGTTGTATAAACTTATTTGGACCAGAGCAGTTGCTAGTATGATTAAACCAAGTATAATTGCTACAACTAAAAATATATTTATCGCAAATGAGTATACTTTTGTTTCTAAATCAAGTGAATTGACATTTGATGGTTATAAAAAGTTATATTCAGAGTTTGAAAAAGATAAGTATTCTAAACCTAAACTTTTAGAAAAGGGAAAAACATATAAAGTAGATTCAGTTGAAATTGAAGAGCACAATACAAGACCACCATACAAATATAGTGAGGGAAGTCTTATTAAGGATATGGAAGAATTAGGTATTGGTAGACCATCTACTTATGCCTCTACCATTGATTCATTGAAAAAGAGTGCCTATATTTCCATTGAAAAGAATTATATATCACCTACTTTAAATGGACTTAATGCATCTGAAAAATTAGATGAATTCTTTGCAGATATTGTAAATGTTGAATATACTGCAAATATGGAAAAAGGTTTGGATTTGATTGCAGAAGGAGACAAAACAAGATTAGATGCCCTTAATGAATTTTATGAGCCGTTTGAAAAGAAAGTAGAATATGCTTATAAAAACATGACTGGAGCAAATGAATTTTATGTTGATGAAGTTTGTCCTAAATGTGGTGGAAGACTTGTTAGAAAACAAGGCAAGTATGGTGAATATGTGTGTTGTGAAAATAAGCCAAAATCTTGTGATTATGTAAAACCTAAAGAGATAGTTATTAGCGATCATGCAAAAGATTGCCCTAAATGCAAAGAGGGAAAACTTGTAGTTAGAAAGGGAAAATATAGTAATTTCCTTGGATGTTCTAGATATCCTGAATGTGACTATATTGAATCTTTTAAAAAGACAACGTATTATAAAAAGAAATAGATGAGTACATCATCTATTTTTTTATTTAAAAGTTTATTATTGTTAATAATAAAATCTTTGGGTATAATTTTAAATAGGTGATTAATGTGAAAAAATTTATAATGATGATTTTTGCTTTTGTCTCAGTGTTTGTTTTTTCTTCTAAGGTGGAAGCTGCATATGATGGTAAAATAGGATATGAACAACATTCTGGTACATATGTATTCTATTATTATACTGATAGAGAAAATCCCAAGATATATTTAAATATTATAAAAGATAGTGGCGATTTAAAAAGAGAATTAACTTTTGATGAGGGTGGAATATATCTTTATATTGCAAGTTCTGGAGAGGTTGAAGTTGAAGATAAGTACAACTATACAATTTGCGATATGAATGATGAAAATTGTATTACAACAATTGATCCATTTTCACCTTATTTATCAAATGATGGAACTAGTAATATTGTTCTTGATACAACATATATGGAGCCTGAATGGAAGGATAAAGGTAATAAAAATGTAACGGATTATTCAAAAAGTATTTACGCTATAGATGTTGAACAATTTGTAGAAGATATAGATGATCCTGTAGTAGATGGTAAAACTAGTTTTTCTGTTTTTGATAAAATGATAGTTGAGTCTTCAAAAGGAAATACCCCTGTGGGCATGAATTATTTAAAGAGCGTTGGGTTTACTCACCTTGAGATGTTTGGTCTTTATCACCCCAATCACTATATGGGAGTTAATAATTTATATTCAAACATGACTCATGAATATTCTGCACTTCAAGAGTATCAAGATATGCATCAAAAATATAAGTCATTTAATATGAATTTAGTTTTGAGGACAAACTTTGCTACACCATCTCCAACTTTGGCACAAGCCTTGAATGTCATATCTAGTGAGGCTGTTGTTGATGGTAAAATAAATTTTGATAATCCAATAGCGCAAAGGTATCTTAAAGAAGTTTATAAGACATGGGTTAGTAATTATTATATAAATGGTTTTTATATTGAAGATTCAGGATTATATACACCTGCATTTCTAAACTCTTTAATAAGTGAACTTAAAACAATTAACGCAGGATTATATATTTATACATCTACAGATATTGGCGGATTCACAACAAGTGATGAATTACAAAATCTATTATTTGGATCATTGAATTCTTTTGATTCAAAGGGAATTATTAATGGACATTATAGTAAAGATGAATTAAAGAAATTAACAAGTGCAATGTTTAGCGGTTACTATGATTCTAGAAAAGGATATGAAAATGCTGCTAATATAATTAATAATATTGGTAGTTTTTCTGGAATGGATGTTTACTCTAAAGTTAGAGGTACATATGGAATGACTGCTGATAATAATGATATTACTAGTAAAATACAACTTGCTTTATACACTATATATGCTTCTGCGGGAACTCCTAGAATAGTTGGTGGTAATGAATTTTATAATACTAACTTGAGTAATGGACAAGGAATTGATGAGAGTGAAAAAGCTTGTGTTAGCGCAAGTGTGTGTTATTTAAAAGGTAATAGTAAAAAATTGGATTGGGATCATTTGAAAAATGTTGGCAATCAATTACAAATAATATCTAATTATAGAAAATCTTATTATTATCAATTCCCATCTTTATATACTCTTGAAAATTCACAAGAAATGTCAATAAATGAAGGATTACTTGAAAAGGGAGTTATATATTTAACAATAGGATATCAAGCAATAGCAAATGGGGATTTTCAAAAATCAATTTTAATTATTAACTTCTCAGATGAAAATGTTGATATGGAACATTTATCTGAAGGAAGTTATGATAGAGTTAGCGCACTTGTTGGTAGCGTTAGTTCAGTGGATGAAAAAGCAAGAATTGCAAAAAACACATTTTACACATATACAGAGGTGAGAGATGTTAGATTACCTCAATGGGTATATATACTTGTGGGTATTGGACTAGTTGGAGCAATGCTTGCTATAAGACAATTCTGTATTTATTTATTAAAGAAAAAGCATGGTATAGATTATAATGATTTAAAACCTGCTAGCAGATGGAAATTTGGTAAAAAGAAGACAGAAAATAATGAACAAACCACTCAAATGAAGGAAGCATCAATCTTTGAAACTTTCCTTGCTGATGATCCTTTAATTAAAGAAAGAAGAGAAAAAAGAAAGCAAGAAAAAGCTAATAAGAAAAAAGAAAGCGAAAAAGAAGATGATGATGATAAAAAAGAAGGAGAATAGCTCCTTCTTTTTTTTATTCTTCTTCGATAACTTGTGTTGTTGGTTTTTTCTTTCTAGAATCTTTTTTTACAAATGAGAAGTTATCTGCGTTGTATTCAACTTTATTCATTATAACAGGAATAACCATAGGGTTTCTTCTTGTCTTTCTATAAATGAATGTTGAAACAGTATTCTTTATTGTGTTTTTGATTTCAAGGAATGTAAGTTTTCCTTTGGCAAATAAATCATTTAATGTTTCGTTAGCGAGTTTTTCGATTTCTCTTATAAGTTGACCATTTTCTTTTATATATATGAATCCTCTAGATAAAACACTAGGAGATGTTAATAGTCTATTGTTTTTAGAATCGATACTTACAAGTACTGCAACTAAACCATCATTAGATAAAAGTTTTCTATCTTTAATTACTGCGGTTGATATACCATTAATATCATGGCCATCTACATATACATCATCTGCTTGTATACGGGCATCAGATAATTCGACAACACCTTTATCCATATATAATACATCACCATTAGCTAAAACAAATGTATGATCTTTTTTCATTCCTAATTCTTGTGCCAACTCAGCGTGCATTCTAAGCATTCTATATTCTCCATGTATTGGCATTATATAATCAGGCTTAATTAGTTTAATCATTAACTTTAATTCTTCTCTAGCAGCGTGACCAGATGTATGTAGATTAGAAAGTACGGAATTTGTTAATACAGTTACACCATGTCTGCTTAGTTGGTTTATAAGTTTATTTATGTTAGCTGTGTTACCAGGGATAGCACTTGAAGAAAATACCACTACATCACCAGGCATTGGTTTAACATGTTTGTGTTGATTAGCGGCAATTCTAGATAAAGCAGCCATACTTTCTCCTTGAGTACCAGTACAGAAAATTAATATTTCATCAGGTCTTAATGTGTTAGCCATTTCAGGTGATATAAAGTAATTGTCTGGGCATTGTATATATCCAAGTTGTCTACTTAGTTGAATATTTTTTTCCATTGAACGGCCAAACACAAGAATTTTTCTTTTAAATAAAACAGCAGCTTCAATTATTTGTTGGATTCTATGTACATTACTTGAGAATGTTCCGATAATGATTCTTCCAGTAGCATTTCTAAATACATCATGGATAGATGAAATAACAGCTTTTTCGCTTAATGTGTGTCCTTTAACTTCAATATTTGTAGATTCACTTAATAAAAGTGTAACTCCTGTTTCTTGAAGTTTAGCTATTTTTAGTAAATCGATATCTTTTCCAACAGGAGTTAAGTCAATCTTAAAGTCTCCAGTTGATACTACATTACCATTAGGAGTATTAACAATAATTCCATAACTGTCAGGAATAGAGTGAGTTGTTGAAAAGAAGCTTACAACAAATACATCTTCTTTTATAATGCTATTACCATCGATTTCAATTATTTTTGTTCTTCTTTCCATTTTATGCTCTTCTAGTTTATTTCTTATAAATGCGCAAGCTAATTTTGGAGCATATATGCAAGGTATGTTGATACTTTTTAATAAAAATGGAATACCTCCAATATGATCTTCATGACCATGAGTTATAAATAGCGCTTTAACTTTGTCGGCATGTTCTATTAAATAACTGTAATCAGGCAATATATAATCAACACCAGGAAGGTATTCATCACCAAACATTACTCCTGAATCTAGTATGATAATTGAACCACCATGCTCAATACAATACATATTTTTTCCAACTTCACCAAGACCGCCAAGCGCAAAAACGGCAGTTTTGGTAGTATTTTTTACCAAATCTCTCATCAAAATCTCTCCTTTTAAAATTATAATTTCTTAGTAAATTAATTATGAGCTTTTAAAACTAGGTATATTATATTATTAAAGAATATTTATGTAAAGCAAAATAATGGGCAAAGATAAAAGTGTTATATAAATGAATATAAATACATATAATATTAAGAAAGTATGATAAATGTAATATTTTCAAATATTTTATTGTCAAAGGGCAAAACCTTTGCTATAATAAACGCGTTGGTTCCTTAGCCAAGTTGGTAAGGCAAGTGACTGCAACTCACTGATCACCGGTTCGAGTCCGATAGGAACCTCCAATTTTTATTAAAAAAAATAAAAAAAGTGTTGAAATTCGTGTAGCTCTTTGCTATTATAGTTAGGCGTTAATAAATCGGAACGTAGCTTAACTTGGTAGAGCATCTGGTTTGGGACCAGAGGGTTACAGGTTCAAATCCTGCCGTTCCGACCATTTAGTGGGGTGTTAGCTCAGTTGGCTAGAGCATCTGCCTTGCACGCAGAGGGTCAGGGGTTCGAGTCCCCTACGCTCCACCATTATTTTTTAAAAACGTTGTTCGTATATAACGCGTATGAATAACTTCTGTTTAGAAGACGGTTAGTGTTTACTTCCGATTTATGGCGAAGTAGCTCAGTTGGCTAGAGCATCCGGTTCATACCCGGCAGGTCGTAGGTTCAAGTCCTATCTTCGCTACCATGTGGACCCTTAGCTCAGTTGGTTAGAGCTTCCGGCTCATAACCGGGCGGTCGTAGGTTCGAGTCCTACAGGGTCCACCACTTATATGTATGGAGGAATACCCAAGTGGTTGAAGGGTCCGGTCTTGAAAACCGGTAGTAGATGAGAGTCTAGCCAGGGTTCGAATCCCTGTTCCTCCGCCATTCTTAAAAAACTAAATATTATATCGCGGGGTAGAGCAGTCTGGTAGCTCGTCGGGCTCATAACCCGGAGGTCGTTGGTTCAAATCCTTCCCCCGCAACCAGGTCTTGTGGTGTAGTGGTTAACATGTCTCCCTGTCACGGAGAAGATCGCGAGTTCGATCCTCGTCAAGACCGCCATTTTTTTTGGCTCGATAGCTCAGTTGGTAGAGCAAAGGACTGAAAATCCTTGTGTCGGCGGTTCGATTCCGCCTTGCGCCACCATTTGAAATTAAATGGCTGAAAAGCCATTTTTTTGTTAGGAAACCTGTGAATAAGAAATCCAAGCATCTGAATGATGCTTTTTTTTACATTTTTTTACATTAATGTGTAATTAATCCCATAAAACTAATTATTTAAACATTTTTATATTAAAAATGTTTAATTTTTATCTCTTGCGTGATATGATGTTTAATGTGTAAAATTAATTTGCTTAATTAGTACATAAATATTTGAAAGGGTGGTTAAATGAAAACTAAAAAGAAAGTTATTACAGGATTGCTTGCTCTAACATTTGCTGCAGGAACTTATGTTTTGACTGGCTGTGAGGATACTGATAATGAAGAAACTATGACTGAAACTGTTTATTCAATCAAGTATCACCTAAATGGTGGAACAAATGATTCTAGTAATCCAGAAACTTATAAAGCTAGTGATGAAACGTTTTCTTTAAAGAATGCAATTAAAGAAGGGTACACTTTTGCTGGGTGGTATGAGGAATCAACTTTTGTAAATCAAGTTACTACGATTGAACAAGGCGATAAAGGACATATGGATTTATATGCTAAATTTGTACCACACACATATACTATTACTTATGAATTAAATGGCGGTGTGTTATCTAAAAACAATCCAGAGAGTTATGATGTTACAACAGAAACTATAAGCATTAACAATCCAACTAAGGAAGGATATACATTTGTTGGCTGGAAAGATGAAGATACAGGTACTATTGTACAATTTAGAAAAATATTAAAAGGTAGCATGGGTGACAGAAGATTTTCGGCACAATGGGAATTAACTACTTATAAGATTACTACTATATCTAACTATGGAGATATTAATATTGTAGGTGGGGCTAATCATGGAGATGAAATAACATTTGTTATAGAACCAAATCCAGGATATGAGGTTGTTGAAATTAGAATTAATGATGAAATCAAAGATGCTACCACAACAAGTTTTACAATGCCTGGAGAAGATGTTACTTTAGAAGTAATTTACAAAGCTAGTGAATACACAATTACCTACAATTTAGATGGCGGGGTAAATAGTTCTGATAACAGAGATACTTATGATATTGAAACATTAGATTTTGATATTGCAATGCCTACTAAAGAAGGATATCACTTTATGGGTTGGAGAGATGAGAGTACTCAACAAGTTTCAAGGACATTTACAATCATAAGAGGTACAACAGGAAATAAAACGTATACTGCGTTATGGAGCGTTAACTCATATAATATTGGATTTACAGCTGATCATGGAACAATAGCAATTCCTTATTCTGCTGATTATGGAAGTACAGTTGAATTTACTGTTTACCCTGATATGGGATATTCATTGACTAAGATAATTATGAATGGCGAAGAAATTAATGCAACAAGTAGAAGCTTTGTAATGCCAGCAGGAGATGTAGAACTACAATTCATCTTTGAAAGGGATGTCTACCCAATCGAATATGTATTAAATGGTGGAACAAATGATGATAGAAATCCTGCTACATTCACAGTTAATGATGCACTAAATATTTATGATGCCAAAAAAGATGGATACACATTTATGGGATGGTATGTTGATGAAGAATGTACTCGTCAATTTACTGGTGGATATATGTCAGAACCATTAACATTATATGCAAAATTTGCTCAAGCAAGTATTGCTGGTACATATTATGAAACTGTAGAAGAAGCTATTGAGGCAGCTGAATTTGGTGATATAGTTCAAATTTTATCTGGAACAAAAATTAGTAATACAATTACTATAGAAAAACAAATAACTCTAAGAGGAGAAGATGCAGATGTTTCTGTAACCGATAATTTTGAAGGAGCAGCAATGTTCATCATTGAAGGAAATGTTCACTTTGAAGGATTAAATCTAGATGCTAGAGGTCAAAGTAGAGTTATTAGAGTCAATAGTGGAAATCTTGTGTTATATGAAACTAATGTTACAGGCGGATATAGTAATTCATATATTGCAGGTGTTTATGTAACTGGTAGATCAACATTTGCTATGTATGGTGGAAGTATCAAGGGAAATACAATTGCAGAAAAACAAGATTATTTAGAATATGCAACAGATTTATGGATAGGATCACAAGCTTCAGGTACTGTGGCTATTATTGATGAAAATGCAGAAATTGGTAGTGTATTTGTAAATGCTAACTCATATAAGAGTGAAACTGGTGGAATATTAAGTATTATTGATGGAACTGTGGAAAATGTGTATGTTGAATATGATGAAGAACAATATGCAGTGTTTGAATATACTGGCGGTAGTGTTGATAAACTTATGATATCTACAAAGGAAACAGGAAATTATGTTACAATTCACAATCCTGAAAAGGGCATTTATAGAGGTGGACATACAATTTATAGTGAAGAAAAAACATATCTTACTTTAAATGATGCTATTGCAGCAGCTGAATCAGGAGATGTGGTTAAAGTAATGGGAGAGACAGTTATCTCAGAACAAATTACAATTAATAAAGACTTAACTATAGTAGGTTATGATGCAACAATTAAAACTTCAGAAGACTTTACTGGGGCGGCTATGTTTGTTATTGAAGGATTAGAAACAGATGTAAAGTTTGATGATATAAGATTAGATGCAAATTTAAAATCTAGAGTAATAAGAGCAAATGCAGGACATTTAAATCTAACTGATACAATTGTAACTGGTGGATATAGTGGTTCATATGTGGCAGGAGTATATGTTACAGGTTATGCAACATTTGAAATGCATGGTGGAAGTATAGT
>JBGVCT010000007.1:0-2756 GCA_045118975.1 Bacilli bacterium
CCTTACTTGCTACTAAGTGATATTGAGTAAAGTTATTTACATCATCTAATTCTAGTGCTGTAACATACTTTTCAAATTCTTTAGTTGATGCAAATTCTAAAGCTGATTCATAATCTGCAAATGATGTTTGAGTATCATCAACATTAACTAAGAACCATTTACCAACTAAGTAATCTTCACTGGAATTAACTAATTCTTGGTTAAGTTCAGGTGGTAATGTATCAATTCTAATTTTATAAGTTGAAGTGTTTCCAGCTTTATCTTGAAGTACGAATTCATATAATCCATCTTCGCTAATAACTGTATTTCTTGTATAAGGAGTTCCATTTACTGTTGCTGTGTTTTCACCATCCCAAGTAAAATAGATTTTTCCATTAGTTACGCTATTATTTTCAACTTCTTGATAATCAGCGTATAAAGATCCAGTAGGACTAACAGTATCAACATTTATAACATAAGTAGTTTTATTCCCTGCTAAATCTTGAAGGATAACTGAATATGTTCCGTCTTCACTGAATTCAGTTCCTTTTGTATAAATTTTGTATTCCCCACCATCTTTTGAGTAAGTTGCTGTTACTGAACTTTCTTCATAGTAAAGATAAACTGGTTTATTTGTATATCCGTTGTTTGGGATTTCTTCTTCATCATTTGTCCAAACACCATCAACTCCATCTTTATCAATAACTATATTTATTTTTGAAATGTTTCCAGCTCTATCATTTAAAGTTAAATGATAAGTTGTTTCAGTTCCTTCTGGAGTTGATAGAGTCATTCCACTTAGTTCTTTATAAGTCGCTTTAGTATCAATGATGTGATACCCTTCAGATGTAATTTCTACTCCAGTATCTGCTGAATCTGTAATGTCACTATCATCAAAGAATGATACATAAGTGTCTTTATTTAAATGAACAGTTTGTCCATTATAATAGTTCATGTCACCAATTGAAATATAAGGATTAGTATCTACAACATAGAATGTATAATGTCCTGTTATTCCAGTTGGTGTTGTTAAGACAATAGTGTATTTAAAGCCAGTAAAATTAGACGCTAATTGGAAATTACTATCTAATGTGTAGTTACAAGAAACATTGCCACTTGATGAATCATAAGTAATTTTCATATAGTCAAATCTATTGAAATATACTCCAGTATCAAATGTGCCTCCTGTTGTCATACTAGTTGAATAAGCTACTTTACCATTTCTATAGATTTCAATTAATGGTGCTTCTGTTTCTAAATACACACTCATTGTTGCTGACTGATTTCCCGCATTATCTACTGAATAAAAGTAATACCAACCATCTCCAGCAGTTGCAGGAATAATAGTTCCAGCTGAGTATGCTTGATAACCAGAGCTTACTGGTGATTTATAATAAATTTGTTTTATTCCACTTCCACTATCACTTGCTGTATAAGCAAAACTCTTACTTACATAACTACCACTTGCTACCGTTGTTCCATTACTTGAAATAGATCCAGTTGGGGATGTCGCATCATAATAGAATGTAAATTCATTTGTTTTATTTCCTACAGTATCAACCGCATACACAGTCCACCAACCATTTGTTGCACTTGAGGTATAAGTTTTGGCTGTTGTTGAATTGTAGTAAGTATTTGTTGGAAGTTTGTAGTATATTCTTTCAAAGTTAGTATCACTCGCTGTAAAAGTAACTCTTTGATTTACATAACTTCCACTTGTAATTGTTGAATTATTTGTATAACCTTTTGCTGTTAATGTAGGTTTTGTTGTATCAATAAGAAGTGTGCCTGTCATAGTAGATGTTGTATCGTAAATTGCATAGATACTATTATCTAAATCCATCTTGATCCACATATATTCCCTAGTTAGTTTCCAAGTAAAGTTACCACTATATAAACTAACTAATCTATTTCCTAATTCAGTAGGTTGGAAATTAATACAATCAGTTCCTTCAGCATCATATTTTGTAGTCTTGTTGCCATTTACATTAAAGACTCTTTCATATGGTTCATTTTCAATATCTGCTGTATAATCGATATACCAGCTTGTATATCCTGAACTTGATATAATTTCAAAACGATAATGTAATGTATAACAAATATCTTCATAAACACCTGAAGGCAAATACATCGAATTTGCTCCAGTGAAGTCTACATAGAACGATGATGAATCAAGTTCTATCGAAGTTCCAGTTGTAGTACTTCCTGAGTTATTTGAAGCAAAGATTTTAATACCTGTGTTTTTATATTTTGATTCTGAATAGTTCGATGATGTTCCAAACATTGATTGTTGTACAACATGATTATGAGTTTCATAACCTGCGATTGTGGAAATAGGAGAATTACCTGCAGCATTAACTTCTAGCGCACTACCAGTAGCAGATAATAAAGTTATTCCACAAAGCATAGACATCAACGCTACACAGAAATATTTAACTATGTTTCGTTTTCTATTTTTTATCATCAATAATCTTCTTTCCTCCTTTTAATAAATTTGTTTTTCAAAAAAATAGTCTTTAATTTTAGTTATAATTTCTTCAATTTCTAATTGGATTTCTAACTCTTCATTCACCTCCTTTTCTTTAATTTCTTCTAAACATTCAATTGCTTCTTCATAATCCTTTTTGGATAGCTTCGATAGAATGTATTTGATTTGATCTTCATCAATAATTCCATCTAATGCTTGCCTACATAATCCCTTGATTTGTTGAAGCATTATTTTGTTTCTTCTTTTCTCTTGATTAGCTTCAGTATTGATTCCTCCACCAGGTTTTTTT
>JBGVCT010000008.1:0-126176 GCA_045118975.1 Bacilli bacterium
TATAATTACAATTCCTAAAACCATTAATGGAATATAAATGTAATCAGGTATCTTATAAAAGAATCTGTCTATTAACGACAATACAACATATAATAAAATTCCTAGACTTCCTATAAAACTTCTTTCTTTCATTTTACTGCCCCCATCCTAAAAATTCTTATTTATCCGTCTAAAGTCTAACACTAATCCCAATCTCAAACAATAAAAGGAATACCAAAATTAGCACCCTTACCCCTAGTAATCGTTAAATTTTAAGAGTAATCGTTATTTTTTAGCACCCTAACCAAAAAGGTGCAGGGGTCATCGTTAACACAATAGTCATTTTTTTATAATTTTGTTATTATTTTTTCATATTTTTATCGAATTTTTATTAAAAAAGCCTTATTTTACCCGTATTTTAGATAATTTAAGGCATATTTTGATGGTCTCAAACCATTAATTCTCACATGGTTCTAAAGACACTTTTTGATACAATGCCCTTTTTTGCTTAAAAATTTTTAGCACCCCTAGTTAATTTTTAGGGATTTTTTTATTTTGTAATCGTTATTAGAGTAGCACCCTTGAAAAATCTATTAACACCCCTTCAAAAGTAATCGTTAAGTTAGTAGCACCCCTATAAAATTAATTAGCACCCTTGAAGAGCTTGAGCATAAAATCAATTTTCTCTATAAGACCAAAGGAATAATATTCGATTTTTCTAGCTTAATCATTAAGATAATTAGATAAAAATGTATTGATTTTTATCTAGCTACATTCAATACAGTTTTCATTAGATTTTCTTAATTTAGGATTCCGATCACATATTCTATCAACCAATTCTACAGTTTTTTTATCTATACAATATATATATTTAGTTGCATTTGAAATAACAATTGAATTAAAAAGCAAAATTTTTTCAGCATCATATATTTGAACTATTTTTCTATCTCTAATTGCAGACACACTATCTTCAATTATTGCTATCATCAATTTATCAGATATAGGATAAAGAATTACCATGCCTGGTGACGACAATCCTGTTCCCATCCACGGAAAAGGCGGTTTTTTAGTTGGATATAAAGATATCGGGTTGTCCGAAGTAACAAAAGCAATAGATGTCATATTTTCTATAAGAACCCATTTGTGAAAAAATAGAATCGGAGCATATTCTTTCATTGCATTATCACTAGACAATGATAATATATGTCTTAACTTTGCTTGTTCATCATTAAAAGTATCATTAACATCATCTTCTGTTATGTCTATACCGCAAAGAGAAGCTACGACGGGAATTACTTTTTTATTAACATTTACATGGGACTGATTTATAAAGTATCTATAATATGGTGTTCTAATGAACTGGTATACTATTAGTTTAGTTAAATTATGTTTATCTTCTTCACTAATAAAATAACAATTATTCGCAACCCATTTATTAAATCCATATGTATTATATTTGATTTTATCTAAGTATTGTGCTAAATCATCCTCTACTTCTTTCGAAAAAAATCTTTCTAAAAATTGTTCGCAATCATCAATTATATCTTTATCCATTTCTGGAATATGCTTGCCATATTCTTCAATAAATTCCTTATCTATTTTTTCTTTATCTTCAGCAGAAAGCTCCTGATAATTATTTGAAATGTCTAAATCGTAAAAATATCTTTCTTCAGCAGCATCCGCTATATTGACATAATGATAATCATTTTTAACTTGCTTATTATAATAAAACAATTTCTTCCTATCCTTAGAAAAATTTTTTAAATAGCACTGTGGAACATAATGTTCTTTTTTTACCTTTGTCATTTTTTATCACCTATGATAGTTATACCATTTTTTTAATCACTTTTAAACCGCTTCTTTTATCAATCATTTTTCTTTTTTAAACATTATATATTTATACTAGCATTATTAAAAAAGATGCCTTTCAGCACCTTTAATTTGTTATACAATTTATCTTTTAGAATTTATTTTTTTCTTGTCTTTTACTATTTGAGCATATGTTTTATTAGGAAACCCATTTTCTTTAAGATATTCTATTAATTGAGACATTTGTTCTTTAGATCTTTTCATATTTTCAAGAGCAATACAAACAGTACAATATCTTGGATTTTCTTTTACACTATTGATTTTTAAATGAAGTTCATACCCAGGATGATTTAATAATTCTGTAGATAATGCTTTTGATTTTATATTTTCCACACGTGAATTATCAAGTTTTTGAATATTATCATAAAATTCTTTGGATAAACATCTCGTATTAGAAGCTCTAACATATTCACTGTTTAAAGATTTCAATAAATCAAATAACTTCTCAAACTCTTTTAAGCTTTCATTTTCTTTATTTTCTTTTTCTAATTGTAAAGATGTTTGAACTTCAGCAAGAAATGCTTTATCTTCATTTACTTCATCTTCATATTTTTTAAAATATTTAGTATCATTTTCAATTGCTTTTTCTACAAATTCTTTGTTGACTGTAACACCTTTAAAATCTTCAACTTTAAAATATTGATTATTATCAATTCCTAATAAATTTAATACACAATAACAAGTAATTACTCTTCCCATAATAACATCTCCTATCAAATTAAAAATCCTTTTATACATTCATTTTAATCCAACATTTTCGTTAATGCAATAATTATTTTTAGCCCACTTGACACTAGGGTTATCATAAATTAGAAGGAGTGGTGCTATGAGATCCCCTACTAAATACAAAAACGAAATACTAAAAGAATACAAAAAAGGTGTTGCCCCCAAGGAAATATGCCAAGTATATAATGTTAAAAAAAGTACTTTATATAATTGGTTGAATGAAGAAAATATACAACTTCAAAAAGAAAATGAACAATTAAAAACAACAAAAGAATATCTTAAATTAGAAAGTATGTATAAAAAGGAATTAAGGAAAAATGAAATTTTAACTAAAACTCTTTGTCTTTTTGATATACCTTTAAAAGAAAAATTATATGTAGCGCAAAAACTCGTTGAAACATATCATCTAAAAGAAGTCGCCAGAATATTACAACTTCCATATTCTACTTTATATCACCACATACATGATAAAGTACAAATAACGCAGAGAGATATGTATGATGATTTTTTAAAAGAAAAAATCTTAGAATTTTTTGAAAAAAGTGGTCATAGACTAGGAATTAAAAAAATGCATATAAAATTAAGAACAAATAACATCACTTGTACCCATGAAAGAGTTTCTAGATTAATGAAAGAATTAAACTTAAAAAGTATAAGAACCAAAAGAAAAGTAGCAAAGAAAAAGAATGTCACCATATCTCATCCTTCATTTAATAAACTACAACAAAACTTTATTCAAAGTGCACCAAATTTATTCTGGTGTGGAGATGTAACTCAAGTTAATATCAATGATAATAAATTTTATATTTGTGTAATATTAGATTTATTTTCAAGAAAAGTAATCGCCTATAGAATATCATCTAGAAATGATGAAGCATTAACCGTAAATACATTTAAAGCTGCTTATGAAGAAAGAGATAATCCAGAAGGATTAACCTTCCATAGCGATCAAGGTGTTAACTATACTTCTAATCAATATCGAAACTTATTACATTCATTAAAAGTGGAACAATCTTTTTCTAAAAGAGGAACTCCATATGATAATGCTGTAATCGAAGGTTTCTTTTCAAATATGAAACAAGATGATTTGAATAGTAGAAATTTTGAATACCTAGATGACCTAAAAAAAGCAGTCGCAGATTATATCGAATACTATAACAATGATAGACCACATAACACCTTAAATAATAAGACTCCAAATGAATATGAAGAAGAATATTACAATAATCTACAGTCTAATTTAGAAGATAAAGAAAAAGGCAAGTATTAGTATAATACTTACCTTTTAAAATTAACGAAATTGGACTTGAGCTAAAAATGTGTCCGTTTTTCGATTACCTCATGAGGTTACCCCAATTATTTGGACTGTGGGTTGTTAACTCCCACCTTTATAATTATTGTAATTGCTCGTAATATCTTTGTCTATATAATGATGGAGAAATAGTTAATCTTGTAACTATTCTTTTTTCATTATAATATTTTATATATTTTTCTATTTCTTTTTTAAGATGACTAAGCGAAGTGAATGTATCTTCTTTTCCATAATACATTTCTTCTTTTAATCTTCCAAAGAAATTCTCGGTCGGTGAATTATCTAAACAACTTCCTTTCCTTGACATACTTTGAATTATATCACGCTCTATTAAAGTCTTTTGATATACTTTCATTTGATATTGATATCCCTGATCTGAATGCAATATTGCACCTTTTATTTTATTTCCATGATATTTAAATAAATCATTTAACATATCTCTCACTTGTTTGTAATTTGGATTCTCACTTATACAATAACTTAATACTTCTCTTGTATGAAAATCTATTATCGGTGATAAATAAAGCTTTCCATATTTAGTTATGAATACAGTTACATCAGTTCCTAGTTTCTCATATGGTCTTATTGTCTTAAAGTTTCTTTTTTCTTTTGTTTTGCCATTTATTTCTTTTTCTTCAAGTAATTTATTCTTGCATATCTTTCCTATCTCACCTTTATATGAATTATATCGCTTGCTTTGTGGCTTTGCTTTTAGTTTTAATTCATTCATTATTCTTTCTACTCGCTTTTTATTAATATTATAGCCAATATTTCTTAATTCTAATGTGATTCTTGGTACTCCATATTTACAATAATTATTATTAAATATCTCTATTATCTTATTTCTGATTTCTTCATCTTTTCTATATTTATAATCTAGACGACTGGATTTATAAAAATATGTGGATTTAGATATTCGTGCTATCTCTAACAACATTGAGAGCTTATATTTTTGCCCTAACTCTTTTATAATTAAGACTTGTTCTTCTTTTGTTGCTCTCTCTTTTGAATTAGGGCGTACGATTTTTTTAGGTATTCATTCTCCGCTTCTAAATATTCGAGTCGCTCTAATAATTTCTTGTTTGCTTCTACTTGCAATCTTTCTTCATGTATCAAATAATGGGTTCTACTATGAGTGTCCTTTATTGATTCTTCTCCTTCTCTTTGATATTTTCTAACCCAATCTTCTACTATCTTTGGATCTGTTAACATCAGACTTAATGCTACTTGTCTTCGGCTTTCTTTTCCATTAAGTACTCTATCTATGGCTTTTAGTTTATCTTCTCTACTATAAGATCTACTAGTCCCATGGTCTTCAAATGCCTTCTCACCATGCATCTTATAAAGTGCACATTGATATTTTATATTAGTGTAATGATAATTATATTTCTTAGCTAATTCATGCAAAGGTATTCCTTCTTCTGCATACTCTTTGACTATTTTTAATTTCTCCTGTATCGAATATTTCATATAGTAAAACCCCCATTTCATTGTAACATATTTCAGTCCAAGAAATGGGGGTAATTTCATCACACTTGGTGGAGATGGCGGGAATCGAACCCGTGTCCAAATAAACTTGCTCATAGACATCTACAGTTTAGTCTTAGATTATTTATTCACTATTAAGTAAGGAGTAAGACTCTCCACTTAATAGCTATCCTGTAAATTTTCGTATTTACTATACAGAATTTTAGTAAATCTTATCCTTCATAATATGACACCTTGTTAAAACTAAAGGAAAATCTTAACTCAGTGAGCTACTTCTCGCTATTGAGATAAAAGTCTATTGACTAGTAAGCTAATGCGTAATTATAGTTGCCATTTATCGGCATTTGATCTTTAAGGGCTATCATCCCACTGCAATCCATGCTCTCCTCTACCTGTCGAAGCCATGTCATCCCCAAATTAGTATTCGTAGCTTTTGCTACGCTAATTAGTATAAATTAAAAGACACCTACTTTTCAATAGGTGTTTTTCTTTATTTATGCAAGTACCACATCTAATATCATCATTAATGTAAATCCAATCATTACTCCAATTGTAGCAATATTTGAATGTTTCCCCGTTTGCGACTCAGGAATTAACTCTTCTACTACAACATAAATCATTGCCCCAGCTGCAAATGAAAGAAAGTAAGGAATAATACTTGTAAGTAGTGCACTAAATAAGATAACTACAAGTGAACCAATAGGTTCTACCACTCCACTTACAACACCATATAAGAATGACTTTTTATTGTTCTCTCCCTTGTTTTTCATATCAAAAGAAACAATCGCTCCCTCAGGAATATTTTGTATGGCAATACCAATTGAAAGTGCTATTGCTCCAGTTAAAGAAATTCCTACATTGCCCATTAAAAATCCAGCAAACACTACTCCAATTGCCATACCTTCAGGAATATTATGCAAGGTAACAGCTAAAAACATCATTGTCTTTTTCTTTATATTACTTTTCTTTACGCCTTCAACCTCTTCGCTATGAATATGTAAATGTGGCAAAAAACTATCAAGTCCTAATAAAAATAGCATCCCTAAGATAAATCCTACCGAAGCAGGAATAATGCTAAATTTACCCATATTTTCACTCATTTCAATACTTGGGATTATAAGAGACCAAATAGAGGCTGCAATCATTACTCCAGAAGCAAACCCAAGCAAAAGTTTTTCCACTTTACTATTAAGTTTATCTTTAGCAAATAAAACTATGCTGCTTCCTAAAATTGTTCCTACAAGAGGAATAAGTATACCAATTAATATATTCCACATAACCAAACCTCCAATTTTTTTATTTGTTCCACCAATAATAAATCATCTAATAAAATTATTACAAATAATAATTTTTAAAAAAAGATTTTCATTTAAAATATTTATACTATAATGTTATAGAAATGTGAGGTAATCTTTATGTTACTTAGATCAAAAACAAAAACATTATTCTGTGGTAAGCCTTTAACTAAAGCACAAGAAGAAAATTCAAACTTAAACCTAAAAGAAATCGATGACAATTCTATCATTTTAAAGTCATACCCTAGAAGAATAGTTTTAGAGTTAACTAATGCATGTAATTTAAACTGCCTCATGTGTGGAAGAAATGCAGCTAATTTTCAATTAACATCATTTAACTTTGAAACATTTAAAAATTTAGAACCACTATTTGATATTGTCGAAGAAGTAACCTTAATGGGCTGGGGTGAGCCAACCATTCACCCACACTTTTTAGACATGCTAAAGATAATTAATAATCACTCTGCTAGAAAATACTTCTGTAGCAATGGAATGACCCTTGATATCATAAAAGATGCGATATTTGATTATAAAGTGGATGTTTTTGCAATAAGTATAGATGGAGCCACTAAAGAGAGTAACAATAAAATAAGACGTGGAAGTGATTTAGATAAAATCACATATAATCTAAAAGAAATAGTAAAAATCAAAAAAGAAAGAAATCTGAGTTATCCATATATTAATTTTGTTTTTTGTGCAATGAAATCTAATATTGAAGAATTACCAAACGTTATAAAGTTAGCAAGTGATATAGGTGTTGATGAGGTAAAAGTTGTGTATTTAACTGCATTTAATAATACCCTGGCTAAAGAAACTTTATGGGATGAAAAAGAGAAAACAAAAAGGATATTTGATGAATCAGAGAAACTAGCAAATGATTTAAATGTCGCTTTAAAGCTCCCTTATATAATTGGACAAGACATATCGAAAGATAAAAACCATAAAGACTGCTATGTTGCTTGGCGTGATTTTTTTGTGGGTAGTGATGGCTATATTAGGCCATGTATGTCTACAAGTACAAAGTTTTTTCAATATGATGAAAATTTAAAATTCATGGAAATGTGGAATCATGAATGCTTTCAAGAATATAGAAAAAATGTGAATACAGAAAACATGGATAGCCCTTGTAAACATTGCTATCAATCTTCATTTTGCAACTGGAATAAAAAACATTCATTTATTCAATTAAATAATAAATTTTCTCCTGATTGGGGAAATAAAAACAGCTAAGAACTTATCTTAGCTGTTTTACATTTTAATTACTTTTAACAGTAGATCCAAATCCACCTTTTCTAGTCTCAGTAGGTGCTACCTCATCATCTACAGTCAAAAACTTAAAGAAGAATATTTGACCAATTTTATCGCCTTTTTTAATGTTATAAGTTTCTTTTCCAATATTATGTAACATAAATCCTATATTACCATCATTACTTTCATTATCTGCATAATCACTTTCAATAATACCAATACCATTAGCTAGGATAATTCCCCTTTTACCCATACCACTGGTAGAAGCTAAAATAAACCCTTCATCATGATTACAATAAGCCTTAACATTTGTAAATATTAAGTTAGTATCTCCAGGTTCTACAACTGTATCAATTGGTGAATAACAATCGTAACAAACTGAATGTTTTGTAGCCCTTACAGGCATCTTGATTTCATCATCATTGTACTTTTTAAATTCTTTTCTAACTGGTGCAAATTTTCTCATAATATTCCTCCCCATTTGCTATAAATATTATACTATTTTACGCCCTTTTTTTAAACTATTATTTTACATATTTTAAGACAAAAAAATACTAGGCAACGCCTAGTATTTATTAACTTATTTATTAAGTTCTTTTATCATTTTATTAATATTTCTATTAATATCTTTATTCTTTTCTACTTCCCTTTTATCATAGTTGTGTTTACCTTTAGCTAAGGCTATTTCTAGTTTAGCTAAGCCATTTTTTAAATAAATTTTAGTAGGAACTATAGTAAACCCTTTTTCATTAATTTTAATAGATATTTTGTTTATTTCTATTTTATTCAAAAGTAATTTTCTAGTTCGTGTAGTACTAGGTAAAAAGAAACTAGATTTTTCATAATTTGCAATGTGCATATTTATAATGAAAGCTTCCCCATTTTTTATATGAATATAGCTATCTTTTAAATTCACTCTGCCCTCTCTTATTGATTTAATTTCGCTACCCTCTAAAACTAAACCGGCTTCGTAAGTATCAAATAAGAAATAATCATAACCAGCTTTTTTATTTAAAGCTATAACTTTTATTCCTTCACTCTTCATAATTATCTTCTTGGTTTCTTCTTTCTGTCATCTGTGCTACTTTTGGAAGACCCCTTATCTAATCTTCTGATTAATGAGAAATCAATTTGACTTTCAGATTTACTTGCTCTTTTAACACTTACTTGAAGTGGAGTACCAAGTGTGAATATTTCACCACTTCTTTTTCCAACAGCAACTTTTCTATTGTCATCATATGTAAATGAATCTGTATTAATTGATCTAAATGGAATCATACCTTCAATTGTATTAGGTAATTGTACAAAGATACCATTCTTAGAGAAACCACTAACTGTTGCAGTATATTCTTCACCAATACGAGTTTGCATATATTCAGCAAATTTCATCTTATTTGTATCTCTTTCTAATTGATCTGCTCTTTTTTCTTGTGCAGAAGAAGTTTTACCAACTTCTAATAATCTTTCATACATATCTAAAATTTCTTGATAGTTTTCAGGTTCTTTTTCTAATCTAGCAATCTTATGGAAAATATATTCATTTTCTAAGTCAGGTAATCTTCTAATAGGTGAAGTTAATTGAGCATAGTATTGTAGAGCCAAACCAAAGTGACCTTCTCTATTAGGACCATAATAAGCTTTAGGTAAACATCTTAAGAATGCTTCACTCAATGCATTTTGAACAATTGGATCATCAACTTGCTTCATTATTCTTTGATATTCATGAGCAAAGTTTTCATTTTGGAATCTTGGTTGAATCTTAAGAGATTTACATAATGGTATGAAGTTTGCTTCTAATTTTTCAATATCAGGATATTCATGATTTCTAAATAAGAATTGAAGTCCCATATCACAAACATGTCTAGCACCTGCTTCATTTGTTGCAACCATTAAGTCTTCGATTAATCTTTCTGCTGGTCTTTGCTTTCTAACTTTTACTTCAACTAGCTTACCATTTTCATCAACAATTAACTTAGCTTCTCTAGTATCTAATTTTAATTCTCCATTTTTAGCTTTTCTCATAGATAATCTCTTACTAGCTTCAAATGATAATTCAAATAATTCTAGATATTCTTCATTAGCAGCTCTTACTTCTTCATCACCATCATAGATAGCTTGAACTTCATTATATGTAAATGCCTTTCTAGACTTGATAACACTTTCATTAACTACAAAGTTACCAACGCTTCCATCTTCAAAAATATCAAACTCATAACTCATTGCTAATCTTTCAACATTTGGGTCTAATGAACAAATACCATTACTTAATTGTCTTGGAAGCATAGGAATAACTCTATCAGCTAAATAACATGATGTACCTCTCTCTAATGCATCCATATATATAGGACTTCCAAAAGGAACATAATGAGCAACATCAGCAATGTGAACTTTTACATGCAATCTGCCATCAGGTAATTTTTTAATTTGATAAGCATCATCTCTATCTTTAGTATCATCACCATCAATAGTAATTACTAACTCTTCTGTATAATCAACTCTACCTTTTTTATCTTCTTCTGTTACTACATTAGGAGTATTCTCTGCTTGTTGTTCTGCTTCTTGAGAAAAATCAATTGGCACTTCAGCTTCAATTGCAAGAGAAGTGATATCTACACCAATATCATTTTTATGACCAATAATTCTTTCAAGGTGAGGAACTACACCATTCTTACTAGGTTCTAAACTGAACACAACTTTATGACCATCAACTAAATTTTTACACTCTTCTTTATTAAGATGTAGTTTGTATCCAATTCTTTTAGATTGAGGCTTAATATAATATTCATATTTTCCCTCTTTATAACCTTCTACAATAATTTCACCAACTAATGTAGGATTACTTGCTTTAATTACTTTTATAACTTCTCCATTGCTACCATTAAAATCGTATGACTTTATAACAACTTCGCTCTTAGGTAAGATTATCTCATGAGATTTTCTAGTAACTCTAAAGTCATCTGCCATTCCATCTATTTTCACATAAATGTAATCATCATTAACACCAGTAACTTCTCCTCTAAATACACCACTACTTGGTGCATTTTGAATATTCTTTCTAGATGTCATGATTAAATCATAGTTTTCCAACATTTCATCAACTGTGTGTGAAACTTCTTCTTTGCCATAGTAACTAGCAAAATGAGCAATTAGTTCTTCTTTTCCACAAGGAGTGAATTTCTTACCGCTTGTGTAATTCAATATTGCTTCTCTAATCTCATTCATTGCCTTCTTTTCCATAATTGTCCCTCCCTAAGTACATTAAGTTATTACACTTACAATTTTATTTTACATTAGTTACATGTATCTTTCAATAATTATTTTGACCTCATATTATATATGAAAGAAAAAAATAGCACTGAGTGCTATCTTTTAACTCCACTTGTAATAACCTTATTTTTCACTAAATTCTTATATAGTTCAGGTCTACGAGTTTTAATAATTTCTCCAGCACTTTTATAATTTTGTGTTTTAGAATTAGGAACATAATCCAAAGCTGCTGCTCCACCTTTTTTTACTAAAAACTCAACTAAATCATCACTTATAAAATTAGTATTTTCTGCCGCCCAATAAATAAAGTATGGTCTAGACTCTGTTAATGACCCTTTATCTCCGTGCTTAAAGTTAATTTCAGCGCCTCTATTTACAAGGTACTTAACAATTGTTTCTCCCTTACTGCCTTTTCCATTATCACATGCTCTTAGTGCATAAATTAACACTCTAGCATAATTAGCTGCATCCATTGCATTAACATTAGCCCCATATTCTTCAACACATTTAATTACAGTGTTTAAATCAGCTCTTTTACAAGCTACTATAAGCATCAAATCAACTTCTTGTTGACTAACTTTTTTACCATCAATATTTATCATAATAACTACTCCTTATCTATTATTCAGCCTTAATTGCATCTTTTATTAACTCTGCTGCTTTTAAATACTTTCTAGATTTTTCTGCATCTCTATCAGTACCAATGTTATATTCATAACACCATCCCAAGAACTCATTTATTTCATAACTATTTACATCGTATAAAGTCTTTAATAAATCAACACCAACTCTTGCCTTACCAGGTAAGAATAAACAAGTTATAGCATAATTAATACCAGCCTCTAATATTTTATGACTTTCATATATTCTTTTGTACATCTTGTTTGCCTTTGAATATGATGCACTTGTTCCATGGCCATCGAATACCATATCTGCTAAAGCTACTTTAGAAAGTGGGAAAGAAACAGATGATCTAGTATACCAATATTTAGCCTTCTTATAGTCTGTTTCCACAAAATTAGCATTCTCATAGCATTTACCCAAATAGTATTGAGCCTCACCATAATTTAGCTCAGCAGCTTTAGTTAAAAACTCTAAAGCTTTTGTCTCATCTTTTTCAACACCCTTACCTAGTGCATAACACATTGATAGGTTATAGCAACTTAATGCCCAATCATTTTTAGCACCAAATTTGAATAATTCAATAGCGCCCTCTTCATTTAATGCAGTACCTACACCTTGTAACATACAACATGCAATAGCATCATTAGCAAGCTCTATTCCTTGTTCTTTGCAAGCCACAAAATAATTGTATGCCTCTCTTTCATTTTTTGTTGTTCCAATTCCATATAGTTTACATATAGCAACTTCATACAATGATTCAAAATCACCTTCGCCTGCTATAATCTTAAATAATTTATATGCTAGAGCTTCATTCACTGGACAACCATATCCATTTTGATAGCACTTAGCTAAATAATATGTTGACTTTAAATTACCTCTTTTTGCACTTACTTGGAAGCAATCAAACGCTTCATCATAGTCTTTTGAATCAAGGAAATATAAACCTAATCTTCCAATTGCTACATCATTACCTAAGCTAGCACTTGTTTCATACCACTTGCTTGCCTTGCTCTCATTCTTTTTAGTACCAATACCAAACTCATAACAATATGCTAAATTATATGCAGCCTCAGCATTTTCATTTTTAGCAGCATTAAGGAAATGTTTGAAAGCCAACTTTTCATCCTTAGCAACACCATTACCATTTAAGTAACATAGTCCTAATATAAACTCAGCATAATCATTTCCAAGTTCAATAGCCTTGTTATACCAATAAATTGCTTTTTCATAGTTTTGAACTACTCCCTTACCATTGAAGTAACTATATCCCAAGTTGAAAATACTAGTTTCATCATTTTGTTTAGCAGCCTCCACAAACCAATAAATTGCCTTACTATAATCTTGCTCTACTCCAATACCATTTGCATAACATACTCCAACATTACATTGAGCACTTACAAATCCTTGTTCAGCAGATTTTAAAAACCAATGAAACGCTTTCTTTAAATCATACTCTTCACATCTAGGTGTAGCATAATAAATTCCTAGATAATATTGACTTGTAGCATCACCATTTAATGCAGCATCTTGAATTTCTTCAATATTATCAAATATCATTTGTTCGTAATCACTATTATTTATATTTGCCATTAAAGTCACCACCTTTTTAAATTATACAATAAACATCTTACATTCACTTATATTTTTTACAAAAATATTATCTATTTACACTTTTTAACTATATCTTTAACTCTTTCTTTGATTGTTACATCTCTTTCTAATCCCTTTAAAGCGCAAACAATAATATCCGCAATAAGTTTAAAATCATATTCTTTTAATCCTCTTGTAGTCATATAAGCACTACCAACTCTAATACCAGAAGTAACACTTGGCTTTTCCTTATCAAAAGGTAAAACATTTTTATTTACATAGACTCCCAACTTAGAAAGTATAGTTTCACTATCTTTACCAGTTATACCAAAACTAGTTTTAGTATCTATTAATAGTAAATGATTATCGCTGCCTCCACTAACAAGTCTTACACCATATTCATTAAATACCTCTTCCATTGCCTTAACATTTTTAATTACTCTTTTTTGGTATTTAACAAAATCTTCACTTCCCGCCTCATAAAAGCATTGACACTTAGCTGCTATAATATTTTCAATAGGTCCACCTTGAATTCCTGGGAAAACACTAGAATCTATGGCTTTAGCAAATTTTTCTTTACAAAGAATCGCCCCACCCCTAGGACCTCTTAATGTCTTTTGAGTAGTCATTGTAATAAAATCAGCATATCCAACTGGAGTTGGGTGTAAACCTGCAACAACTAAACCAGCAGTATGAGCAATATCCGCAAGTAAATAAGCACCCACTCTATCTGCTATTTGTCTAAACCTTTTAAAATCAATTGTTCTAGGATAGCTACTAGCTCCACACACAATTAATTTAGGAGTATATTCCATAGCTAGTTTTTCCACATTATCATAATCAATATAGCCATCTTCATTAACTCCATAACTAATAATCTTGTAATCTTTTCCACTAAAACTAACAGGACTACCATGACTTAAATGTCCACCATCATTTAAATTCATCGATAAAATTGTATCTCCTTTTTCTAAGATGGACATATATACTGCCATATTAGCTTGTGATCCACTATGAGGTTGAACATTTGCGTGATATTTAAGCGCCTTAAATATTTCTTTTAATCGCTCTTGTGCTAGCTTTTCAATTAAATCAATATTCTCACAACCTGAATAATATCGCTTAGATGGATATCCCTCGGCATACTTATTTGTAAGTATACTCCCAGTAATTTCCATAACCTCTTCACTAACAATATTTTCTGAAGCAATTAAATTTATAGTAGACTCTTGCCTTTTAGCCTCATCTTTAATTAATCTATATAACATTCTATCTTTCACAAAAACACCCCATTTATATAAAAATTCTATAATATTTTTTATTTTTTATAAATAAAAAAGGTGTATAAAATACACCAAATTAAAACCCAAATATCAAGCAAATCAAAAATCCAAATATTATAGAGGAACCAATAAGCGAACATAGTACAATTAAATTATCTTTAAACAAATCTTTTCTTTTAAAAATAATAAGTAATCCCATCCCTGCATTTACAAGTAATCCCGACACTAAAGCACCAAAAGATATGGCAGAATTAACATATAAATTAGTAATAATTACTGAGGATGCGCAATTAGGAATAAGACCAATGATGGTAGCAAATAATGGAGTCAAATATTTATTCATTTCCAAGAATGCAATGATATTATTTTCTCCAATAAAATAGACAATACCCCCAAATATAATATTCATCACAAGGACAAGAGATATTATCTTCAAACTTCTAATAAATGGATACCATAAATGCAAATCAAAAGAAGTTACCTCTTCCTCTTCACTAACACAATAAGCACAATTACATTGTATGTCGCTAACAATCTCATCTTTCTTGATGTTTACTTTTTTTTCTTTTTTCTTTTTTAACAATAAATCCAAACTAGCACCAATAACAAAACCAACAATCAATTTTAAAATAATTAAAGGGATTGCCATTATCGCCTTATCGCTAGTCAATAAAATTATAATTCCCTCATCACTACACGCTAAAAACAGTGCCACCAAAGTACCAATACTTAAATAACTTTTAGTATATAAATCTGCAGCTATAACACTAACTCCACATTGTGGAATAAGACCATATAAAGCCCCAAAAAAAGGTGGTGTTTCATTACCTTTTCTAAGCTTATTAACTAATTTAGATTCAAAAAAGGATAAAATGATGTAAGTTACCCAGATGAACACAAAGATCTTTATAGAATCTTTAAATGCATCTAGAATAACTTCTACCATTTTATCCTTCCTTCTTTCTTAAAACATTAAAATAATACTCTTATAAATCAATATTGTAAAGGGTTTATTTTATATATACTCTAATTAAAAAACTTATCTCTGTTTCGAGTTTATCTAATTGGTTTAGCTTATCTATCGCAGACAAACTAGTTTTGTAATAATATGGTGTCATTTTAAATAAATTCATTATATCACTATTTGTTTCTAGCACCATATTATCACTAATCTCAACTTCCTCCATCAATGTTAGTCCCTCAATAGTTTCACTCTTTTTCTCATTTAAATACGCATTCTCATAAAGTATATTTTTTAGTCCTAGCAAATGATTCTTGCCTGGTAATACCCTAATATATACTCCCTCACTATCCAAAACCCTATAGAACTCACTCTCATCTATTGGAGCAAAGCAATTTAACATTAAACTCAAAGAATTATCAATAAACGGCAGCTTAGATAAATTAGCGATAAAATACTCTATATTTTCTAAATTTTCCATTCTTTTTTTCTTATTTGCCTCATGTATAGCAAATTTAGAAATATCAATACCAAAGCTTTTAACTTGATAAATCTTAGACATAGTTCTGTGTAAAAAATTAGTATAATATCCCTCACCACACGCTATATCTAAGAAGTTCATTTTTTCTTTTTTATGATACTTTCTAACTAACTCTAATAATTTTTCTTTTAAGCAATGATATTTATCTAAATCAAAAAAATCTTTTCTAGCTAAAATCATTTCCTTATCATCACCACTTGAATCACTAAAGCTTTGATTAGCAAGCATTAAATTAGTATATCCCTTACTTGATATATCAAAAGAATGATTATTCATACATTTATATGTTTTTTCGTATTTAAATAAGGTTTTATCACAAACCGGACATTTTACAATAGACATAATATCACCTCTAATATTTAAGCAAATAACTAATAAAAAAGGCAAGAATATTTCTTGCCTAAATCTTATTTGTTTTGAATGTATTCATGAATACTTGCAGCAGCAGTTTTTCCAGCTCCCATCGCAAGAATTACAGTTGCAGCACCAGTAACTGCATCTCCTCCAGCATATACGCCTTTAACTGAAGTTGCTCCTTGTTCATTAACAATTATACCACCCCAAGATTCAGTGTCTAATCCCTCGGTAGTAGCCTTAATTAATGGGTTTGGATTTGTACCTAAAGACATGATTACACAATCAACATCTAAAGTGAATTCGCTATTAGCTTTAACAACTGGTCTTCTTCTTCCACTCGCATCAGGTTCACCAAGTTCCATTTCTACACACTTCATTGCTTTAACAGTTCCTGTTTCATCACCAATTAACTCTATTGGATTAGTTAAAATTCTAAATTCTATACCTTCTTCAATAGCGTGCTCTACTTCTTCTTTTCTAGCAGGTAATTCTTCCATACCTCTTCTGTATACAATATATACTTTTTCAGCACCTAGACGCAATGCACTTCTTGCTGCATCCATAGCAACATTTCCTCCACCAACTACAGCAACGCTCCTACTCTCTTTTACAGGAGTTGAAGAATCTTTTTCATAAGCTTTCATTAAATTTACTCTAGTTAAAATTTCATTAGCACTAAATACTCCCTTTAAATTTTCTCCAGGAATATTCATAAATTTAGGAAGTCCAGCACCACTTCCAATAAATACTGCCTCATAACCATATTCACTCATCAACTCATCGATAGAAATTACTCTACCAATAACCATGTTAGTTTCCACTTTAACTCCCATAGCTTTTAA
Source organism: Bacilli bacterium (assembly GCA_045118975.1). Classification (GTDB taxonomy): domain Bacteria; phylum Bacillota_I; class Bacilli_A; order RFN20; family DUOF01; genus RGIG6178. The sequence continues at coordinate 17,383 of JBGVCT010000008.1, forward strand.
TCCATCAATTTCTTTTTGGACAATTCTCTTAGGAAGTCTAAATTCAGGAATACCATAAACCAATACTCCACCAGCTAAATGAAGCGCCTCATAAATTGTCACTTCATACCCTAATCTAGCTAAATCCCCAGCACAAGTTAATCCACTAGGACCACTTCCAACAACAGCAACCTTATGACCATTGCTTAAAGGTTTTTCAACACTTCCATCACTATGTGCGTTATGATAATCCGCAACAAATCTTTCAAGACGACCTATAGCAACAGGTTCTCCTTTAATTCCTCTTATACATTCCCCTTCACATTGACTTTCTTGAGGACATACTCTACCACACACTGCAGGTAATGAAGACGATTCATTAATAACCTTATACGCTTCTTCAAATTTACCTTCAGCTACTAGTGATATAAACTCAGGAATTCTAATACGCACAGGACAACCTCCCATACACTTAGGATTTCTACAATTAAGACATCTTTTTGCCTCATCAATAGCCATTTCTTCACTATATCCTAAAGCTACTTCTTCAAAATTCTTTCCTCTTTCTTTAGGATCTTGAACTGGCATTGGATTCTTTACATTAGACATATTAAAAGCCATCTTAGTTTTCCTCCTTTTTAAATAATTTACAAGCTTTTTCTCTAGCTCTAGCCTCAAATTCAGGATAACTTCTAGATCTGGAAATAGCTTCATCAAAATCAACTTCAAATCCATCAAAATCAGGACCATCTACGCAAGCAAATTTAGTTTTACCACCAACTGTAAGTCTACATCCTCCACACATACCAGTACCATCAATCATAATTGGATTCATAGATACCATTGTTTTAATATTATGAGGTTTAGTTGTAGCTACTACAAACTTCATCATAACAAGTGGCCCAATAGCAATAACTTCATCATATTGCTCGCCATCTTCAATTAATTTAGCAAGTGGAGCAGTTACTACACCCTTTTCTCCAGCACTTCCATCATCAGTCATAAGAAAACATTTATCGCTAACAGCTCTAAATTCATCTTCTAAAATAACTAAATCTTTATTTCTAAATCCAATAATTGAATGAACTTCACATCCTAAAGAGTGTAATTTTTTAGCAACAGGATAAGCAATAGCACATCCAACTCCACCACCAACTACAGCAACCTTCTTTAAACCTTCAGTATGAGTAGGAACTCCAAGAGGACCAACAAAGTCAGTAATATATTCTCCTTCATTCAAACTATCAAGTTCCATAGTAGTACCACCAACTATTTGATAAATAATAGTAATAGTTCCTTTTTCTCTATTATAATCAGCAACAGTAAGAGGAATTCTCTCACTATTATCAAATGGACGCAAAATAATAAATTGCCCTGGTTCTGCCTTCTTTGCTACAAATGGAGCCTCTACCTCCATTAATGTAACTGTAGGATTTAATCTTTCTTTTCTAACTATTTTATACATTCTATTTTTCTCCTTTCTTATCTATAGATGCAACTGCTTTATAAACAGATGTATATAGTGAATCATTTTTATTAAATCTTATCATCTTCAATGTTGAATTAGATTTTCTCACTTTTATTTCATCAAATGGTGAAACAAAGTATTTAAAACAACCATCAACACTTACTATAACCTCATTATCCATAACATTAACTTTGTTTGTCATTGATAAACTAACTTCATCTTCCTCGCTAACAACAAGAGGAGTAAAACTTTTAGATTGTGGACATATTGGAGTAATAACATATGACTTAGATCCATATGAAAGCAATGGTCCACCAGCACTCGCATTATAGGCACTACTACCAACTGGGGTAGCAACAATAACTCCATCCGCGTAAAATAAATCTTTATCACTTTCATTTACACCAATTAATATTGGAAGAAGTTTAAGTGATAAACCCCTATGAAAAATAATATCGTTGTAGCTAGTAAAGCTTACAACCTTACCATCTCTATATACTATCTCTCCATCAAGTCCTAATTGATGTACCACTTCATATTCTCCATTAATAATCTTATCTAAGTACCTCTTATAATTATCCAACTCCAAAATAGTAAGTGCACCGACTCTTCCCATATTTACACCAACATAAGGAAAATGATATTTACCATACTTACTAGCATACTTTAATACAGTTCCATCCCCACCCAAAACAAGAGCAAAGTCAATTGTAGAAGCCATGCTATCTTCAAAATTATAAAGTTCTAATAACTCAGCAAATTCACTATCATCACAATAAATATTTACACTTTTATTTTTTAAATAACTTGCTATCTCTTTAGATATACTATGATCTTTGTCTTTATTGTTATTTACAACAAATAATACATTCATCCATATCGCCTCTTTTATAATACACAAACAAAATTATACATTTTTGTAAAAAATGTGTAAATAAACCTATATCAAAATAAAAAAAGATAGGCATTAATCCTATCTTAATTCATCTTTTTGACACTTATTAAGGTCTTTGACCAAGTCCACCTTCAAGAGTTAATGTTTCTCCAGTCATATACTTGAAGTCAGGATTAGCAAGTTGAACACATACTCTACCAATTTCTTTTTCAGCATCACCAAAGTGACCCATTGGAGGCATATGAACATTCTTATCAAATGCTTCTGGATATGCATTCTTAAATTGTTCTAATTGGCTAGTCCAAGCAAGAGGACATACAACGTTAACATTGATTCCATCTTTACCCCATTCAGTAGCAGCAACTCTACTTAATCCTCTAATTCCTTCTTTTGCAGCAGCATAAGCGCATTGTCCATAGTTACCAAATAAACCAGCACCACTAGCAAAGTTAATAACACTACCCTTAGTTTCCTTTAAATAAGGATAACAAGCTTTCATATAATAGAAAGTTGCATATAATCCACTATACATAGCTAAATTAAATTGCTCAGTTGTATGGTCAGCTAAAGTAACACCACTAGCACTAGCTTGAGCATTATTAATTAATACATCAATTCTACCGAATTCTTTAATTGTTTCTTCAACAACTTTATTAACAACAGCCTCATTATCAGCACCATCATTAACATCAGCAGCAAGAATTAATACTTTAATTCCATATAATCTTTCTAATTCTTCCTTTGCATCCTCTAGTTTTTTTACATTTCTTCCTGTAATAACTAGATTAGCACCTTCTTTTGCATAAGCAGTAGCAATACCATAACCAATAGATCCACATCCACCATCGCTAAGTACAGCTCTACCAGCTCCTGTAATAATTGCAGTTTTTCCTTCTAAAAATCCCATATTTTTATCTCCTTTAACTTTTTCTATCTTACCATTTTATCTTTATAGTTCAAACATTTGGCTATCTTTTAAAGAATATTCTTCCAATTAATGGTCTTTTTGACTTTTGAATAGCATTAACTGGACACACTTCTTGGCAACACCAACATCTAATACATGTTTTCTTTTTAACTGTAGGGACACTTTTATCCTCCATACATATTGCCCCAGGTGGACAAATTTTTTTACATTCTCCACATTTAATACATTTGGTTTTATCAAACACAGGATGTTCTAAAACCATATTCTTAATAACCTTGTGGTCATTTAATAGTTTTAAAGATCTAATACTAACTTCTTCGCTCTTTGCCGGTTCAAACTTAACATCGCTAAATAAAGATAAATCATCCCCTACAACCTCTATCTTATTTAAATCAAACTCTCCTAGTCCTCTACCGCTTGATAAAATAGAAATAAAACTCTTAGTGTAATCAAGCTTCACTATTTCCATAGCCACTCTATCAAGTGCAATTGCATCTTTAGACCCCAGTAGCACATTAGCTTTTTTCTTACTTCCTCCAGTAGCAGGGCCTTCTCCTTCAAGTCCTTCAATTCCATCCATTATATTGATAAATACTTTATCTTTAAGTTCCTCTTTTATAGCACTATACAAATCTGACATAGCTTCACCAAACTCAAGTGGAGATGAACTTTTCACATGCCATTGAGCCTTTTCCAAACCATATATAGTGCCAAATAAATTCTTTTGTGCTCCTGTAAAATAAGCAAGTCCATGAGTTTTTAATTTAGGAACATTAATCAAGATATCACTCTCTACAATTTGCCTAGAAACATTGAAATCTTTATATCTTTTATATTCTTTGGCACTAATAACTTTCAAATCTTTATTATTAGCTAACTCAACTCCAGTTTCATTAATAACTTCCATGGTACCATTAACCCTATAAACCGTTGTCATCTCTTTTGTTGCAGGATTATCACCAACAATTATTCTAAGATTATACTTTTTCAAGTATTCAATGATTGCTTTAACTACATATGGATGAGTTGTAATTGCTCTCTCCTTTGGATGAGGAGATAAAGCGTTAGTTTTAATAAAAACACTCATACCTTCTTTTAAGTTTATTCCCTCTAATAATTGATCTAATAAATAATTGATTTGCTCAGTTATATTGTCATAATTATTTGCATATTTAACATACACTTTCATTTTTATCACCACGTATATCATTATATAAAAAAAGAGAATTTTTTTTAGTTATTCTCTTCATTTTTTTCTATATTATGTACAACAACTTTGGTTGTATTTTCCATATCATATTCACATTAATATAAAGTCATTATCTTATCCTAATGCGACATCCAAAATCATCATAATTATAAACCCCATTATCACTCCTAAACTGGCATGATTTTTATTTTCCTTAGTTGCCTCAGGAATAAGTTCTCTAGACACAACACATATCATACACCCAGCTGCAAATGACAGCAAAAAAGGTAATATTGATCGAGCAAAATTCACAAGTACAACACCAAGTAACCCAGCTATTGGTTCTACCATTCCACTAGCTTGACCATACCCAAAACTTTTAAGGCAAGAATACCCCTCTCTTCTTAAGGGAAGAGAAACTCCTGCACCTTCTGGAAAGTTTTGCACACCTATTCCCAATGCTAATAAAGAGGCTGCAATAATGCTTGTCCCTGAAACACCTAAAGATGCAGAAGCAAAAGCAACACCTATTGCTAAACCTTCAGGAATATTGTGAAGCGTAATTGCTCCAATAAGCAAGATACTTCTTTTCTTACTTTCATTTACATTTTTTACGCCCAATAATTTATCTAGCAATATATCAGAAACAATAACAAATGCTCCCCCACATAAAAAGCCAACGGCAGGAGCAAGCCATATTATATTTCCACTTTCCCCACTTAATTCAATAGCTGGATTTAATAAAGACCAAAAAGAAGCTGCAATCATAACACCCGAAGCAAAACCTAGAAGTAAATTTAATACTTTATAATTGATTTTTTTGAATAAAAACACACTAGAAGCCCCCAGTGCTGTAACAAACCATGTAAATAAAGTTGCGATTAATGCTTGTGTTTCTGCTCTAAGTCCCATAAAAAATTCCATTTTTATTCCCCTAATTAAAATATGAAAATTATCTCATCCAATCTAGGCTATCACATGTTTTTCGATCCAATAATATTAAAAATATTATTTTAAATCTAATAATTCTTTTTTAATATCTAGCAATATAGCACCTCTTTTGTTATAATCATAAACAGTATTTAAGTAAATTAATATTAATATAATTAATATTGGAGGTAACATATTATGAAAAACAGAGTTATAACAGCAATTATTTTATTAGCACTAATAATACCGCCTATTTTCATTGGTGGTATTGCATATTTGATAGTGGCAACACTAATACTAGCATTATCAACACATGAACTATTATCAGTAAATAAATCTCCTTTTTGGGTTCAAATAATCGCCATTGCTATGGTTATTGGCGCAAGTATCTATTCTTATTTAACTGTAGATAATAGATTCCTTGGTATCAATGCATTGTTTATTGTTTTACCTTTCTTTACTTTCTTTACTATCGCTATATTCGATAAAAAAAGAACATTGTTAGATGCGGTTTATAATTCTTCAATGACTACTCTTGTCTCAATATTTGCACTTGCATTAATGGAGCTTAGACTTACTTTTGATAATGTAAACTTATTCCTATATGTTTTATTAACAAACACTGCCGTAGATACATGTGCTTTATTTGTTGGTTGTAAATTCGGTAAGCATAAATTAAATCCTAGAATTTCACCTAAAAAATCTATAGAGGGAGCAATAGGTGGAATTGTTGGTGGTCTACTAATTGGTACTTTATTTGGAATCCTATTCCCTATTGCAACTAACGCAAATAGTGATTTTATTAATATTGCTTTTGAACCAAATTTCTCAGCAATTAACATTTTAAACATTGCAGGATTAACTGCCATCTTAACTATTATTGGTCAAATTGGTGATCTTGCATTTAGTATGATTAAAAGACACTTTGAAGTTAAAGACTTTTCAAATATTCTTCCAGGACATGGAGGATTTGGAGATAGAATTGATAGCACATGTTTCAATGCAATTACAGTTGCCACTGTGCTTTCTATATTCATGATTTTATAAGGAGGAAATATGCAGACTATATTTAATATAATATTATTTGTACTAGGTTTATCCCTACTTATTTTTATTCACGAATTTGGTCATTTTATATTTGCCAAAACATTCAAGGTATATTGTCTTGAATTTTCCATTGGTATGGGGCCATCTATTGTAAGCAAAAAATTCAAAAAAGACGAAGAAACAACTTATTCAATCAGAGCACTTCCTATTGGCGGATATGTTTCTATGGCGGGTGAAACTTTGGACAATGCCGAAAATGAAAAAGAATTAGAGATTCCATATCAAAGAACTATTAATGGCATTAACCCTTGGAAAAGAGCGCTTATAACGGTTGCAGGTGTTGCATTTAACTTTATATTTGCCTTGATTTTACTAACTGTATTTATATTTGTAAATGGTGTAGGTAGTGATGAGAGCACTGTAGTTATTGTTAAAGATTCTATTGCTAAGGAATATGGTCTATCAACTGGCGATAAAATTCTATATGTTAAGAATATTGTTGTAAAAGCTGATGGTGAAGAGATATATAGTGATTGCACAGAAACTGATGATAAATGTGAAGTTGTCTACTTTAGCACATTTAAAACTTATCTAGATCACCCTGGATTAATTGAGCAAGTTAAAGATTATCACAAAGAAAATCCTGAGGCAGAAATAATTCAAGAAATAACAATAATTTATTCTCACAAAGGAACTGAAGGAGAACGAGCCGCTCCAATGTATAGAACATTCAACAATGAAACTGATTCCTTTGAACTTTTAGGAATCAATCAAACTAGAAAAATACCAAATGTCTTTGAGGGAATAAAATTAGTTTTTGTCACATTTGGAGAAATTGTTGTTGCCATGTGTAAAGCCTTGGCAAGTTTATTTAGTCCTGAAGGGTTTAATAATTTAGGTGGAGTTGTATCTATGTACCAAACATCTACTGCTATGGCTAGTGAAGGTGTTTTATCATATATACTATTCTTAGCGTTTATATCTATTAACTTAGGATTCTTTAACTTATTACCTATTCCTGCCTTAGATGGATCTAGATTCTATATTTCTATAGCAGAGGGTATTACAGGTAAAAAATTCAACCCAAAAATCGAAGGCTATTTAAACCTGGTTGGTATGATATTATTATTTGGTCTTATGATTGTTGTAACAGTCAAAGATATATTTATGTTCTTTTAGGTGATGTTTATGGATAGAAGTTTATATGAGTTTTTACAAAAATTAAATATGGAAGAGCATTGGTATGAATTACTTAAAAATGGTTCTTTAAAAGCTACTGAGTATAATCCTAGTAGCAAAACTTTTACTATACATTTACACTTTAATCAACAAATAAAACCAAGTATATTTTTTGCAATAATGGAGATTAAAAATAAATTAAAATATAATTCTACATTTAAAGTTACTTATGAAAATCAAAATTTTGATTTGGAATATTTAAAAGGCATATTAAAAGATGTAATCCTTGTTAGATATGAAGGCTTAGCTATGGCTCAAGCATTATTGAATGTCAATCTTACTATGGATGAAAACAATTTTTATTTTTATTTTGACTCACCAATACAAGTAGAAAAATTCGAAAAATTCAAGCAAGAAATCGAAAGTATTTATAAGTTTTTGGGAGTAAATAAAACTCTAGTTTATAAAACCAAAGAGCTAGACCTTTCAAAAGCACAAGAAGAAATAAATCAACTTAAAACATTTGAAGCGCCTACCACAAGCAAACCTAAAACAGAATTTGTAAGAAAAAATGATAACATTTATGAAATTGAAGAATTGGTTAGTAGTGAAAATTATGTGACTACTAGAGGAAAAATATTCTTAGTGGAGGCCGTTGAAAGAAAGAAACTTATAGTAACCTATTATATAACAAACTACAAGGATTCAATCTCTGTTAAATGTTTTGAAAGTCAAAGACTAACAAAAGAAGTTTTAATGTCATTTAAAGAAGGTATGTGGGTTGAAGTTGGCGGAAGAGTAGGATTTGATACTTTTGCAAAAGATGAAGTATTTACTGCCAACACAATAAAGGAAATTGAACCGCTTGAAGAAAAAAGAGTAGATGAGGAAGAAGAAAAAAGAGTAGAACTACATGTACACACAAAAATGTCTAATATGGATGCTGTATGTGATGCTGGCGACTATATTAAAAAAGCGGCTAGTTGGGGACACTCTGCAATTGCCATCACAGATCATGGCGTTGTTCAAGCATATCCTGATGCTGTAAAAGGTAGCAAGGGAAAAGATATTAAAGTCATATATGGTATAGAATTTTATATGGTAGATGAATATGATAACCATATATTTAATCCTAATGATACTAATCTTGAAGACGCTACATATGTAAGTTTCGACCTTGAAACCACAGGACTATCTTCAAGGGCTGATGAAATAATAGAAATCGGTGCGGTTAAACACAAAAATGGAATGATTATTGATAGATTTCAAACCTTTGTTAATCCACATAAAAAGCTTAGTGCTTTCACAACCAATTTAACTAGTATTACTAATGAGATGGTTGAAAGTGGGTTGGAGTTAGAGGTAGCTATACCTAAATTTTTAGAGTTTTGTAAAGATTGTGTATTAGTTGCCCATAACGCAGTATTCGATTATTCATTTATTAAAAATGCCGTTTATAAATTAGGATTACCAGAAATTACTAATCCAATAATTGATACACTTCCTATTTCTAGGCATATGTATAGCGAATATAGAAGTCACACTCTTGGAAGCATAGCAAGAAGATATAATATTGATTATGATGAAGAAGTAGCTCACCGCGCTGACTATGATGCTCAAATATTATCTGAAGTTTTTGAAGTTATGTTAAATGACATAGTAAATAAAAAGGGAATTTCAATCCATAAAGATATTGCAACAATGCAAGATCCTACTAACTTTGCTAGAAAAAGACCGATTCATGTAATTGCGCTAGCAAAAAATCAAGAAGGTGTAAAAGACTTATATGGTTTAGTTAGTAAATCACACATAGAGTTTTATAATGAGGTTCCAGTAATTCCTAGGGGTACACTTGCTGCTAATAGACAAAATTTGCTTCTAGGAAGTTCATGTTTAAATGGCGAAGTCTTTGATACTGCTATGACTAAAAACTATGAGGATCTTAAAAATGTTGCTAGTTTCTATGATTATTTAGAAGTTCAACCTTTATCTAATTACAAACATTTAGTAGATACTTGCAGCGTAGAAAACATAGATAGAATTAAATTAATCATAAACTATATAATTGAGGCTGGAAAAGAACTTAATATTCCCGTTGTAGCAACAAGTGATGCTCACTATGTAGACCCTAATCAAAAGTTATTTAGAGATGTCTACATTAGTGCACAAGCTATTGGTGGTAAGCATCATCCTCTATATGATTTCAAACATAGAATAAAAGACAATCCAGATCAACATCTTAGAACAACAAAAGAAATGCTAGATGAATTCTCTTTCCTTGCTCCTGAGCTTGCAAAAGAAATAGTTGTAACAAATACTAATTTAATTTCTAATATGATTGAGAAAGTTGCTCCTCTTAAAGATGGAACTTACTCCCCTAGAATTGAAAATGATAAGGAAGAATTGACTAGAATTTGTTGGGAAACAGCTCATAAGCTTTATGGAGAAGAGTTACCTGAAATAGTTAAGGCAAGAGTAGATAAAGAACTGGCCAGTATTATTGGTAATGGATTCGCAGTTATGTACTATATTGCTCACAAACTAGTAAAGAAATCAAATGATGATGGTTATATTGTAGGATCAAGAGGTTCTGTTGGTTCTTCACTAGTTGCCCACTTTACTGGAATAACTGAAGTTAACGCACTTCCTCCTCACTATATTTGTAGAGAGTGTAAATATTTCGAACTTGCTGATCCTAAAGTATATAGAAGTGGTTATGACCTACCTGAAAAAGTTTGTCCAAAATGTGGTAAACCATTACATGGAGAAGGACAAGACATCCCGTTTGAAACATTCCTTGGATTTAAAGGAGACAAGGTACCAGATATAGACTTAAACTTCTCTGGAGAATATCAACCAACTGCTCATGATTTCACTAAAGTAATGTTTGGTGAATACAACGTATATAGAGCAGGAACTATCGGTACTGTTGCTCAAAAAACCGCCTATGGTTATGTTAAGGGATATTTTGAAGATAAAGGTACATTAGACAATATAAGAAAAGCAGAAATTCAAAGAATTGCTATGGGTTGTGAAGGAGTTAAAAGAACTACTGGTCAACACCCAGGTGGTATTATAGTTATTCCAAATTATATGGATGTTCATGATTTTACTCCTGTTCAATATCCAGCAGATGATATGGATGCATCTTGGCGTACAACACACTTTGACTTCCATGCTATTCACGATAATGTATTAAAACTAGATATCTTAGGTCACGTTGACCCAACTGCCTTAAGAATGTTAAAAGATCTTACTGGAATTGAACCAAAAGATATTCCATGTAATGATAAGGATGTATTCTCTCTTTTCACAAGTTGTGAAGCTATGGGAGTAACTAAAGAAGATATTTTAAATGAAAATGGTGTTGTAGGTATTCCTGAATTTGGTACTAACTTTGTTAGAAAAATGGTACTAGAAGCTCATCCTACTACATTTGCAGACTTAGTACAAATTTCTGGACTTAGCCATGGTACTGATGTATGGAATGGAAACGCACAAACACTTATTCAAAATGGTACATGTAAATTAAATGAAGTTATTGGATGTCGTGATGATATTATGATAGTTCTAATTCAATATGGATTAGAGCCTTCTCTTGCCTTCAAAATAATGGAATCAGTTAGAAAAGGTAAAGGTCTAACTCCAGAATTTGAACAAGAAATGATCGCTCACAATGTTCCTGATTGGTATTTAGATTCATGTAAAAAAATCAAGTACATGTTCCCTAAAGCCCACGCTGTAGCCTATGTTACAATGGCTATTCGTATTGCATGGTTTAAGGTTCACATGCCTCTTGAATATTATGCAACATATTTTTCTACTAGATGTGATGCTTTTGATGTAGAAACATTTGTAAAAGGACATGCTGCAATAAAAGAAAAATTCTTATCTATTCAAAATAGACTAGCAAACTTTGAAACTGCTAAAGATGTTTCTAATAAAGAGCAAAGTTTATTAACAACTTTAGAGAGTGCAATCGAAATGACAGCAAGAGGATACACATTCTCTAATATAGATTTATATAAAAGTGATGCAGTTAAGTTTGTTGTAGACAAAGAAAATAAACAATTAATTCCACCATTTGTAGCACTTGATGGACTTGGAGCAAACGTTGCAATGTCAGTAATTGAGGCTAGGAAAAATGGCGAATTCCTATCTATTGAAGACTTAGCTAGTAGAACTCAACTTAATGGTACTATCATTAAGAATTTACAAGCACTTGGAGTCATAAAACTTCAAGAAAAGAATCAATTATCTTTAGACTTATTTGGATAAAATAAAAACAATGGATTACTTTAAATCATCCATTGTTTTTTTATTTAAATTATTAGCAAGATATGTGCCTACTATAATTACATCTACCCCAGCCTGTTTAACTAATTTTGAAGTTTCTGCATTTATACCACCATCTATAGAAATAAGATAATGATAATTATTTTGTCTCTCTCTTAAGTATTTAACCTTGTCTAAACTACTTTCTATAAATTTTTGTCCACCCTTACCAGGTTCAACACTCATTATTAATATATTATCTAAATATGGAAGATATTCTTCTAAAACTTCAACATTAGTTCCTGGTTTGATACTTATACCAACTTTAACCTCGTATGTTCTAATCTCATTTATAAGTAACATTATTTCTTCTTTTTTTACAGCCTCATAATGGAATGTTATGCTTTGAGCACCAGCTTTAGCATATTGCTTTATTTCTTCAAGAGGATTTTTACACATCAAATGAACATCGCTATATAGTTTATTATAAGTATTAATCTCTTTTACTAACTCTGCTCCAAATGTTGTATTAGTAACAAATTCACCATCCATTACATCAAAATGAACCCAGTCTCTATTAGTTAAAGTGTTATATTCCATTATGGCCTCTTTATAATTTTCATTAAGCAAACTTAAAAAAGAAAATGCAATTATCATATCTTTTTCCCTCCACTTATATCTTTTAATAATCTCAAATAATTCTCATAAGATTCTTTTAAAATTATTCCATCATTAACTTCTTCTTTTATTTTACAACCAATTTCTCTATCATGCTTGCACCCTCTAAATTTACACTCTCCAAAATTTTTGAATCCAGGATAGATACACGCAAGCCTAATAGAATCAACATCTAATTTTAACGAAGAAAATCCAGGAGTGTCAGCAACTAAGCCTCCACATATTTCCATAAATTCTACTTCCCTAGTAGTATGCTTTCCTCTTCCTAAACTATAAGAAATATCACCAGTTTTAAGATTCAAACTAGAATCTAAAGAGTTAAGTAAAGTTGACTTCCCCGCACCACTTTGACCAGTTAAAATGGTTTTTTTACCATTAAAAATTTCTTCAAGAACTTTTTTATTTTCTAAAGCCAAACTATTCCCATAATAGCACTCTATACCAATGGATTTATAATAGTCTATGTACTTGATAAAGTCATTTATATTAACTTTATCGGCTTTAGAAAAATAAATAATTGGAGTTATCTCATTATCTAATATTTGAACTAATAACTTATCTAATAAATATGAAGAAAAGTCAGGATCTTTTAAAGAGGTGACAATTAGTGCTTGATCTATATTACTAACTGCAGGTCTAATAAGCGAATTCTTTCTTTTTTCAACACCCTTTATATATCCTTTATCTCCTTCTAGTTCTTCATAAATTACTCTATCCCCTGGAACAGGTATAACTTTATAATCTCTTAATTTACCAGAAGCATGACAAACAATTATTTTATTGCCTTCTTTTACATAGAAGTTTCCACCATTTACTTTTATTAAATCTCCACTAGGCATCTTTCTTACTCCACTTAAATAATTTAGAAAAGAATGTATCCTTTTGATTATTATCTCCTCCAAGATTCAAATCTTTTCTTAAATCCGCCATTGAGGCATATCTACTTCTAGGATCTTTACTACATGCTTTATTTATAATCCTATCAATTTTCTTATCTACTTCTACGCTATACTTTTTAACACTTGGAAATTGCTCACTAATATGTTTCATGGCAATATTTACAGCACTATTATCAGTAAAAGGAAGCTTACCTGTTAATAGTTCAAAAAAGGTAACACCTAAAGAATAAACATCACTTTGTACAGTAGCACTCTTACCCTCAGCAATTTCTGGGGCCATATAATGAACACTACCAATAACAATATCTTTTTGAGTTAAATGTGGTGCATCATTAACAAGGGCAATACCAAAATCACCAAGTTTAATACTACCATCATTTTTAATCATAACATTTTGAGGCTTTATATCACGATGAATAACACCATGTTCATGAGCATGCAAAAGCGCATCAGATAATTGGTTAATGATATCAATTGCCTCAGCTTGCCTAAAACTACCTCTAGTTTTTAGTACATCTTTCAAACTTCTACCATTTACATATTCCATAACCATATATGGCTTTCCTTGATATTCATCTACATCATATATTTCTATGATGTTTTTATGCTTCAAAGCAGCACTAGCTCTAGCTTCTCTTTGAAATCTTGCGATATTAAGCGGATCCATTGATGTAGAATCTTTAATGATTTTTATCGCAACCTCTCTTTTTGTATAAACATCATTAGCCACATAAACTTGGGCCATACCGCCTTCTCCTAAAAAGGAAATAATATAATATCTATTCTTTAAACTCTTACCTATCAAATTCATCTAATATCCTCCACTAAGATAACACTGATGTTATCTTTTCCGCCATTAATATTAGCTAAATCTATAAGTTCCATTGCCTTATTACTAGTAGTTCCAGGAGAACTAACAATTTTACAAATTTCTTTATCATCTATCATGTTATATAAACCATCACTACAAACAAGAAAATTATATTCTCCCTCAATCTCCTTTACTTGAACATCTAACTCACTTGGATCTGTAGAGCCAACTGCGCATAAAAGCATATTCTTTTTAGGGTGTATTTCCGCTTCTTTTTCATTTATATAACCTGCTTTTAATAGGGCATTTGTGAATGTTTGATCGTAACTGAATTGGGTAAATTCCTTGTGATTATAGCCATAAATTCTACTATCACCAACACTAGCATACAATTTGTAATCATTAGCAATCATAAGTCCAACAAATGTTGTCCCCATTCCCTCAAGCGACAAATCTTTTTTTGCTAATTCATTAATTTTATTGTTTGCATTAACAATAGCTTCATATATCCAATTTTTAGCGTCTTCTAAAGTAGTGAATTTACTCTTTCTAAATTCACCTCTCATATATTTAACACATTCCATAGAGGCAATAGCGCCACCTTTGTGGCCTCCCATGCCATCACATAAAATATAAAGCCTTGTTCCATCAACTCTAGTTTCAACTGCAATACTATCTTGATTTTCTTCTCTGTTACCCTTATCAGTTTTTAAAGCCTCACTCACTAATTACACCCTCTTTTTTCGCTCTTAGTTGTCCACATGCAGCATCTATATCAGTACCAAACTCTTTACGGATAGTAACATTAACTCCCTTGCTCTTTAATCTTTCATAAAAAGCTCTTACATCCTTTTTCTCACTTCTTTTAAATTCATTTTCTTTTACTTCATTATACGGTATCAAATTAACATAAGCAAAAGTTCCCTTTAATAATTCAACAAGTTCATCAGCATTAGTCAAAGAGTCATTTATACCCTTTAACAAGATATACTCAATAGTAACTCTCCTGTCAGCATTTTTAGAATATTCTCTAATTGCATTAAATAGCTTATCAAGTGGATATGCCTTGTTTATTGGCATTATCTTATTTCTTGTTTCATCATTTGATGCATGCAATGAAATAGCAAGATTTACTTGTAAGCCCTCTTTTGAATAATCAATAATTTTTGTAGCAAGCCCAGAAGTTGACACAGTTATATGTCTAGCCCCAATTGCAAGCCCTTTTTGATCATTACAAATTCTTATAAATCTCATAACATTATCATAGTTGTCAAAAGGTTCTCCACTACCCATAATAACAATATGGCTAACTCTTTCTCCTTTTCCCTCGTTATCAAGATATTCTTGCATCTTCATAACTTGGCCAACCATCTCGTAAGCTTTTAAATCTCTTTGTTTCTTTAATAATCCCGAAGCACAAAACTTGCACCCCATATTACATCCAACTTGACTTGAAACACAAATAGCATTTCCATAATCATATCTCATCAAAACAGTTTCAACACTTTGCTTATCATCTAATTCAAGCAACATCTTAACAGTGCCATCATAACTAACTTGTTCTTTTATAATAGAGGGAAGAGTTAAATTATATTTTTCTTTTAATACTTCTCTAAATCCAATAGAAACATCACTCATGTCCATAACATCTCTAACTCTTTTTTGATAAACCCACGAGAAAACTTGATTTCCCCTAAAACTCTTCTGCCCCAAGGAAATCATCTCATCTTGTAATTCTTTTAAAGTAAAATCATATAAACTCTTCATCTCTACCATCCTTTTATTTTTTTCTTGGTAATTTTTTTAATTTTTCTATCTCTTCTAAAGTGTATTTTTTAACATCTTTTTTATCACAATTCATAATTCTAGAAACGGACTTAGCAATCTTATCTAGAGGCAATATTTTATTTGCTTGAGCTATATTCATCGTAGAACTCAAATGAACTTTAGATAACTCTTTTTTATATCTAGATAAAACAAAATTCATATATTCTAAAGTATGATCATAAACATTTGTTGAATCTCTTTCCTTTGCTGGCTCAATTATATTTCCAACCTTAGAAACAACCAGTTCTTTAACCTGTTTAGAAACAGCATTAACATACGCCTCTTCTAAATCTAAATACGCCTTATTATCATTATAATATAAGCCTCTTTTACCAATAGCTTCGTTTATTCCCCCAAGATAATGAATAATCTCATGTACACAAGTATCGTTAAACTCAGTTGTATACAACATCTCATTATTATTGAAAACAACATAACTTTCTAGACCATTGTTGCCCTCTATTTGAAAATTAACTCCATACACATTAGGATTATTGAATAAATAGGCAATGTTTGTAGGATCCACAACATAGCCTTTTGATTTTAAATCATCATATATATCAAAGATATTAGTATATCCTCTTAGTCCACTCTTACATTCTTTAACAAATGCATTATTATATTCTTTTTCAATAGAAAGAGCAGTGTTTTTGTCTAAATAAATCCCTCTTCTTTTTGCAACAGCTTCAAGTTCTTCTAAAGTGTCACCCTTTAACCCCGCAAATATATAAAATTTCTTTCTTAAATCATAGATATGATCCTTATACTCTTCACTACAATCCTTTAAGTCTTCTTCATCAAGAGTAAATGCAGATAGAGTGTCCCAACACCAAGAAAGATTATATGTATCTCTAATATTAATATTAAAATTATCTCTTAGTATATCTGCTTTAATTTTATTAGCTATATTAATAACTTCACTTCTATAAATTTGACCTCTATTAATGTTATCTAAAACAGCCTTTACTTCGTAATCCCTTAAAAAATTCTTTATAGCACCTTTTACACTATTAAAAGCCGCTTTAGTAGCGTTTTTAAATTCAGGTTGACTAGAAACATATTCTTCAATTATTGGATTGATTACTTCATCAGATAAATCATAACTAGATAAAATTAATCGTGACAAACTATCAGTTAATTCTTTTTCTCTTTTATCACTAATATATAAATCTTCAAACACATCACTAGCATATGCTCTAGCAACTGTATCCAAATCCACATTTACAAGTCTCTCTTTTTGATTATAGTAATCTTCATAAACATATAAATTTAAAAGAGAGATTCTATGCAATATAGGATTTGCACTCATATTAAGAAAAGATGCTATAGAGCTTCCTATAACTATTAACTTATCTTTTATTTGCTCTTCAACTACTTTAGCATCCATCTTACTTCACTCCTAACTACTTATCTTTGTTTTCTTTATCCTTTGAATGACAAGTGCAATTATCTCCACACTTACACTCTTCTCCATCATGACAATGACACTCATCATCTTCACAATGACAACCATCATGGCAATGACATTCATCATCTTCGCAATGGCAACCATCATGATCATGACAATGACATCCCTTACTTGGTGCCCCTTCAACTTTATAAGCAAAAATTAAATTAGTATCTACTATTTCATATCTAATTGTAAATTCACTTACAAAACCACTTAAGTACTTAGCTAAAATATTAGCTATCTCTTCCATACTTCCAATATATTCATTACTAATTGTAATTAATGCTTCTACTTTAGTGTTAAAATCCACATCACCAAAAGCAAAATAATCTACAACTGCTGATTCATAAACAATATCCTTTTCATCTATCTCTAAAAGTGGAGCAATTTCCTTACTAGAATAATAAGAAATATACCCTGCTATATCACTTCTATTACCATTAATACTTATCTTAATCATTACATTTCCCCCTTATAATCAATCTTAGTATATCACACTTTATATTTAATTACCAATTAAATATCATTGCTAGGATTCACTATTATTGTAATTTTAACTCTATTATTTTTTAAGTTTCTTTCTTTGAGTTCTTTAAATATTTCTATACTTCTTTTTGAATCCCTGTATTTAACCATCAGTTTTAATCTATATACATTATTTATTTTTGAAATATATGGCACGCTAGGGCCTAAAACAGTGAAATTCTTTTCCCCTAAATTTTCTAAATATAACTTACTTTCTTTGGCAAATTTATATAAATCACTATACTCTTTTCCCATGAACACAAGATAGGCAATATTTCTAAATGGAGGATATTCCATTCTCTTTCTATAAGCTAATTCCTTACTACAAAACAGTTCATAGTTATAAGTACTTGCCTCATTTAATAATTCATTATCTTTATTGTGAGTTTGAATTAAAGCAATGCCTTCTTTTTCACTTCTTCCTGCTCTTCCCAAGACTTGTACAAGCAATTGATATGCCCTCTCTTTTGCTCTATAATCGCTTGCATTTAAACTGGAATCAATGTTCAAAACTGCAACTAAGGTAACATTTGGAAAATCTAATCCCTTAGCCACCATTTGAGTTCCCACAACAATATCAACTTCATTATTTCTTATCATATCCACATACTTTAAATGACTATCTTTATTTTTTGTAGTATCTAGATCCATTCTTAGAACTCTTGCATCCTTATATAATTCTTTAACTAATTCCTCTATTCTTTGACTACCAACACCACTTTTATCAAAGAAACTACTACCGCATTCAGGACACTTGTTCAAAGTCTCTTCCTTTCCACAATAGTGGCATTTAAGCTTATTGTCTACCTTATGATAGTTTTCACTCACATCACAATTACTACATTTAAAAATATACCCACATTTTTTACATCTAACATATGGCGCATATCCTCTACGATTAATTAGAATAATTGTTTGTTCTTTTTTAGTTAATCTATCTTGAATTAAATCTTTTAACTCCTTAGAAAAGAGTTCATCTTCTTCCTTATTCATATCCACTATTTTTACTAATGGTAGCTTTTTATTATTAACTCTATTTTTTAAATATATTTGATTGTACTCTCCCTTTAAAGCCCTAATTTTAGATTCAAGGGAAGGAGTAGCACTTCCAAGCACTACTTTTGCATTATTATAATTAGCTCTATAAAGTGCTATATCTAGAGTATCATAACATGGAGTAGATTCTTGTTTATATGACTCACTATGTTCTTCATCTATTACTATTAATCCCAAATTTGAAACTGGAGCAAAAATAGCACTTCTAGTACCAATCACTACTCTTACATCACCTTTTTTAATTCTTCGGTATTCATCATATTTTTCCCCTTCAGATAATGAGGAATGAAGTAAAGCTAATTCATCTTTAAAATAGCTTTTAAATCTAGCTGCTATTTGGCTTGTTAATATAATTTCAGGAACAAGGAGAATGATATTTTCCCCCTTGTTATAATAGTGCTTAGCTAAAGTGAAATACACTTCACTCTTACCACTTCCAGTAACCCCCTCAACAAGATTACATCTTTTATCATCATTTATGATTTTATCAACAGCCTCTTGTTGTTCATTATTTAAAACAAGTTCCCTAGAATAATCTTTATTCTCACTAATATTAGCCTTTCTAAACTGCTCAATATTAATTTTTTCAATACACCCTTTATTAACCAAAGCATTCGCTATAGCCACATTAACATCCTTAGATAACACTTCTTTTTGAGCCTTAATATATTCTAGTAATTCTTTTTGCTTTAAGGTTAATCCCTCAACTTCCATTTTATATTTATACCCAAGCAAATACTTTATAGAACTTCTTTTTACACTCTTAGGTTTTAATGTCTTTGGTAGCATAACCTGAAGGCAAGAAATAAGTGGAGAAACATACTTATATGACATATAAGAGGCAACATCCAATAATTCTTCATTTACTAAAGCCTCATCATCAATAACACTGCTTATATAATTCAGTTTAAACCCATATTCTTCTTCTAATTCTTCCTTACTAGCACTACTAAAAGAGGTATCAAGAACATACCCCACCACATCACGATGATTAAAATTAACATTTACCCTTTTGCCAATAATAGAGTCTTCTCCACTATATAAATAATCAAATGTTTTATCTAATTTATCATCGCTATATTCAATTACCACACTAGCAATCTGCATTATTACTCCTATGCATTTTTTGAATTATTTTTGGTCTATAATTATATATAAAACCATTCATATTTTCCCAATCTAAAATATCCTGTTCACTAATAGATAGTGACTTTTTAGCAATTTTACCATCTTCATTTATGTCATCTTCACTCATAACAATTCGAGGATTAAATAACCTAATTTTAGCAAGATTATACGCTACAACTCTATTATGACCATCTTTAATAAATAGCGTATCATGAATTCTTATAAGTTCAACTTGTTCAAGTGACTCATGTCTATATATCTTATCTAAATACCCATCTACCTTTTCTTTATTAATACGATCAATAGACATTGTAGGAAATACAAATTCTGGAGAAATCCACAGTTTTTCATATGGTTGATTAAGTGTCTTTTTCTTATAACACTCCATAATAATTTCAACAGCCTCTAAAGGATTAATATAACTTGTATCGATTACTAAATCATAGTTAGTTAAATCCTCACAATTTATACCATATATTTCCTTATATCTTTTATTTTCTAAAACTCTTCTTTCAACAAGTGCATCAATTGCCTCTTCTAAAGTATCATAACTTTCATCAGCACTCTTTCTAGTAAGATATGTTCTAGTTGCAGCTTGATAGGGAGATACCACTATAAATATGTTGAAAGTCTTTTCCAAAAAATGCCATGCTAATCTAGAATCAAAAATAACATTCTCATCTTCTCTTACATTGTGAAATTCTTCAACCATTTTTTGATCTATAAGTCTATCAACTTCATTTTCACCTTGAGCAGTAAGTTCTTTTGTCATATCCAAAACACTTATATTTTTTTCTTTACCAAGTTGTCTAAATATTCCACCCGCATGAACTCTTCTAAAGTTATATTCTCTTTGTAAAATTTCACAAATAGTAGTTTTCCCACTACCCATATAACCAGTTATAGTAAAAATCATTATTTTTCCCCCTTTATATAATACATAGCAATACTACCTGCAACAGAAACATTAAGAGAATCAATTTTACTAGACATATGTATTTTCACAATCTCATCTGCAACTTCTTTACTTATTTCACTAACACCATTTCCCTCATTCCCTAAAACAAGAGCACATTTTTTATGCGGCTTCAATTCTTCTAAATAAAGACTATTATCAGTTAATGCTGTAGCATATATTTTAAACTTTTCTTCCTTTAAAAAATGAAATATATGCTCTAAACTATCTCTTTTAATATTGATTTTAAAAATCGCTCCTTGGCTTGCTCTAATAACTTTATCATTATAGATATCCACACTATTATCACTAATAAACACTTGATTATAATTAAAAGCTAAAGCACTCCTTAAAAGTGTCCCAACATTGCCTGGATCTTGAAGATTATCAAGGACAAGTACTTTAGAAAGCCCTTGAACATATACTTCTCTTTTTCTTACAACACCAATTATTCCTTGTGGAGATTTAGTATAAGATAACTTATTAACAATTGCTTCATTTACAATTATAGTATTATCTTCATTAATAATATCTAAATATTTTTCTAAAGCATCCTCATCTACTAAGATTGTTTCTAGATTACCCGCTTCTTGAGCCATCCTCACAAGATGCTCTCCTTCAATTATAAAAAGGGATGTCATATCTCTATATTTCTTTTCTTTTAACTTCGCTATATCTTTTATAGATTGATTTTGAATTGATTTAATAATTCTCATAATACACAAACTCCTTTTTACACTTATTTCTCATCAGAGTATAATTTGGAAAATACTTTTTAACTTCCATCCAAAACTCTTTTTGATGGTTCATATAACGTATATGACATAGTTCATGAACAATAACATATTCCACACATTCCATGTCCAAATGACCTATAAGAATATTTAAATTTATTGAATGTGTCTTTTTATTATACTCCCCTAAATAACCTTTTACTCTTTTAAATCTAACTACAGGAATATTTAATATTCCCATATTTTTGCAAATATCTACATATCTTTCCTTTATATATTCTTTCAACTTCAAAGTAAGAAAATAGTTGATATCATCTATACTTGATACATCATAGCTAATACCTAAAACTTTAATTTTTCCATCTTTTACTATTGTCTTATCTTTTCTTTTTTCCATTTTCTTTTGTAATTTAAAATATGATTCACTCACAAAGTTTTCTATAACTCTTTTACTAACTAGATAAGGTGCTGTAACAATTATATTCCCTGACTTATCCATTCTAGCATAGAGATTTTTATTTCGTTTTTTAATAACTTCATAATATATAGTAACACCATTGCTTTCTATACTATTCATTACATCACCTTCTACCTATTTAATATTATTATAGAATAAATAATATTAAAAATAGATGGAAGATCCACCTATTTTTTGAAATTTTTAAGTTCTTGCAACACATTTGCATCTACTCTAGAAACAAATTCAGTTAATAAATCAATACAAGCATTATAATCATTTAAGTTTACAATAGAGGTATGTGAATGGAAATATCTACAAGGTAAAGATAAAGTTACATTTATAACTCCTTCTCTAGTCTTATTTATTTCTCCACTATCAGTTCCACCAGCAGTCAAATTATCATATACAAAAGGTATATTCTTTTCATTACAAATATCTCTTAATAATTTAATTAATCCTTTATGCCCAATAACACTAGCATCCATAATTGATAGGGCAACACCTTTACCTAATTTACTTTCACCTTTACTAGAACCAGGAACATCATGAGACATTGTAACATCTATTGCTATAGCAATATCAGGATTAATTTTATAAGCTGCAGTTCTAGCTCCTCTTAATCCAACTTCCTCTTGAACACTACCAACACCATACAAAGTAGAGTTTAATTTTTTATCTTTTAAGTTTCTCATTACCTCTACAATAGCAGCTGCCCCAATCCTATCATCAAACGCTTTAGAACAAACATAATTTTCATTATTCATAACCATAAACTCTGTATAGGGAATAACACTATCACCAGGATTAATACCAAGTTCTAAAACCTCTTTTTTACTTTCTACACCTAAATCAATATATAGATCTTTTAACTCCATTACCTTATTTCTAACTTCTGGTTTCATTCCATGAGGAGGAATAGATCCAATAACTCCCATATACATTTTTCCATCCATTGTCTTAATGGTAACTTTTTGGCTTGGTAAGACATGTGGCCACCAACCACCAACTTGAGAAATTCTTAAAAATCCTTCCTCTTCAATATATGAAACAATAAATCCTACTTCATCAATGTGTCCACTAAGCATAACTTTAACATCATCATTACCATGTTTAATTGCAATTAAAGACCCTAAATTATCATAATCAAATTCATCTACATAACCTTCTAAATACTTCTTCATAACTCTAGAAGCATCTTTTTCATCACCACTTATACCATTAACCTCGCTGAATTCCTTTAAAAAAGCTAATTGTTCTTTTCTTTCCATTATTTAATTCCCCCTTTATTAATTATTGATATACTTTTGAGTTTTAAACTAAATATCTCTCATTCTTTTATAAACTAAAACTTGATTAGGTTTAACATGCATTTGCATAGCTAATGTCTTACCATGTATCTTTTTATTTCTTGTCATATATAAATCATCGCTTATCTTATCTGATTTAGAATCTAATAATAATCTATAATATCCATAATAAGGCATACCAAGATCAAATTTTTCATCTTCCAAATCACTAAAATTTATCATCATAATTATATATTCATTTCTATGAGCTATTTGATAGGCAAAATAGTTATTCTTCTTACCATTTAATAAAATATCTAAAGTATTAGAATTATGAAGAGATTTACTAGACGCATACACTTCTCCTAGCACCTTTAAACACCTTAAATATTCTTCATTCTTGCTATATTTAGTCACACAATTATGATTAGAAATATAAGTTAGAGTTAATAATATTTTAGCTATATCATTTTTATAAGATTGATTTCCCTCTATCTTTTCTAAACACGACTCATAATCAAAATAAAGATAAGAATTCTTCTCTATTTCTTTATAATAATCAACAAATTTATTGTGATCAAACTTACCATTTAAATTATCAATTATTTTATTTATATACTCATCAGATAAACATTGACTCTTATTTTTATCAGATTCAAAAACCACTAATTTGTCATTAAGTGTACTTGCAAGCTCTTTATTAAAATCGCTTTCATTTAAACAAACACCATCACCATGAAAATTATTCAAGTAATAATTAATAACAGAAAGCATATACGATTTAGTACTATTTTTAGAATAATCAAAGTACATCTTTCCTGGTTCTTTTATTTTGTCCTCTTCCAAATTATAAATTGACTCACCATCAAAATCATTTAAACCATATTCATAGTCACAAAAACATTCAGTGTCAAACTTGAACATAACACCAATATTTGCTCCATGTAAGTTATTTATAAAATGTTTCAAACTAGTTTCATTACTAAAAACATCATTTACCACAAACCAATGTTTGAAATTATATGGAGTTAAAACAACATAATTGTAGTTATATTCTTTTAAATACTCCACAAAATATCTTTGTTCATCAATATTGAAACCTTCATCAATGTAACAAGCATTATAGATGTTATCATTTTTAGTTTTATTCATCCACTTGTCATCATCAAAAACATATCCATCAGCCTCTAGTAAAACAACGTTTTTGTCATGTAAATATCTAGCATATGGATCATCTTTTCTTATCCAAACATCTTGATTAGTTAATACTTTAAAATAATATGCATCAAACTCATTAACGCCTGGAACCCTAACTTCAAATACTCCCCTGAAATCAATTTTATTCATTTTGTATGAATTGCCTAAAACCACAACCTCTACTTCTTTTGCATGGGGTGCATATACTTTAAAACTAGCACCATCACTAACCTTGAAAGCACCAAATTCTAAATAAGCCTCACTACTATTACCGGCGATAAATTTATCTACTTGACTACTCATCTTTACCTCTTGTTAATTCTGTATTACAAACAGGACAGAAATTTTTAAATAAAGTCCCCTCAAGTGCTTTTTGTCTTAAAACAGGATCATTTTGTAACATATATGAATTTGTAGACAAAACCACAGGCACCTCATATTCCTTTTTACAATTTTTACAATATAATTTTTCTCTTATTATCTTAGTCATATTAACACCTCTTTTATATTATAAAAGATTTTCTAGTAATCTACTATATTTCATTGTTAAATCTTAGATTTCATAATACAATTTACTAGGGAGGAATATATATGAATATTCAAAAAGATTTTAAAAACACATTGAACAAAAAAGATTACATAATTTATTTATTAACAACTAACAATATACTTCTAATTTCACCACTTATTATTATTTGCTTACTCATAGCAATTATCTATTCGATAACAAAAGTTGGATTCAAATTTGAAACAGTTATTTATATGTTGCCAATTATATTATTTATTCTAAGTTACATCAAAATGTATAAAGTAATACGTAATACACTTAAATCTCAAAAAGATATATATGAATTAAACATAACATTAACAGATAATGAATACAAAGACATTACAAATGGTGAACACAACTCATTTGCATATTCAAAAGCTTATTGTTATAAAGAGACAAAAAACTATTTCTATTTACACATAGATAAAAGTAATGCACTTATTATTCCAAAAAGAAAATTTGAAAATGAAGAAATAAATAAAATAAGAACTACATTTTCCTCTAAAATGAGAAAAGAAAATATTATTACAATAACTTCGATAATTACAACAATGGTATTTCTTATTCTTGTATCACTAATAACAATATCTTTATTTACTATAAAATAAAAAAGGTTCAAATCGAACCTTTTTATTTTTCCATTTCTCTTTTAAATATTTGCATGAAACTTTCTCTTGTAACAGCTTGTAGTTCACCATCAATAGCAAGAGAGATTCTTCCAGTTTCTTCACTTACTACAACAGTTACAGCATCGCATACTTCACTAATTCCTAAACTTGCTCTATGTCTAGCACCATATTTACCATTCATTGGTTTTACAGTTGGAATATAATATACAGAAGCCGCTACTATTGTATTTCCACGAATAATAACCGCTCCATCATGTAATGTTGTACCATCATAGAAAATAGTAGTTAATAATTCTTGGCATACAGGAGCATTAATTTTAACTCCTTTATTTATATACTCATCTAGTGAGTTGTGTTTTTCAAATGTCATAATAGCACCAGTTTTAGATGTCGATAACGCTGCCACTGTACTATTAATAATCTTATATAATTGACGTCTCTCTTCTGTAGTAGTTGCATTCTCTTTAGCAGTCTTTTTTCTTTTTAGAAGCTTATTCATCTTTTGATCATTTGAAACAATTACTGCAGTAAATAAAGCTATACTTATCGCAATACATAGATGTGATACCAAATCCATTCCTAATAAGTTAACAATTATATTTGCAATAGTAACCAGAATTAGAGGCAATCCTATATTTGATCTAACAAAAACCTTCTTTACAATTAAGTAGGCAATGATCACTAATGCTAGATAAATTAAACTATCAGTCAATGTTACTATCCAATTAAATTCTTCTGGTATAAACATAAACATCATCTCCACATTTTCATTATATCTAGATTTACATATTTATAGGATAAATTAGTCCTTTTTTTTAATTATTAGATTAAAAAAGCCCTCTTTTCGAGGGCTTTAATTAATTTATAAGTACTTTCTTTAGATTACAAATAAACTAGCAAATTTTTCAGCTACAGCTACGCCATACAATTTTTCAAGTTTCAAAATTACATTAAATGCATTTTCAACACCTTCAAAATCTTCTGCCTCACCATGCAATGTAACCATTTGTGATATTGCTTTATTTAATGCATCTGCAGTTAATTCTTTCATTTCTTCAAATCCTGCAAGTGGATTTCCATTTTCATCCATAAATATAGCTTGTTGTGCATTTAAAATGTACTCTATTTGATTTGCTGCTAATCTAGCATCTTCTTCATCAAATTCATCACCTTTTGGAGCTAATGAAGAATTACCTAACACATCTGCCATTCCAATAAAGTTTTGAATGTCTTCATCTTTTACTTTAGCTAGCACATTACCTTTTAATGCTAATATAGTTATGTTTGCTTCAATCTTTTCTGAATCTCCACCAAATGCATCTATTAGCATATTATCTGCTCTTACTATGTATTGACTAACATATGAGTTATCATAAGTCTTATCAACACCAACAAGAGGATTATCAGCTAAAGATAATAAGAAGATAAGCATTACTCCATGAATTAAGAAACCAAAAATACCACCAAATACTCTACTAACAGGAGATAATTGTATTCTTCCAATACCATAATTTCTTCTATATAGTTTTACAATTAAAAGTTTAATAAGTCTTATAATGATATAAACTAATATTGTAAATATCATAGTAGCCATAAACATGTAGAGCATAGACATAGAAATCTTTGCTTCTGCAGAATATGAAACATTAGAGCCTATTTTAATTATGCTTCCTAGCAATCCTGCAAGATATGCCTTAATAACATTAGTAAACGGCATGAAGCCAATCACTAATGCCACAATTAATAATCCAATATTTATAAGTGTGTGTTTAACTCCCTTGAAAACACCTAGAGTAGCAAGGCCCAATAGAGCCACTACTAGTATTACATCAAGGACTATCGCATTGAATTGAGGTATCATTCCAATCACACCCTTTCTTACTAATGATTATATCATTACAGTGTATGTTTTACATCGATTTCTTCTCAATAATCTAAAAAATGTTTATAATATTACTGGAAATATCCTCAAAATAATTCCAAATATCTGATTTTTCAGAGTCTAAACAATAAAATTAAGCAATAATTCATTTTGTTTCAATGCAGATCAAATGATTCTTTTTTGATTGCAACATTATTATAAAAAGTGTAGAATTAATCGCATATTTAAAGAAATTGAGGATGAATAGATATTATATGTTTTCAAAAACATAAAACTTAAAAAAGAGAGGACGAAGAAGATGGAGTTAGTATTGAATATCAATCAATATGGTTACAGTGTATTTTTAGATGCAAACGTTAGTGCTTTCACACTAGGACTTAAAGATTTTTGTGCTGGTTATGAGATGTCTTATGAAATAGAGGAAATCTCTAGAATAGAAAAATACATTCATGAAAAAGGCAAAAAACTATACATAGCCATAAATAAGTTAATGAACGAAAATACCGCATTAGAATTAGAAAAACAAATGCCATTTATTAAAGAATTAGATGTAGATGGTTTTGTAATTAGCGATTTTGGAGTTTTGCAAATTTTTATAGAAAATGAGATGAAAGAAAAGGTTATCTTTAACCCTATTACCACAATAACAAACAAGTATAGTGCAAAATCAATTAATGACCTTGGAATTGATCACGTTTGTATAGCAAATGAATTAAACATTAAAGATATCCTAGAAATTTCTGATTATACAAGTGGAAATATCGAAATATTAGCACAAGGATACTATCAAATTGGCGCATCTAAAAGACCACTTTTGACTTACTTTTTAGACCAATATAAAAAACGTGGAGCAAAAGAAACATCTCACTATTTCATCCAAGAAGAAAATAGAGACTATGCTTATCCAATCGCAGAAATAGATAACGAATTATTCATCTATATAGATAAGCAAAGATGTGTCTTGCCTTATCTAAAGGAGTTATTAAAGCATAAGGTTAATTATTTTAGAATTGATACAATATTTTTAGAAATTGATCAAATAAATTCAATTATTCAAGCATATAGTAGTGCTCTAGAGGATATAGAAAACATTGAATCCTCTCTAGATTTACTAAGCAAAAATACAAATTCTAATTACAAATGCCTAGACAATATAAGCATAGTTAAAAAGGAGAAAGAAAATGAATAAGATAGAATTACTTGCTCCTGCTGGAGATTTAAATAGATTAAAAGTCGCATTTGCCTATGGTGCTGATGCTGTATTCTTTGGAGGGAAAAAATATTCTTTAAGAAGCAGAGCTAGTAACTTTAGTATTGAAGATATTAAAGAAGCTTGTAAAATAGCCAAAGAATATAATGGTAAAACATATGTCACTTGTAACATCTTTGCACTAAATGAAGATTTACTTGATTTAAAAGATTTACAAGACTATCTAAAAGAGTTAGAAAACGCTGGAGTAGATGCGATCATTACAAGTGATTTTGCAATTATTGATACATGTAAAAAAGTGTGCAAAAAGATGGGGATTCACATTTCCACACAACTATCTTCATATAATAGCAAGTCATTAAAATTCTTCGAAAACGCCGGTGCTTCTAGAGTGGTATTAGCAAGAGAAACAACACTAGAGGAAATGCGTCAAATCGCTCAAAACTCTAATATTGAAATTGAAGCCTTCATACATGGGGCAATGTGTATGTCTATGTCAGGTAAATGTACACTATCTAATCACATGACAAATAGAGACGCAAATCGCGGAGGTTGTGCTCAATCTTGTAGATGGTTTTATTCTCTAACTAATGAAAATGGAGAAGCAATGTCAGATAAATTATTCACATTATCTAGTAAAGATTTAAGAATCATAAAGCAAATCAAAACACTGATTGATATTGGTGTTTCAAGCCTTAAAATTGAAGGTAGAATGAAAAGCGAATACTATATCGCTACCATTATATCTACATATAGAAAAATAATTGATGATATATATGCTAAGAAGTTAAAGGGAGAAAGAAAATACATTAAAGAATTAAATAAGGCAGCATCAAGACCAGCATCAATCGGTTTCTATAATGGGGTAGTTACTCCTAAAGAGCAAATATATGACAAAAGTGCAGAAATACCACTTCAAAACTTTGTTGCCCGTGTAGTTAGCTATGATAAAGAAAATAAAATTGTGACTATCGAGCAAAGAAATAATTTCACTATTAAAAAGCCAATAGAAATATTTGGCCCTAATGGCAAATTAATTAAATATAAAATCAAAGCATTATATAATAAAAATGAAGAACAAGTAGAAGTTGCAAATCACGCTCAAGAAATATTACATTTCTATATAGAGCACGAACTAACAAATATGGATATGATACGACAAAAGAAGTAGAAATACTTCTTTTTTTATAAATAAAAAAAGGGCTTTTGCCCTTAATTTATTTTTAATTACTTAGCTGTTGCTTTTTTAGCAGTTTCAACTAAACTCTTGAATGTTGCTTCATCATGAATTGCAATTTCAGATAACATTTTTCTGTTGATGTCGATGTTAGCAACTTTTAAACCATGGATTAATTTGCTATAGCTGATACCATTGTTGTTAGCAGCAGCATTAATTCTTGTGATCCATAATTTTCTGAAATCTCTTTTCTTATTCTTTCTATCTCTGTAAGCATATCTTAATGAATGCATTACTTGCTCATGAGCTGTTTTGTAAAGAATATGTTTACTTCCATAATATCCTTTAGCTAATTTTAATATTTTCTTACGTCTATTTTTTGCAACGTTTCCGCCTTTAACTCTCATCTTTCTTTACCTCCTTAATTATTAACCTTGAATTAATTGTGAAATTCTCTTTTGGTCAGTAGAATTTACATATGCAGCCTTAGCTAATTGTCTTCTTTGTTTTACAGATCTACCCCAAGCCTTGTGGTTCTTTCCACATTGCTTTCTCTTTAGGTGACCATTTGCAGTCATTTTAAATCTCTTAGTAACAGCTTTCTTTGTTTTCATTTTGTTTTTCATTAACTTTTCCTCCTTTAAAACTATTTCTTTTGCGATTTTGGTGTAATGAAGCCCATAATCAATTTTCCATCTAATGTTGGTGCCTTTTCTATTGAAGAAATATCTCCACACATATTGATAAATGAATTAACCATATCAATTCCCTTATCAGCAAATGCAAGTTGTCTTCCTTTTAAACGTAAAGAAATCTTAACTTTATCTCCTGATTCAAGAAACTTTCTAGCAGCTTTAAGCTTTGTTTCAAAGTCATGTTGACCAATGTTAACAGATAATTGTACTTCTTTAACATCCATAACTTTCATGTTTTTCTTAGCTTCTTTAGCTTTCTTTTGTTGTTCGAAACGATACTTACCATAGTTTACAATTTTGCAAACTGCAGGTTTAGCACCAGGAGCAACACATAGTAAATCCAATCCTCTACCTTTTGCAATAGCAAGCGCCTCTACTCTTGATTTAATTCCTAATGATTCACCATTTTCATCAATAAGTAATACTTCTGGAAAACGGATAAACTCATTAACTAAATCTCCATCTTTGTTTGTAGCAAATCTATCATTGTGTTCAGCCAAATAAATACACCTCCATATGTAATAAAAAAACGGGCCTCGCACCCGTTCAAAATACATTCTAAAAATACGTTTAGTAATGTGACCTTTTACCCAAATCTATTTAGAAATCAGGTGAGAAGCGGGTGCCTCTACTTTTCACAACTTTTTGTTGCGGTAATATATTACCATCACTTTAGCCACTTGTCAACTAGATATAGCTAAGTTTCTTCTTCTTTAAATGATTTTTATATACAATGAAACCTAATATAGAAAATGTTGTAGCAAGTACAAGTGCACTAACAAGTAATGCAACAAGTGTGCTATTATCTTTTACAACAATTTCAACCTTTACTTTTACTACTACGCTACTTGTATTTCCTAGTCTATCAGTAGCACTATATGTAATAAGTTGATACTTGCTATTAGTATAATCTATTCTAACAATATCTAAATCATTACTAATTTCACAAGGATCCTCACCAAATGTTGAATCCTTACATGTTCCAGTTTGAGCACTGTATTTGCTACCAGCAGGAACAAATACCCATTGTCCACCTTTCAAACTAATCTTAGGACCAACTGTATCTAAAATAATAGTTTTGGCAATTAATGTACTATTTGAATCAGTGAAATTATCACCTGCAATAATGTTTCCTAATTTTACCAAATAGAAACGAAGTGTTTTTTCTCCATCACCATATGATTCAACATAGTAATTGATAGGTTCGTCTGTTATTGTATATTTTACACATCTATTATTCTTTTCTTGATAATATTCACAAACAAATACTTCTCCAGTATAAGTTGCATATTCATCAGGGAAAAGGTCAATATTCACTCTATTATTTCTAGCAGCAGTATATTGAATATTATCAAAACTATAAGTAGGTTTTCCATCATCATCTGCATTAATAACTATTCTTTGATTAAGGGTAGATAACTTATACACTCCATATGCATATACATTAGTACCAGTTGATAATGAACCAGAACCATCTAAACATTGAATTAATAAATATATGTTTCCATCACTTGCTGTTTGGAATACATAATTTATTGTAACATCAGCACCAGCAGTACCTGGAGGTATAGCAGTTATAACTTCATCTCCTACAACTTTCATAAAAGTGTTGGTGTGATCAACTGTGTCATTTTTTGCTCTTTCATATTTTTGACAACTATCTATCTCTTCATCACTACAAACAGCTAATTCAGTAATCTTTATTGATCTTGCATATCCATCATATCTTGAAACAGTAATATCTACAATTCTATTGTCATATTGATCAGCAATTTTAACTTCAAATGCCATTGGATTTTCTATGGCCTTTGCGACATCTGAAACAGTGCATAAGAAAAAGAAACTAAATATAGAAATTAATATAAAAAAATACTTTTTCATTGTTTCAACCCCTTACTCAAATTTTACTTTATCTAAACTTATAATTTCAAGCATTCACCCATTATCTTTAAACATTAAGTGACTAACACCGATTAAAGTGTTTTCTTTATGATTATTTATAGCGTGACATTTAATGTTTTTCCCAATTTTTAGGTAATCTTTAAAATCATCGTAATATGCACCTAAATATCCAGAAAAAGCAATGTCATTTACCTTTAATACTTTTGTTAATCTACTAATTTCTTCACTAACTAATTTACACCAATTATATATAACCTCTTTTGATGATTCATTATTACTAAAAAAATAAGCACAAACAAACTCATCATCTAAACCTCGCTTAACACATTCTTTTCTAATATAAGACCTAACTAGTTTATCGCTATTTATAGACTTTTTAATGTTGATATCATCTTCTAAAGCTACAATTTCATTATCTATTATGAAGCTATTTGAAACCTTGCTATCAAAAATAAGATATAGTAATGATCTTGACTCTTCTTTGTAAGAGAGAGTAAGACCAGCAAGACTTGCATCATCTAATACATAAACATCTTTTTTAAATAGTTTATTTAAGGCTGTTACAACATTATATCTACCAGCCCCTTGTAAATCATAGATAACCTCGCCATTAAACTCTATATTATTAGCAATACCAATACCTATATACGAAACTTTATAGTCTTTGAATTCCTTGCTATATGCAGCAAAGATACTACTAGCAACATCTGTATGCTTATTGTATTCACATACTCTTTTTTTTACTATATTGTGCTTCTCAGACACAATTGCCAAATCAAAATTTGACTTATTCAATAACACAGATAGACAATACTTCATATTATTTAACTTGCATAATCTTCATTGTGTCAGCTTTATTTGTTTCTTCGTTAACACCAACAAGGATTATAGTCTCTCCTTTTTTCACTCCATATTGTTTAGCTATTTTATTTGCATACTCTTCTTTATTGCTAACCTTTCTATTCAAATAGATTGGATTTATTCCATAATAAAGTCCATTTAAAATGCTTACATTTTCTTTTTTATTTACAAACGCCACAATTGGCGCCTTTATTTTAAACTTAGAAAGTTTTCTAACTGCACTAAATTCATTTGAAAACATTATAATTAGTTTAGCATCTAACATTAGTGCGCTTTTAGAAACGCTTATGCCAATAGCATCACCTTGAGACTTATTACTAGCCTCATAGAAATCATTAGCGAACTTTTCATAATCCAATATTTCTTCTGCTTTTCTTGCTATCTCATTTTGCGTTTTAACAGACTCTTTTGGATACTTACCCATAGCACTCTCTCCTGATAGCATAACTGCATCCGCCCCATCAAGTATAGCATTAAAGACATCGCTTACCTCTGCTCTAGTTGGTCGAGGATTTGATTGCATAGATTCTAACATATGGGTAGCAACAATAACCGGTTTTCCTGCCAAATTACACTTATGAATAAGTTGTTTTTGAATATTAGGAACTTCAGTTAAATCAACCTCAACCCCTAAATCTCCTCTTGCAACCATAACAGCATTACTAACCTCTAAAATATCATCAATATTTTCTACACCTTCAGGTGATTCAATTTTAGCAACAACCTTTATATCATCTCTACCATACTTTGCTAACAACTTTCTTATTTCAAGAACATCTTCTTTTCTTCTAACAAAACTAGCAGCAACAAAGTTAACATCTTCTTTACATAATAATTCAATATCATTCTTATCTTTTTCAGACATATACTCATTCATTAGTTTTATATATGGAGCATTCAATCCTTTTCTATTCTTTAAATAGTGATTATTTAACACCTCACATACAAGAGTATCGTTTTCTTCTTTAGATAATAATTTAAATCCAAGTAAACCATCATCAAAAGTAAATACATCATTGATACTCAAATCATCATATAGCCCCTTATATGAAACAGAAAATCTTTCCTTATTTCCCACTACATCCTCTTTAACAATTCTAATGATATCTCCCTTTTTTAGATCAATACCATCATTTTCAAAAGTCCCACATCTTATTTTAGGCCCTTTTAAATCCATCATAATTCCAAGCAAATATCCATCACTTCTAAGCTTATTTATAACATCAATCTTTGCTTTATGCTCTTCCCATTTGCCATGAGACATATTAATTCTAGCTAAATCTAATCCTGCATCTATTAGCTCTTTTATAGTTTCATAATTATCACTACTAGGTCCAAGTGTTGCTACTATTTTAGTTTTTATATCCATCTTGTTCACCACACTATCCTATAATTTCATTTATCTTATATAAATCCATATAATTAATTTCTCTAGGCTTTACAACTTCTCCAAGCGGTTTAGTATAAACATGATTATCTAAAAAATACACCATCTTACCTGACTCTTTATTAGTTAAAAGTTCAATTGCCTTATACCCTAAAATACTACCAGTAACTCTATCCATAGCACTAGGAACTCCACCTCTTTGAAGGTGCCCTAATATTGTGGCTCTACTTTCAAATCCAGTAGCTTTTTCTACATTTTTAGCAAATTCATGTACATCTAAAATATTTTCACTAACAACAATGATTACATGTTTTCTACCCTCATGTTTCATTCTTTTAACATCTTCTACAATTTTATCAAAGTCAAATCCTGTATTTGCATCAATCAAAATATCTGCTCCACAAGCTAATGATGCATATAAAGCAAGATCCCCACAATGTCTACCCATAACCTCAACAATACTACATCTTGTATGACTTGATGAAGTAACTCTAATTTTATCAATGCAATCAACAATAGTATTAAGGGCACTATCAAATCCAATAGTATATCCAGAACAATTAATATCATTATCAATAGTTCCACATATTCCAATAACATTAAGTCCCATATTCTCTAAATCAATGGCACCTCTAAAAGAACCATCTCCACCAATAACAACTAAATCATTGATCCCTAATGATTTCAAATTAGATACGGCTTTTTCTCTTACTTCGAATTCTGTGAATTCAGGTAGTCTAGCAGTACCAATAATTGTTCCACCCCTATTTAATATTTCTGAAACAAATCTTCTATGTACTTGTAAAATTTTCCCCTCAACAAGTCCTTTATAACCATCATAAACAACAAATGGTTCAATACCATTATTTAAACACCCTCTAACAACTGCTCTTAAGCAGGCATTCATTCCAGGAGCGTCTCCTCCACTTGTAATAATTGCTAATCTTTTCATTATATTCACCTTCAAGTCAATCATATCATTTATAATTACATTCACTCAATAAAACAGATAAATAAAAAAGATAAGTAATATAATTACTTACCTTCGATAACTATTTGTTTTGGACAAACGCTTAATATTCTTTCAACAAACTTGTTTGCTTTAATTCTACCAACATCACTAGCACCAGTTTTACTAACATTATACAAAGAAACTAATTCTTCGATTGTATAGCTACTTGTAATATAAGTTAATAATTGATTTTTAGATCTATAATCTAATATTCCAGAAAGAATATCATCTCTTACCCATTCACTAATTTTCTCATCACCTAAATTATCCAAAACCAAAACATCAGTTTCTTTAACCTTTGACATTAGAGCACTATATTGTTCCCTATTATCAAGAGTAGACTTTAAATCCTCAAAAAAGTTTCTCACCTCAACAAAGGCACAAGTCTTTCCACCCCTTACAAACTCATTACACAAAGCAATAAGAGGATATGATTTACCACTACTTCCAGGACCTGTTATAAATAAACCTATATTAGAACCATCAACATCTGTTTTCATAAGTTCTTTCTCATATGGAAATCTACCTTTTTTATTATCTATATCATCTAATACAATTCCTAAGTATGCATCTGGAAAATCTCTTAGTAAATACTTTTTAGCAACAAGTCTTTCTAACTCTCTTGGAGGGCACAAAGAAAAACTTCTTTCAATACCATATTCACTACGATATAAATCCATTGCAATACCCTCAAATTGCTTAGAACACTTCTTAGGATTCTTACATTTACTACACATCATTTTATCTTCTAAGTATGTTTGAAAATATCCTAAGTAGGTATCAAACTCTTCATCGCTAACATTTAATTCTTTCATTTTTTTGATAATAAAAGGATTGTCTATTAACTCTTCTTTAACTCTTTTTTTGCTCTCCTTTATCTTATCTGTATTAATATTAATCTTCCTTATTTCCATCTTTATTCTTCCTCTTTCTTCTTTCAGCCTTTAATAATTCTAATTCCATAGCCTCATCAACATTAGATTCTTGAAGTTCACTAACAGAAATAGGCTTCTTTACTGGTTGAGCAACAGGTTGAGTAATTGTAGCGACTTGAGGAGCCACACTAACACTATTAGCAGTTACATTACTAGAAGTAGAACTAGCTCTATTAGTCACATTAGAAAAATAGCTCATAGCCTCCTCAGCAGTTCTTATACCTTGCATTGATAAAGATGAAGCAATCTTCATAACATAATTGTATGGCAATCTACCATTTTGTTTAATTAAGACATAATCAATAAGAACATTAATAACTTCATTTGGTAGTTTAGAAATGATTGATAAATCCTCTAATAACTTAATGTTTTGATATGATGGTTCTTCATTATTTTGTCTAATTTTTAAATATTCAAATGGATCTACGCCTTTAAGTAATTCAACTTTTTTAGCCATACCAATTCTTTTATCTGTATATCTTTTTGTTTCTTTTGTATCCATTGTAGGTATCTTCTTATATGAATAACATTTACTTCTAAACGTATCAAAGTTAATATTTGCTTTACTTCCAACACCCTCAATTGAAGTACTAAGAATCTCACATAGTTCAGATTCATCTAGCTTATATAAACTAGCCATAGACTTAACGAGTTCAACAAAACTAGTAGTAATTAAATTTTTCTTAATTTTCTTTTCATTTAAAGCAACTAAAAATAATGATAAAGAAAAGTTACTCTCAATTTCACTACTTCTTTTGTTTGCTAAATTTTCTCCACCTCTAATAACCTCTTGAAGAGTAGAAACATCATTAAAATCAATATCGTATACATCATTAAACTTATGAGTTATATCTGTATAATTATCATAATCAAGTGCCTCCACCTCAAATGAGGCTTTTATTTTTTCATAACTTCTTTTAGGCATCACTTGTTTATAAAGTGTCCCATAAATCTCATGAGTAAAGAAATCTTTTGGAGTAAGTGGAGCATATAATTCATATTTATAAACTCTTAATTCTTCATTTAAATATGTCTTTAATAAACCAATACCCTCTAATTTGTTTTTATATTCTTCTAAATCCTCTAAATTACAATTCATCATCTTAGTTAGAAACTCAAATTGAAATGCACTATTTTTCTTATAGTGTTCTGCTTGAGCCCATAAATTGAAATATAAAGAAATCGCTTCATATCCACACAAAGGTTGATATAAAAGAAGCAAACTAGTTCTATCAGCTCCACCTAATATAGACATTAAGTTTACAATGTATGAATCTTCACTTTGCATAGTCTCTAAATTAGACATACCTTCACTCCCCCTACTTTTGGCAATTACGGCAATAATAGGTTCCCCTTCCTGCTACTACCATCTTTTCTATTTTACCCTGACACCTTAGACAATTACAGCCTTTTTTTCCATAAACTTTGTGTTCATTTTGAAAGTTACCTGTTTCATTGTTATTAAAGTGATATGTTGCAATTGTACTTCCCTTAAGTTCAATCGCTCTATTTAAAATCTTAATACTACTATCTATAATGATTTGACATTCTTTTTTAGTAATCTTTTTTGAATTTCTTGTTGGAAATATTTTCGCATCAAACAAGACTTCATCTACATAAATATTTCCAAGTCCTGCCATTATTGTTTGATCTAACAAACATTGCTTAATAGATTTATTAAGATTGTGTAACCTATTATACAATTCTATAGGACTTATATCAAATGGTTCCTTACCTAATTTAGCAATACTTTCATCAGACATATAAGTTTCTTTATTTACAAGTTTCATTTTTCCAAACTTTCTTACATCATGATATATTAGATATCCCCCATCTAAAACAAAAGTAATAACTTTATGCTTTCTTATATACTCATCTTCATCATCTAAACTCTCAAGATAAAAATATTTTCCTTCCATTCTAAGGTGAGAAATAAGTGCATATTTATCTAGAATAAAAAACAAATACTTTCCATATCTAGAGACATCATTAATTCTTTGATTAATGATAGCATGCTTAAAATCTTCAAAATCAATATTCTCTAAAACATTTTTATAATGAATTATAACATCTTTTATAATTTTATCTTTACTCCATTCAACAAGAGTTTTTCTAACCGTTTCCACCTCAGGTAATTCAGGCATATTTTCACCTCCTTATTTAGATTATTTAGCTTCGTACCAATCTTTTCCAACACTACTTGAAGCAAGTAATCTAACTCTTAAATGACTAGCTTCTTCCATAATGTTTTTGAACACATCCACAAGATATAATTCCTCTGGATGAAGATCAAATACAAGTTCATCATGTATTTGAATTATAAGCTTACTTTTAACTTTATTATCTTCCATATATTTATGAATATTTAACATTGCAATCTTTATAATATCTGCACTTGTTCCTTGAATTGGAGTATTCATAGCAACACGCTTACCAAATTCTCTTTCGTTATAAACACTTGAATTGATTTTTCCAACTTCTCTTCTTCTTTTATATAAAGTTGTAACATATCCATTTTCTTTACAAGAAGAAACCACTTCCTCCAAATAGTTTTTAATTCCAGGAAAAGTTAAAAAATATCTTTCAATGAATAATTTAGCTTCTTTTGGAGTAATCTTAACTTGCTCTGCTAGTCCCCAATCTGAAATGCCATATACAATACCAAAATTAATAGCTTTAGCCTTTCTTCTTAAATCATCACTAATCATCTCTTTTGGAAGTCCAAAGATACTTGAAGCGGTAAGAGTATGAACATCATCTCCATCTTCAAAAATCTTAATCATATTCTCATCATTTGACAAAGAAGCAAGAACTCTAAGTTCAACTTGAGAGTAATCTATTGAAAGAATAGAACCTCCTTCAAATCTAGAAGGAAATGCTTTTCTAATATATTTGCTTTCTTCATCTCTAACGCTAATATTTTGCATATTAGGCTCGCTTGAAGATAATCTTCCTGTTTGGGTTTGAGTTTGATTAAATTGAGGATGAATATATCCATCCTCATAAATATATCCACTAAGTCCCTCGATATAAGTAGATAGTAATTTAGCATACTTTCTATAACTTAAAATAAGCGATACAACCTTATGCTCATGTATTAATTTTTCAAGTTCAGCTTCATTAGTGCTTCTTTTTTTATTTTCTGTTAAGCCAAGCTTATCAAATAAAACTTCTGCTACTTGTTTAGGAGAGGCAACATTAAATTCTACTCCTGCCTCTTTATAAATTTCATTTTCTAAATTATTTAGTTTGAATCTATACTCTACTCCTAAAATATCTAGTTGTTCCTTATTTATAGCAACACCATTATCTTCCATTCTAGTTAAAACATCCACTAAAGGTAGTTCAAGATTAAAATACAAATCCTTTAAATCATATTCATTTATCTTATCTAAGACCGTTTTAAAAACTTTACTTATTGCATAACTAACATAAGCGCCATGCTTAACCTTATCCTCTTTAACACTTGGTAAAATATAACCATAACTATTAAATATAGAATCTATGTCTTCTTTAAGATTACAATTAACTAAATTCGCAGCTATTTTAAAATCTAATCCTTTTACCCAATCATATCCTAATTTAATAAGTGCTATTCTTAACGCTTTAAGATCATATATTATTTTTCTAGAATCGCTTGTTAAATATCTAATAGCACTACTATTAAACACATCTTCTTTACTTAAATAATAAGTTTTTTCTCCATCACTAAATGCAACTCCCTCTAAATCAGCTTTATGATAATTAGCCTCACTAAAAACAGGATAAACGCTTAATTCCTTACTTAAAAAGTCATCATCAAGTTTACTAATAATTTCATATTCAAATTTATTTTCCTCTTTAACATTAACCCTTTTCATCAAAGAAAACATTTCATATCTTTGATAAAAATCAACAAGTTCTTGCCCAGGAGGAGTAATCAAGCAATCATCAATTCCAAAATCTAAAGGTACACTTGTATAAATAGTAGCTAGCTTTTTACTGTTTAAAGCATCTTCTCTACCCTCGATTAATTTCTCTTTTAACTTTCCTTTTATTGAATCAATATTTTCATAAATACCTTCAATGCTCCCATAATCTTGTAGTAATTTAATCGCAGTTTTTTCTCCAACTCCAGCGATACCCTTTATATTATCACTATCATCTCCACGTAGTCCCTTATAGTCAGTAATTTGACTCTCACTAACACCATAAAATTCCACAATATTACTAGGAGTTATAATATTAATGTCACTAATTCCCTTAACTGTTATATTAAGAGATATGTTTGAATTTACAAGTTGAAGTAAATCTCTATCTGAAGAAAAAATATCTACTTTATATCCCTTATCACTTGCCTCTTTAGCTAAAGTTCCAACAATATCATCAGCCTCATAACCAACAATCTCAAACCACTTATATCCCATCTTTTCAATCATTTCTCTAGCAAGTGGGAATTGCATAACTAATTCTGCTGGAGCAGGTTTTCTTCCTTCTTTATATTCTTTATATTCCTCATGTCTAAAAGTTTTTCCCTTAGCATCAAAAGCCACTAAAGCATAATCAGGAGTAGTAATCTCATACACCTTATTTAACATATTTGATAAAGCAAATATTGCATTAGTATATACTCCATCTTTAGTGTGCATAATATTTCCACTATAAGCAGTAGCGTAATATGCCCTAAAAAGAAGAGAATTACCATCAATCAATAACACTTTTTTCATTTACTCACTCCCCAATTTTGTATTCTTTAAGTTCATTTGCAATTAAACTTATAGACTCTTTTACTTCTATTTTTCCATCAATAAGATAATATTTTCCAAAACTCATAATCTTACTAACTTCTTTATATACTCTTGGAAAAACAATCACACTAACTTCACCTATTTCATCAATAAATGAAGTAATCGCCATTAACTCCCCGTTTTTTGTTTTAATGACTTTACTAGTTTTAAGCATACCTACCCATTTAATGTTCTTTCCATCTAATTTAGAGAAATCCTTGCTACTAACACATCCTTGTTTTCTAAGTTTTTCCCTTTCTTTTTCAAGCGGGAATTCACTTACATAATAGCCCAACACTTCTTTCTCTAAATCAAGTTTTGCTATATCTTCACTAACTTCTATAATCTTTGGCTTATCCATAATTTCAAAATCAAAACTAACTTGGCCATCCTCTACATACCCAAACATTGAAGCATATTTTAATAACTTATCTAAGTTAGCCTTATATGTAGCCCTATTCAATCCAAACTCATCTAAAGCACCCGCATCAATTAAAGCTATATATTGTGATTCACTAAGTTTGTGATTACTCATTCTCAATATAAAATCACTATAATCACTAAATTGCTTTTTACTTGCCTCTTCTATAATTGCCTTACTCGAAACACTATTTAATCCCTTAATATGAGCAAGACCATATAGAATTTCATCTTCCTTATTACTTTTGAAAACTAACTCACTATGATTAACACTAGGAAGAAGCAATTTAATACCATTCTCTTTTGCCTCAGTTGCATACTCATTAAATTTATTTGAGAAAGTAAATGACTCCATAGCACAAGCATAGAAAACAGATGGATAATATTTTTTCAAATAAGTCATGTACATACTAATAATGGTATAAGAGACACTATGGGCTTTATTAAATCCATAGCTTGCAAACTTACTGACTAATTCATACACCTCATTAGCCTTTTTCTCACTATGTCCATTATTTAAACAAGAAGCAATAAACTCTTCTTTAACCTCTTTCATCTTTTCA
Source organism: Bacilli bacterium (assembly GCA_045118975.1). Lineage (GTDB taxonomy): Bacteria > Bacillota_I > Bacilli_A > RFN20 > DUOF01 > RGIG6178. Next base: position 60,268 of record JBGVCT010000008.1, read on the forward strand.
TGATCTTTTTTAGACATAGCTCTTCTTAAAATGTCTGCCTTAGCTAATGATAATCCAGCAAACTTATATGCTATTTGTAATATTTGTTCTTGGTAGACAATGATACCATATGTAGACCTTAAAATATCCTTTAAAGAATCATCAATATAATCAACTTTTTTACCATGTCTTCTTTCGTTAAATTCACCTATAAATTCTCTAGGACCTGGTCTATATAAAGCCAAAACATTACACACATCAATAAAACTTTCTGGTCTAATTGTCTTAAGCGTTTTTCTCATTCCTTCGCTTTCAAATTGAAATATTCCACTAGTCTTAGCATTAGCTAATAACTCATATAGTTTTTTATCATCTAAATCAATCTTGTTTAAATCAATCGTTACTCCATAAACTCTTTTAATTTCTTTTAAACAATCATCAATAATCGTTAGATTCCTAAGACCTAACAAGTCCATTTTAAGTAACCCTAAACTTTCAACATAATTCATGTCATATTGGATTATTAAATCTTTGTTATTGTTAGAAAAAGTTGGAACTACATCTTCTAAATCATATTCACTTAAAACAACACCAGCTGCATGAATAGATGTTTGTCTTGGTAAATCCTCTATAACTAAAGCACTTTTATAAACATCCAAATATTTATCATCGCTGTGAATAAACTCATTAAATTCCTCACTCAATTTAGTCATATCTTCTAATGATGCATCATATGGACACTTATGAGCCTTCTTAGATATAGCTTCCACATCTGCTCTTGATAAACCTAAAACTTTTGCACAATCTCTTAAGGCTTGCTTACTAGAAAGAGTTGAAAAAGTAACAATATTAGCAACTTTTTTATACCCATATTTTTCCTTTAAATAATTAACAACATCTTCTCTTTTATTATCTTGAAAGTCAATATCAATATCCGGCATGGTTTTTCTTTCTTTATTCAAAAATCTCTCAAATAACAAATCATATTCCATTGGATTAACACTTGTTATACCAAGGCAATAAGAAACCAAACTTGAAGCTGCACTACCTCTACCTGGTCCCACTAAAATCCCATGTTCTTTTGCAAACTTAACATAATCATAAACAACCAAGAAATAATCAGCAAATCCCATATCAAAAATAACAGACAACTCTTCATTAACTCTGTCTACATACTCTTTGTTTTTAATGTATTGCTTATTTCTTTTTTCAAGTCCTTTGTAAACCAAATTCTTCAAGTACTCTTTTGAATCTATCTTAAGAGGATTTTCATACTTTGCTAATTTCAACTCTTCTTTTTTGAATTCAAAGTTACATTCACCTGCTATTTTAAATACATTATCTATTTCATTATCACTAAATGAACATTCACTCTCAAAAGAAGCATACTCAAATTCTCTCTTTCTTGCATATCCCAAAATTGTATTTGTTCCAATAGCATTTAATAGTTCTATATATTCAAGTTCATCATCATTTCTTGAAACAATATTATTGAAAGCAACCATTTCAAATCCTAATGTATCAACATATGAATTTAATAAATAGCATGCTTCAATATTATATAGTTCCTTACCAACATAAAAACCATCAACATATAATTTATTTAACTCTTCTAAAAGAGGCAGTATCTTTTCTTTGTTCATTGATTTAAATGCTCTATAAGAAGGAACTACACATATTAAATCCTCACTGTATGTTTTTAATTTATCAATAGTCAAAAATGCATCTTTTGAAGAATTTTTGTAACTAGTTAACTTAACTAAATTCTTATAACCAATTTCACCCTTTGCAAGTAAACATACGATGAAATCTTCAACATCAAATTCAACACCAATGATAGGTTTAATATTGTTTGATTTACACCCATCATAAAATGTTTTAACACCAAACATCACATTTTTATCAACAAGGGCAAGAGAGGTAAATTTATTTTCCTTAGCATAAGAGAGTAATTTATCTATCCTTAAAGTACTAGATAAAAAACTATATCCACTTTTTACACACAATTCACATTTCATCTAGTACACCCCTTTTCTTATATATTATCTTTTCTTTATAAATCCATTTTGTTTCATGCTTGCTTCATAAGCCACAATTGTAGTAGCTATAGCAACATTAAGCGAATCACATTGCCCAAGCATCGGTATTGAAAGCATATTATATTTACCTTCATACCATGGTTTTGTAATACCATATCTTTCGCTTCCCATAATGATAGCCACTCTACCAGCATAGTCATATTCAAAGTAATGCTTTTCTGCCCTAGTATCAGCTAAATATATTTCAAAATTCTTTTTTCTTAGCCAATCTCTACACTCTTCAACTGTAGGGAATTCTACAACAGGGATAGTAAACGCAGCACCCATACTACCTTTTATAATCTTAGGATGAGTAATTCTAGCCCTTCTATTACAAATAAATACCCCATCGATTTTAGCACCATCACAAGTTCTTAAAATTGTACCAACATTTCCTGGAATCTCAAGACCATCCAAAACAATGATAATATTGTCCTTTTTAAGAGGAATATCATCTAATGAAGCTAGAGGAAACTTACAAATAGAAATCATTCCTTTTGGATCATCTTTTTCACATATCTTCATAAATGTTTTTAATGATACACAATAAGTTTTCTTAGCAAGTTTGAAAAATTCCTCAACTAAATTCATGCCCTCGTGACTAGTGATAATTTCTTCACAAAAAATAAATGAATCAACTTCCAATCCATTATTAAGGGCTTTTTGATGCGCCCAAATACCATCAATTACAAATAAATGATTTTTATTAGGCTTTGTATTATTAATCAAAGCAACAACTTCTTTTATCTTCCCATTTTGTGCTCCTATAAACTCAATATCATGTTTATGAGCTTCCATAAAATCTCTTAATCTGTTTTCTACACTTTCCATTAAATTTCACCACGATTTTATTGTATAACAATAAACTATATTTTTCCACACATAATCACCATTAAGACAATAAAAAAACTCAGCTTTTTTTAGCTGAGTCAAAAACTATCTTTTGTTTGACGTTTTTAAATCAAACTTTTTTACAGCTTCTTCTACTCTTCCTGCCATAAAACCTTTAAATTCATCATATCTTGAGTGATATCTTGTATAATCCGCAAAATATATATGTTTAAAATCATTATTTATAAGAGAAATCACAGGAAGTGAACCTGCTCCAACCTTACATGTTGGCTTACACAGAACCTTTTTATCATCCACACTTAAAATATATACTCCTGGTTTTAATAACGATGGAGCATCATCTAAAGGTTCATCTTTAGGTTTAGCCACATATACTGTACTTCCTTCTAATTTAACTTGAACAAGTTCATAATTTTCATCATTCAAGTACTGCATGAAAGCACTATTGAAAACCTCTGAATCTACAGTAAGGGCAGACTCTAATTCGCTTTTAAGAGAATCTAGTTCTTCTTTTTTTTCTTCCAACTCTTTTCCATATCTACTAGCAGCATAATCACTATCATAGACATGTTGCGTTAAAGAATTAACCTCATAAACCAAATCCTTAATTCTCTTTAATGTATCCATATATTGTTTTTGTTTCATAAATCTCACCTCTACCTTCTTGATCCCGATGTACCTTGAGTCTTTGGAACTCCCGATGAACTACGGAATACTTTTTCTGTAATTTTCTTCATATCTATTATTGGTTTAACCTCGCTATTTTTCATCGCAGAGTGTTCTTGACTTGCTCCAGTTATTTGATGATCCGTTTTCCATCTAACACCATTATTATGACAATTAACAATTAAATCAGAAGCGAATGCTCCACCACCTAAAACAACAACTTCACCATTATTCTTGCCATAGAACTTACCTACACTTCTTGATACCTCAAACTTATCAATTCCATACGCTCTTTCTCCCTCTCTAACAGGGACAGACTCTAGTTTTACAACATTAACCCCAACCTTAGCACATACAGCATCTATTAGTCCATTAATATAGGAACCATCATTGTAAATACAAACTCTTTTATTCTCTCTTTTTGCCCTCATAACAACTTTGACAACATCTTCTTTGAGTTTTTTATCTAATTCAGGATCATCTAGTTTCTTTTCACATCCACATATAAAAATAGGCATATCCTTTTCAAGATTCTCATTAATCTCATTTGTATTATATTGAACCTCTACTCTTTTAATTCCTGGAAGATCCACCGATTCAGGAATATAATCAATATAATCATGCATATCATCTCTAGATCTTTGATTTGCTTCAGTTACTTTATCATGTATGTACCCTTGTTCAAATTCAATCATTTCTTTTAACTCTTCTACACTTATACCTAGTTGTTGAGCTATTAAAGCTTCTTGTCTTGCATTTGTTCCATACAAACCAGCACCATCGCTGCCTAAAACAACCCTTACTCCAGCATCTAAATATCTCCTTATAGGTATTTGTTTAAGTTCACTTATATTATTTAAAGACATATTACTAGATGCATTTATTTCTATAATTGCACCAGTTTTCTTTATAAGAGCTAACGTTTCATCATCTAATCCGCCATGTAATCCATGGCCTATACGAATATCTGGATAAAAATCTGGATCCTTTATAACTCCATCTCTTTTTAATTGATCAATTTCAGTTGTAACTGACTTTAAGAAATCCTTAATATTATCTCTATGTTCATCGCTTTCTCCAGCATGTGATCTAATAGTAAAATGTTTCCACCCGTTTTTAGCACACATATTAGCAGCAGCAGCAAATATGTAGGCATAGTCTTTGTTTGAAGTTTTCTCATGTCCCAATAAATCTATACCCGCAACAAATGGCACATTAGCCTCGTTGATAAAACTCCTTGTAAACCACATAAGAGAATTATCGTCCCTTTTCACTCTTGGAGTCGCAAGCAAAAATGATACAGTAACACCATACTTTTTCTTTGCCTCTTTTATTGCATCAGCAAATGCCCTATGTCTTTCTTCTCCATCTTTTTGATTATTTCCTTGAAACATCCATGTACATGTAGATAATTCACAATATTCAACACCATTTTTAGCATAGTTTTCTGCTATTTTTAAAATATAACTTCTAATCAAAGCAGGATTATTGCTATCAAAAAATGGACTACGGCTAGAATAAAGTTCATCCATATCAATAAATGTTATTTGATCTTGTATGTTAACCTCCATCAAGTCTAGCATTTTGTCTCTAAATCCAGGAACTTCTTTGTGCAATACATCTAATGTAGCAGTTTCGCCATATTTATGATCCTCAGGCAAGATACCACTTTTTACTAGTCTAGATGTATCAAAAACTATTGTTTTAGGAGCAACACTAAGAGCAATATCATACACCTCATTAGCAGGCAATTGCCCAGTATAGTGCGTATGCAAATCCGTTTTAGAAGAAGGTGGAATTTCTGAAGAAGCAAATACTCTATCATATCCCTCATTTGCCTTTCCCAAAGACAACATTTTAATTTCTAAAGTAGTAAGTGGAGCATTAGATTCAAATTTCCCCTTTTTAATAGTTCCAAGCGTTCTTTCCACAGTCCTAGATTCTTTATCTTTACCAATTATATTCAATGATAAAACACCATTAACTTCTTTAATGCTCATTAATGATTTTAAATTTTCTTTTAATGTTTTTAATTGTTCATTGTCAATGTCATGATGAATAAGAGGTTCAATCTCCCACTTGCCATTAACAAGTGATATTTGAATCTCAATAAGTGGGCCCTTACTGTCTTGGCCAATATATATAGGACTTTTCAACTTCAAAACCTTAGCCATAACTGTCACCCATCCTTAAATAGATTATATCAAATCTAGTGGTTCACTTCAATTTTCTTATGCATTTATAAACATTTAAAAAAGAGGCATATAGCCTCTAAAATTTCATTATTCAACTACAACAATATTAACAGCTCTTAATCCTTTTTCAGTTTCAATTAGTTCAAACTCAACAGTTTTGTTAGCCTCAACAGTTTTAAAACCTTCCATTTTAAGTTCGCTATAATGGAAGAATACATCTTTACCTTCTTCAGTTTTGATAAATCCGTATCCTTTTTCTTTGTTAAAGTTTTTAACCTTACCCTTCATCTTATAAACCTAAACCTTTCTAAAAAAAGTATATCATAAAACTATAATACTCAATATATTTCCTATATTTTTTATATTTTAAATAAAATAATTGCTTTTTTAATTTATATAAAATATCTACCGAATTTATTTATCTAAAAAATAATTGTAGATATAATGAAATTGTGGAAACACAGAAAGGGACTGAGGTAGATGAAAGGAACAGTTAAAAGTTTCAACAAGCGTAAGGGGTATGGTTTCATTACTAATGACGAAGGAAAAACAGCATTCTTCCATTATAGTGAACTAAAGATGGATGGATTCAAGACAATTCTTCCAGAAAAAACAGTATCATTTGATTTAATTGATACAGACAAAGGTCTAAGAGCAGTTAATATTTCAATTGATGAATAACAATTAACCCAGGGAAACCTGGGTTTTTACTTTCAAAAAAATATAAAACAAAATGAATATAAATAAATATATGATTCCAAAACTTAAATTAATAGGAAACAAGAACAATACTACACCCAAATAAATAATATTAATCATATTGAATATGCAGGTAATATTGCTAATATTACCTCTTTTTAATATAGCAAAAAATATCCTGTGTTTTTTAAACCTCTTGTATTCCAAAAAAAACAATAGCACCACTACTAAAGAATATAAAAAATATAATATAATCCTGCTAGCCAATAATAAATTACTTATCATCTTTTTAGTTTCAATTATTATCTCCTCATTCATTAACCCGCTTTTTAGATATCCTTCACCACTTCCAAAAGCATATTCTATCCTAACACTCTCACCACTAAGCCTATACATAAATTTATAAGAATAATCAGACTCTTTATATATTTTTATATCACTGGAATCACTTATACCAATAATTTTAAATTCATCTAAGTATATCTTTCCATCAATATAATATTTCAAACTTACATTATCACCTTTATTCTTTTTTATTTTTTTAGATAGTCCTTTTGATATAACTATTTCATTTTCCCCTATCCCTTCCATGCTCTCAAATTTAACTTCATCTTTAACACTAATATTCTCTATATAATGTAAACTTTTAAAATTTAAAAACGAAAAAGCATCACAAGAAATTCCGTTTATTGAACATCCCAACAAATTATTTTTCTTCAGTTCACTATGACTAAAATATCTATTTTTTGAAGGTGTTATAAAAAAGTAAATATAGTCTTGATCTTCATAATATTTACTAAAATCATATTTCAACAACGTGCTTTCCTCATTGATTTTTCTATAAAAATCTTCTTTTTTCCCCTTGTTTATAAACATATAATATTTACTCTGATAATTATCATATTCTTTAATAATTATATTTTTTATATCTTCTAAATTATTAACAAAAATTCTCTCTTCCCCAAAAAGAACATCTTTGACATTATACTCATAAAAAGCAGAACAAATATAAATTAATTTTTTTCCAATTAAAGATTCCTTTATAGTGTTTTCATTGCAATTATCAAGAAGATTTTTAATACAAAACTTTTCTAAATTGATGCTGATAATTACTTCTTTTTCTTTAATGTTTTCTCCTACATAAACATTAGAAAATAAAAAGCCATTACTATAATAATATTTATCCACCCTAACCTCACTATTATACATTTCCTCACTATATAAACTATATCCATAATAGCTAACTTCTTCATTTAAAGGTAAAACAACTTCACTATAAAATTTTTCTTCTCTATCATCTACATTGTTTTCTTTATATAAAAGTTCACCACTATAATAGGATTCTTTAAAAGACATATCTATCAAAGATAACTCCTTACCAAAAGAAGCAAGAGCACTAGATAAAGAAAATATAGATAAAACAAATATTATAAAACTCAACAAATTCTTCTTTACGATAATATTTGACCACTTGTAAGCATTAAGACTTCTTTTTTCTATATGATATTCTTCCAAAGAGGGAAAAATATCACAATTATCTCCCTCTTTTTCTAAATCTATAAGTTCATATTTTTTAAATAAATTCGCCTCATGACTAACAACTATAACAGTTCTATTTTTACTCTCTTTTTCTAATAGATTTATAACTTTCTTCTTATTGATAATATCCAAACTTGAAGTAGGTTCATCCAATAAGATTACCTTTTTACCCACACACATTGATATATAAACTACAACCCGTTGCCTCTCTCCAATCGACAAACTATCTACCCTTTTATCAAAAAAAGAAGATAGTCCCAAAACATCTCTTCTTAATTTAAAATTAGGATATATATCCCTTATTAATTCAATATTTTCTTTAACTGTAAAAAATGGTATTAAATCATCAATAGATAAATAAAAAACATCTTCCTTTTTTTCTACTAGTCCTTCATAAGAACTATCTTTTTGACTAATAATATTTAATAAAGTTGTCTTTCCTATTCCACTCTTCCCCACAATTAAATACAATTTATTTTCTTTAAAATCATAACTAAAGTTTTGAAATATTATCTTATTTTTATAAGATTTACATATTTTAATCACTCTCATAATTCTATCCTCAAAAGATTACTTACATTTTTCTTTCTATAATAATAAAATGTCTGAATTAGAGTGCATAAACTGCTCAAAACAAGATATAAACAAATCCATATATTTGGAATTAAAACACTTGATACTATAAGTAATATAAAATTAATAGATAATTCTAAAATATTAGATAAAAATACACTTCTCCACACTGGATAAGAATTAGCAATTAAAAAAGCATTACTCTTTTGTTTTATTACTAATTTCCTTTTATTGAATTTTATAATAAGATAACCACAACCTACACACAAAAATATATTTAAATTATTCAAGATAGTTAAAAGCTCATCCTTAAAATTCAGAATCGTATTATAAAATTCATACTTCACTCCAATTGGATCTAGATATACCTCTCCTAGACAATCAAAACCAATATATTTATATTCATTTATATCCAATTTTTCATAATAGTCATATAAGCTATACTCATTATTTGTTAACACTTCACCTTTAAAGAAGCCCTCAGTTAAATCAAAGTCAAAATAAATATTATCATCTTTTAGAAACTTTAAATTATTATAAATTCCAACAACCTCTACTTTCAAAGTTTGCTTATAGACATCATTATATAGATCATTTATACTCACATTTGACTCTAATGTAATAATGTCTCCTAATTTATATTTATCACTTGCTATCACTTCGCTATATTTACTAGGATATTTACCCTCCTTTAAGATACCGTTTTTATTACTAATAACTCTCAAATCATCTCTTGAATAAACTAAAAACAAAAAAGAATCATAATTATACCCATACTTAATACCCTTACTAGATAGTTTCTCTAAGCTTTCTTTAGTGGGATTACTACACATCTTAAAACTTAATCCTTCCTCATTCATTTGCCTACATTCACTCAGATAAAACTTATTATAATCTTGAGAATATAAAATATCTTTACTTACCATATCATTAGTAAATATAGAAGCTATATTTATTAACCCAATAATAAAAACAAAAATAAAGTTCACCATCAACAATTTAATGTTATCTTTCTTATACCATTTCCACTCTTTTTGTATATATTTCAAACCAATTCTTTGACTAGTTTTCTTTTCAACAAGTTTATTACCCTTTTTAAATTTCTTTATCGACACCCGTTTATCTTTTATATCAATAATTCCCGTTAATCCTTTTAAAAACAATTTAGACTCATGACTAACTAATATAATAAGTTTCTTTTTTCCACACCTTAAAATTTCTTTAGCTACTATTCTAGCATTATTTTCATCCAAATTTGTAATCGGCTCATCTATTAAAACCAATTCTCCATCTCTATACAAAGCTACAATTAACGCCACTCTTGCTCGTTCACCTTTAGATAAATTACTAACCTTATCACTTTCTTTACCTTTCAAATTATAAAGACTTAAAAAGTTATGGCTAATACCATATAAATCTAAATTCTCTCCAACACTAAGATGCTCTATTAAATATCCATTTTGGAAAACATAAGACATTGCATTTATATAATCATTTTCAATTTTTCCCTCATAAGAAACAATATTAGCAATCATATTTAACAAAGTTGTCTTTCCTATTCCACTTTTTCCTCTAACTAAATATACACCACTACCATCAATAGAAATATTCACATTTTCAAAAATCACATTATTTTTATATTTCTTATTAACATTACAAAAAGTTATCATTAGCATCACCTAATAATAACATTACAAAAAAATAAAATTTTACTAAAAAAGTACTACCAAATAGTAGTACTTACTTCTTTAAGGTCTTCTTCCTTGCTTAGCTTGTTTCTTCTTTTCCATCCTTGTTTGTGGAGCCGAATTCATTGCTTCCATTGTTCTTTGATTCATTTGATCTTTATGTTGCCTTGACTGGTTAGTTTGACTATTTTGTTGAGACAAGCCTCTTCTTTTGAATTCCATATTAATTGCTTGATATGTTTTAACAATAATTTGGTCTTCCTCAGTTAACCTTTCTCCTTTTTCTTTTTTCTCCTTTATAGCAAGAGCTTTCTTTTCATAATCCTTATTTAAAAATTTTAATTGATCATCACTAATATCAGGTAATGAGTTTGCTATGTTTTCTTCAACCATACCAGGGCGTGGTTGATCTTGAGGAATTCCTCTTTCAGAATCTTTAATCATTCTAAAAATTTCTTCTAATACATCTGCAATTTCTCTTTTTCTTTGTTTTTCAACAGGCGTAGCATCTACCACTTGTGCCATATGTGAAACAAACATGGCATTCTTTCTATATTCTTCGTCATGCTTTCTGTGATCATTTAATCCAGGGCCTTCACCTTGTGGATCACCTGGCATATATCCAGGTCTACCCTTTTTTGGCGCTGCTGGTGGAGCTTCTTTTTTCATAACAAACACCTTCTTTATTTATATTTTATATAAATTAACACCTCATGTCAAAATAACGAGACACTTTATACACATTCAAATTAGGAAAATTTTGTTCTTTTTTATAAAACTTGTTGATATTTCATTAATTTTAGTATATCATAGTAAAGCATGGTTCCTTAGCTCAGCTGGTAGAGCAATTGACTCTTAATCAATGGGTCGCAGGTTCGAATCCTGTAGGAATCACCATTTATAAAATCAAAAGTGGAGTTACCTCCACTTTTTTTATTTAATATCTAAATATTTAAGTATATCTAACATGTTAGTTGTATTATCTATTACACTATGCCAAATAGTAGAATTCTCAAAGCGTGTTCTCTTTCCTGGATTCAAGCAAATTGTATGACATCCACTCAAATAAACATACTCATCATTATCTCCATTACCAATAAAAGTTATTTCTTTTGGATCTGTTCTTGTTGAAGCACAATATTCATCTATAAATAACTTCTTTCCCTCATCATCATATCTAGTTGGTACAATATGTGTTAATAAACCATTATTATCAAATTCAAATCCACAAGCATATATACCATCAAAATATTTTGTAAGTTCTCCAAGTTTATCTTGAATAACCAAATCCACGCCCCCACTTATAATATAAAGTGCATATCCATTATCTTTAAGGGTCTTTAATGTTTCTTCAAGATTCTCCATTAATTCCATGCCATTAGCAACTTTAAATAACATCTCTTTTGAAAATCCTCTTTTTTTATATTCAATTTCAATAAGTTCACACCATTTAATATAATCTATTTCTTTATCTCTATATTTACAATATATTTCATAATCCACATCTAAAGCATCTATTATTTCCCACATTTTAGTCCATATTTCATGCGACTTCTTTGTTAATGTTCCATCAAAATCAAATACTATTGTTTTCATCTTTATCACCACTAGTAGTATATCACATCACCAAACAATTAATGTTAAATTCACAATTATTTTATTAGAGGGACATTTGCCTTTGCTTAAGTAAGATAAAATGATAACATAAAGACAAGCAGGTGATTATTATGAAGAAGTTAGAATCTATAGATACACAAATAGAAAAACTTGAAAGTTTTTTAGAGAATAGAAAACATAAAGAAATTTTATTTTCTAACTACATGGATGAAGCAATAAATATTGTTCCTTATGAATTACCAGCTTTACTTTATCCTGCACAAATGGGTCGTGATTTATATGAGGATTGCATAGATTACAATTCTGATAGTCTAGTAAAGCAAATAGTTGCTTGTGCTATTGCCACTCCAATAGCCATTCCACTTATGACTCTTTCTTTTACACTATCTGCCCCATTTGTAGTTTCAGCTATACCAACTTCTGCAATACTAGGTGGAATTCAAGCAGCCCAAGCAAGCGCGTATAATGCAAGGACTGAAAAAGCACAATCAAAATTAGAATCACTTAAAAAGGAAAGAGAAAAACTATCAAAAGAATCAAAAAGATAAAAACATGTCTAAGGGCATGTTTTTTTTGTTTTCCACACCTTCATTTTAGCAAATTGACAAAAAATTCAAATATGATATTATGAAATTGTAGGTGATAAAAATGAGTTTAGAAGACTTAACAAAAGAATTAGAAGAAGTTGAAGGAAAAATAGAAAAATTAGAAGGTTTTCTAAAAGTATCAAAAAGAAAGGAATATATGATTGGCGATTTCCTTGAAAGTGGTTTAGCATTTGTCCCTGAAGTTTTACCAGTAACCTTACTTCCTGCTTTATTAGGGATTGAATTATATGCAGAAACTATTGATTCTGATATTCCAGTGGCTGGTAAGGTTGCAATGTGTGCACTAGCTACTCCAATTGCTTTGCCCTCTATGGCACTTAGTGCAGTTTTAGCTTTACCATTTGCTGTTCCTGCCATTGCCATGTCTGCAGTTATGGGTGGTGCCCAAACAACATATGCTGGAGCTCATAACTCTAGAATAACTAAGGCAGAAAAGAAACTAGAAAAGTTAAAATTAAAAAGAGATGAATTAAAAAAAGAAATATCAACAAATCATATTAGAAAATAAAAAAGTATCACACTCGTGATACTTTTTATTTATTTGCAAAAGATTTTAATACTTGAATAGCCTCCAAGACTATTTGGTTTTTCTTTATATCTTTTACTATTGTTTTTTCATTAACATCATATAGATTCATTTCCACACAATATATACCATTATTTCCCTTTAGAAACAATTGAAGAACACAACTATATCCATCATTAACTAAAACTTTTGAAATATCAAGATATGTAGTATTTTTGGCATCATTTAAAAAGCCATGATATAAACTTCTAATGGTTGCAGTACTTTCATAGTCTTCATCATCAGGATCACCATCAATAAGTTCATTTATTTCTTCAATCTCATCATAATACTTATCAAGTTCCACTAGAAACTCTTCATTATGCTTAGAATAATCATAGAAATTAATAATATTAGGTTTTTCACCCTCTACAAAGTATGATGCTACACAACTCACTAAATCATTATCAATAAGCCCTAAACTTTTATAATTTTTAGGACTTATCTTTTTCCACTTTTCAGGCACATTAACACTCATACTTTTTCTCACTATCCTTGATTAAGAGTGATAATGGCCATTTTATATACATCATCCTCATTACATCCTCTAGATAAATCATTGATTGGTTTTCTAATACCTTGTAGTATTGGTCCAAGTGCTTCATATTCACCTAGTCTTTGAGCTATTTTGTATCCTATATTACCTGCATTAAGTGTTGGGAATATAAACACATTTGCACAACCTGCCACTTTACTATTTGGAGCTTTTTGCTTACCAACACTTTCTACTATTGCAGCATCAAATTGAAGTTCCCCATCAAACTCAAAATTTGCGCCTTCTTCTTTTAAAAGTTTTACAGCTTCACTAACCTTACTAACATCTTCATGTTTAGCACTACCCATGGTAGAAAAACTCAAAAACGCAACTTTTGGTTCAATATTAAATACACGAGCACTATCTGCACTATCCTTTGCTATATCTTTTAATTCTTCACTGCTAGGATCTACATTAATTGCACAATCAGCAAAAATTAAAGGTTCTTTTCCTTCCTTGTTCATATAGAAACAAGAAGATACAATTTTAGATGTTGGCTTAGTTTTAATAATTTGAAGTGCAGGTCTAACTGTGTCAGCAGTAGAGTATGTTGCCCCACCGAGTACAGCATCACACTCTCCTACCTCTAACATCATAACTGCATAATAGTTTCTACCAAGTAACATCTTTTTGCATTCTTCTAAAGTGTTTTTACCTTTTCTAATTTCAACCATTCTTGAGGCATAATCTTCATATCTAGCATCTAATATAGGATCAACAATTTCCATACCATTTATATCTAAACCATTACTTTTAGCAAGGCTTTCAATAGTTTCTTTATTTCCTAAAAGTATAGGAAGAGCAACATTCTCCCTATATAATCTGCATGCAGCTTTTAAAACACGTATGTCATCACCCTCAGGCAATGCTATCTTTTTATTTTTACCTATAATTCTACTTTTCATTAATTCTAACACGACATTATCCTCCTAATTGAATAGTTGCTTTAATGTATTAACCCATGATCCATCTTTACTTAAATCATTGTCTCCACCCATAAGCTTATTTACAATTGTATCAGCAGCATTTTTAGCACTTCCTGCAGCAATCAATTTACTTGAATCAATAATATCAAGTACACCACCAACTACATCTGCATCTAAATCCTCTGCATTTTCAGGTATATTCTTCATTCCATCTTTTATAGTAACTAGTTTATCTAATTCACTCTTCCACTCTGCCTTAGACCATGATTTAGTATCTACACTATCATTTGCACTTATTCCATAATCAGGATTAGATAAACCTGATTTTATATCATTCACTAAAGAATCATACTGACTAGTAAATATCTTACTATCTGCCATCAAAGTTAATACCTCTGCTATCTCTAATGTGTCATTTGTGGTTAATGTTTCCATATTGATTTCTTGTAATGAAGAGGCTTTTACAAATATTTGTTTTTCAACTTCATATTGAGTAGTTCCATATGGGGTATTTATTTCAGCTAAATCATCTACACTTGGAACAGATAAAGTAATATTACCGCCAACATCATTAATTGATGTAACCATCATAATCATAATGTTATATTTACATTCGCCAAACAATTCACTCTTTTCAATTGTTTCAAATAACAAATTGTCTACACTGTCAGAAGAATTAATTGATGTTAAAGTTTTAATAACACCTAATTCATCTTCCCAATTTGTAACATTTTTAATAGTCTCTTTTAATGTTGTATGGTTAGTTGTATCTATTTCATTATCATGACTAATACCCGCACTTGTGATTGCACTAGCTAAAGTTTCACTCACTTTATTTGCAAAAATATCAGATTTTAATAAATTATCTAATACATAACCAATATCTTCTTGTTGAGTATCAGTTAACTTATCAAACTCAATTCCACTTAATGAATTTATTGTTTCTTGTTTTTCTACAATATTAATTAAGATTTCTTTTTCTTTAGTAAAGTCTATTATAGACTTATCAATTTCACCAACATCTAACACTCCTGCTTGATTTACTGCATACACCAATAGATCAACTTTAGCATCTTTTAATAAAGCCATTTCATCAACTGCATTTAAAATCTTAGTTAAAGTTGAAGCCTCAGTGAAGTTAGGAGAAGAAGTAAGGGTATCAACCATAACACCCAAATTATCTACTTCGTTATACCAAACTCTATTAAGAGTATTATCAAATAATTCTTCATTGCTAACTACATGTTCAACACCATCGATATAATATTTATTTTCTGTATCAACATTATATTCTACTTCATCTACTACCACATAGTGAGGGTAAATATCTACAAGACTATTAACATAAGCAATAGCACCATCTCCAACTGAAACCTCATATTGAGATAACATATCACCTATCATAGTATCCAAATACTTAACGACACCATCTTTTAATAAATCCATTCCAAAAGCAATTGCTAAAATATTAGCTATTGGCTCTTTATTTGCTTCTACTTTTAATAAATCAAGGCTAACATCATCCATTGAATCTATATTAAGTTCAACAAATTGATTACTTATATCTTCTAATCCTACTAATTGTTCTTTCCAATAAGCATAGAATTTAGCTTCTTCTTCATCTGCATCTTCTTTTGAATAATCAATATAAACAATCTTACTTGCATCTATCTCTATATTTAACATAGGGAATAATGTCTTATATGCTATTGGGAAAGCAAGAATCATTGCCTTAGTATCTTTTAAATCATCCATTAATTCATTAACAACCAAGAAATCAACCTTATTGTTTACAGTATAATCTTTATAAAGTTTACAAATTGATTCAAGAACAGACAACTCTATCTTCCAATCATCTTTAGTATTTACATTAGTAATCATTCTCGCATTTAAATTAATGCCAAAGTTAGTTAATAAATTGTTTAATTGTAATACTATAATGTCATCAAAAGCATTATTTGAAGTAACTCTTGCCAAAAGAGAAGCTAATGCATCAATAGATTTATCACTAATAGTACCATTTTTATATAAAGTATTAACTATGTTATCTACCATGTTACCTTCCATAATAGTTGACATAGACTCTATTTCAAGCGCCTTCACTAGATTTACCGCATCAACAATAACTTTTACAAAATCATTATTATTTTGTTGTGTCAATGTTTCAACAAGTCCATAGTCATCTAATAAACCATTTAAAACTCCTGGCATAGCTTTTGAAAGAATTTGAATGCTCAACACCTTATTTAAGATAGTTTCAACATCATTTGTAGAAACATCATTCACCATTCCTATTACATCACCATTTGCACTATTATATGCATCAAGTAATTTAGCATTAATTATAGTTTTTAAAAGAGAAGTAACAGCTAATAATTCTTGTTTAACTTCACTTGAAGATGAATATTTAAGTTTATTAACAATATCTGTATCACCAGTAAGAGTAACTAACTTTTCTGATAGATATGTTTCCATTACATAATTAACTCCATCAGCTACCAACGAATCTAATATTTTAGATTCAAATAAACATTCAATTGCTAAATCTAATTTATCAACATTAATAGTAGACAAGTCCAAATTTTGAACATTTCCTCCGCTTGATAATGTTTTTATAATTCCTGATTCTTCAATATATACAGCAGCTTTTACAATCTTAGTAACCTCTGCCTCAACTGTAGTCTTATCTCCTTCAACTTCAATTTGCATAAGATAATTCGAGATTGCCTCATTTAGTGGATTATCACTAGCAAATCCTATAAATGATCCATTGTATGCATCGATATAAGCTAGATATTCATCAAAACTCTCAAAGTAGGTAATATTTGCTAAACTCTTAGATTCAGTTGTTTCTTTACCAACCTTGTAAATTCTAGTAACAAATCCTAAAGGAGTTAAAACAATACTTGTAACAAGAACATATTGAACACCCTTAATAACTCCTGCAACAACTCTATGATGCTTCTTCTTTTTAATTTTCTTTCCTTTATGATTTCTAATAAATTCACCATTTTCATCTTTCTCAAATCTAGTATATTTAAATATAAGTTTACTGATAAGGGCATAAATTGCCATATATATCCAATATATTGGGAAAGATAGTGGTAGTCCCACAATTATAAGCACCATAAATAGTACCATTGACACAATGGCAGCTGGGAACTCTAATACAAGATTTAATAATCCCGGTATTTTAGAGAACACATCATTTATTGCTTCGTTTGTAGTAACTAAGTCAGTCACATATTGATCCACAGTGAATCCATTTACTTCAACTGTCATTGCTGCTCTAGTAATATAGGGTAGGGCAATTGTAATACCTGTTACATATATAGCAACATAGATTAATCTTCTAATTACCTTTCTATTTCCTTTAATCATACCCACAATAAGACCATATAAAAATATTATTAAAAATAACAATATCGGTCCTAACTTGATAATAGCCAAAATATCTTCATGAGTCATGTTATCACCATCCTAAAATAATTATATAATTATTTTTCATTAATAAACATATATTTTTAAATTTAATAAAAAAAATGTAGGTTATAAACCTACATTTAGTTATTTACTTTATCAACATCTGTGAAGTCAACTTCAACAATAGTTTCTCTTCCAAAGAATAATGATGATACTCTAACTGTTTTCTTAGCAACATCAACACTTAAAATAGTTCCTTCACTACCCATTAAAGGTCCTCTTAGAATCTTAACTGTATCGCCTTCATTGTAATCAGAATACATACCTTCTTCAACAATTCCAACACCCTTAAGTACAGATTCTATTTGCTCTTTTGGTACTGGGAATGGCTTAGCACCTCTACCACTTGATCCAATAAATCCTGTAACACCAGGAGTATTTCTAACTACATACCAAGCTTCATCTGTCATAACCATTTCAATAAATAAATATCCAGGATAAGTATTTTTCATTTTTATCTTATCTGTTGGCATACCATCTTTTAATACTGGAACTGGATGCTCTGCAACAATTACTCTAAAGATATAATCTTGCATATCCATTGTTTCAATTCTTCTTTCAAGATTTATTTTAACTTTATTTTCATGTCCTGAATATGTGTTAACAACATACCACTTTTTCTCTACGTTTTCCATTCTCTAACTTCCTCCTAGTAAATAAGTTTAAATATTTGAGCAATAATGAAATCATCAACCAAGATATATACTCCAAATAAGAATACAAATGATAATACTATGCAAGTAGCACTTACGATAGTCTTTTTAGATGGCCATCTAACTCTTACTAAATCTTGATAAGTTCTAACAAAGAATCCTGCAATAGCAAATCCTATTTTCTTAAAAAACTTTCCTACCTTACTCCAAAATGAAGTTGCTTTTTTTGTTGTTTTTACATTTTCCTTAGCCATTACATTTCCTCCTACTTACTTTCTTTATGAAGTGTATGTTCATTACACTTTGGGCAAAACTTAGTAACCTCTAACTTTTTGCTAGAATCATACTTCTTTCTAGTAGTGGTATAATTCCTAGACAAACATTTTTCGCATATCAAAATAACTTTATCTCTCATTATTATCACCCATTCGCTTATAAACTTTATCATATATTACACGTTTTTTCAAGAACATTAGATAATATCTAATGATAACCTTCACTTTTAAAGGTGTTTTTTATTTTTGTCATACGATTATATACTTGTTTTCTGCTTGTTTTAGTAATATCTACTATTTCCCTACAATTATAACCCATACATCTATATTCAATAATTTTTTTACTCAACTCATCAAAATTATTATCTATAAACTTTTTTAATTCATTATTTTTATAGGCATAACTAGCATCACTTGCAATAGAGGCAAAAGAAGTATCACTAGCCTCACAAACAAGATAATCTTCTAGGGAAATCATATTATTACTTCGCACCTCTTTTTCCATTAAACGATGCAAAACATTTTCTACAGCACTCATTACATAACTATAAAAAATCCCTTCTTTATTGAAATTTTCTATACATTTTAAAAAAGCAACAAAGCAACTTTGATAACAATCCTCAAAATCTATATACTTTAAATTATATTCATTTTTACACTTTTCAATCATCCAATAAATACGTTTTCTATATCTTTCTATCAAGACATCATAAGCTCGCTTATTTTGACACCTATAAAGATAGATTAACTCATTATCACTAACATCATATTTCATAAAAAAAACCCTCCTTTTTTAAAGAGGATTTCTATTATTGTAAACTTGATATAATAATACTGCTGTAGCCACAGATACATTAAGAGAAGTTATTTTACCAACCATCGGAAGTCTAACTCTATAATCACAATTTTCTAATACTAATCTAGAGATTCCTTTGCCTTCACTTCCTAGTACTAATGCGATTTTTCCTCTGTAGTCAACTTGCCTATAATCTACAGAATTACTTGCCTCAGCACCAACTATCCAGTACCCTTCTTTTTTTAATCTTGTGATAGTATTAGTTAGATTACTAACCTTACTAATATCCACCAAATCAATAGCACCTGTTGAAGTCTTGGCAACTGTCGAATTTAATGGACAAGAATTATTTTTTGGTATAATTACTCCATTAACTCCAATAGCTTCACTAGTTCTTAAAATCGCACCAACATTATGAGGATCCACAACTCCATCTAATATAACTAATAAGGCATTTTCATTATCTTTGTTTTTCTCTAAAAGTTCATCTAACTCTAAAGTTTTAGCTTCCTTGACTTTTAAAATAATTCCCTGATGAAATGTATTTGAAGCAATCTTATCTAATTTAGCTCTAGAACATTTAATTACTTTTATATTCTTTTTTGTCAAAAGAGAGTTTAATTTATCATCTTTTAACCCCTCTAAAACATATGCCTCTTCTATGACTTCTTCACTATTAAGTTTCTCTTTAACAGTATTCCTCCCATAGATATATTGTGCCATTATCTCACCTTCTTTTTATCTCATTTTTGTCTCAAATTATTTCTTTTCTTTTTTTTCAGGTTTTCCATTATCAATTTCATTTGCACTAACCTTGCATTGATACATTTCAAATTCCTTATCAAAGCACATCAATAAATCATCTAATTCTTTAACTTGTGCATGTTTATCGATATTTAATGTTACTCTTACTACCTTTTCACCCTCATAAGTAGTATTTCTATAATCAATTCCTGTAAAAACTATTTTACTTTCATCAATAACAGCTTTGATTCTATCAACAACCTTAGAATCATATTTAATGATTGCAATAACATTAGACTTATACTTTCTATTCTTTGATAGAGAATTCTCAATCCAGTTAAAGCAAGTTAAAATTATTAGTGATATAACCGTAGTTAAAACCGCACCAATATAATATCCATTACCACAAGCAAGTCCAATAATTGCACAAATCCAAATTGTAGATGCTGTAGTAATACCTGTTATATCTTTATCTCCTCTAGTAATAATAGCACCAGCCCCAATGAAACCAATACCACTTATAACTTGTGCAGCTAGTCTTGCAGGATCTCCATCTTCAAAACCATAAATAGACACAAGCATTGCAAGGGAAGAAGCAACACAAACTAACATATGAGTTCTAAGTCCTGCAGGTCTACCATACTTTTCTCTTTCAAAACCAATACATGCCCCTAAAACACAAGCAAGTAAAATTCTAAAAAGTTGAATTAATTCGTTATATTCACCAATACGAAGAAAATTATCTATAAAATCATTAATCATAAAATCCCTCTTTCCATTAATATATTTCTATATTCATCTGCTTTAGTGAAATCTTTTGCCTTCTTTGCTTCATCCCATTTAGCATAAATTTCTCTATCTTCACTAGTTAATTCAACTAATCCCAAATCAAAGCTTAAAATTTTATTAATCTCTATTAATGTATTAAAATATTTTGAAGTATTTTCTAAATCATTACTCCTTAATGCCATATTTAATTTCTTAACTAAATCATAAACAACAGTAAATGCATTAGCTATATTTAAATCGTCACTTAATTCATTTAGGAATGAATCAATTATAGTTTCATCTACCTCTTTACTAACATAATTATTAAGTTGCAACTTAGTAGATGCCATTTTTGAGGCATTAATAATCTTTGTTAACTCCATTTTTGAAGTATTAAGAAGTTCACTTGTAAAGTTAACAGGACTTCTATAAGGAGCACTAAGTAAAGCCATTCTTATAACGTTTCCTGAATATTCTTCAATTAAATCTTTAGCAAGTTTAAAGTTATTTAGACTCTTAGACATCTTCTCTCCATTAATGTTAATCATCGCATTATGAATCCAATATGAAGCAATATCTGTTCCATATAAGGCTCTACTTTGAGCCATTTCATTTACATGATGAGGAAATTTCAAATCATTTCCACCACCATGAATATCAATCTTATGTTCTGGATAATTTTTATTAATCATTACAACACACTCAGTATGCCATCCAGGTCTACCCTCTCCAAATGGAGCATTCCATTTAATTCCCTTATCTGTGTTTTTCCACAAAGCAAAATCAAGTGGATTTTCTTTTTCATCATTTTCTTCTATTCTAGCTCCAACGTCTAATTCATCAATATTTATATTAGCTAGTTTTCCATAATCTTCAACTTTACTCACTCTAAAATATACATTACCATTTACCTCATATGCATATCCCTTTTCTAAAAGTTCACTAATAAACCCAATGATTTCATCCATTGTCTCTGTAACTCTTGGAATAATATTAGGTTTAGCAGAATGAAGATCTTCTACCATCTTAAAATAAGCAGCTATATACTTATCTGTTATATCTTTTTCTTTACAATTTTCTTTTATTGCTTCATTTATAATTTTGTCATCAACATCAGTTAAATTAGACATATGAGTAACTTTATAACCAATATATCTTAAAAATTTAACTAACACATCAAAAACAACATTAGGTCTAGCGTTACCAATATGTGGATGATTATAAACTGTAGGGCCACACACATATAAAGAAACTTCCCCTTCCTTAATTGGCTTAAAAACCTCTAAGGAATTAGTAAGGCTATTATAAAATTTAACTTCTCTCATTTTATCCCTCCTAATTATTTTGTAATAGTATAACTATATACACTATTACCAGCTTTTATTACAAATCTCACATTATCTTCACTTTTAGAATACATAATTGGCAATGACACACTATTTTGAACTTTTAACAATTCTTTGAAACTAGTAACAACAAAACCATCTTCTATAGAAGCTAAATCAGATTCAACAAGAATACCTTTATTTAGCTTGAATATAACAAATAGATTTCTAGTATATTTGTCCATCTTTGAAAGTTTATAAGAAACCACAAAGCACACACCACTACATGCACTAACAAAAACACATCCAATAGCTACAATAAGCAACATTTTATAATTTGAATCTAATATACTTTCATTGGTTGTCATTGTTTTGCTAATAGATACAGTAAGAACATCTTCTAATAAACTAATGCTAACTAAAGCTTCTTTTTTTGATTCATCTTTACTAGTTGCAACTAAAAGTAAATCTAATTTACCAACAGCAGTAGTATCTGCATCCATATGACTAGCAACATAATTTTTAGCTCTATTTTGATATTCTTGATAAGGAATAGTGTAAGTAATTGTAGTCTTGTCTTCGCTAACAACTAGTTCTTCTACAACATACTCAACAGGACCAAAAACACCATATGGAGTATCTTCTGATTTTATATAAGTTCTTTTAGTAGCCTCCAATGTTCCTCTATTATCTTTATTGTTGTTGAAATACTCAATAATAACAACAATCTCATTTATTTCAGCAGCAGCAAAAGAAATATTATCTTCTTCTGTATAAGTTCCATTACTAGAGTTTATTACATATGAAATATCACTAGTTTCCTTATAATGAGCTACATCCTTATTTTTTTCAATAAGCGAAAACACCCCAGATAATACTGCTAACAAAATAAATAAAATTGTTAATGCAGCAAAAGTTATATTTGCAAGTTTAAATTTTTTCTTAATATCCATCATAAATCACCAACAATATTATAACTAATAAATTGTTTTAATAAAACAATTATTAAAATATTATTGGCAAAGCAACTCCTATTAACATGATAAATAAAATACCGATTTTTTTTAAAAGATGTTTTTCTTTTAAAAACACGCTCGCTAAAATAGTAGCCAAAACAACATTTAACTTTCTTAAAATAGAAATAAAGGAGATTTGAGCACCTGCTAAACTTATCGCATAAAAATATAATGTATCTGCAAGACAAATCCCAAGTCCTACAAGGATAGGAAAATAATTAACCTTTAATTTTGCAAAGTCTAATTTCTTATTTTTGATAAAATAAATTACGCCATAAATGATAGTATTAAACATTAAATACCATGACAAAATATTACTCCTATTCGCTTCTTTATACGTTATAAGATATTTATCAACCATTGCACTACACGATCCTAAAAAAGCTCCAATAACAAGTAAAATTATATACACATAATGATTCTTTTTTTCTTGTTTGTGGTCCTTACTACTAAGTAAAGTAATAAGAAATATTCCTAATCCCATTAAAAGTAAACTAACAACGTGAACCCAGGTAATAACCTCTCCAAAAAAGATTGCAGATTCAAACAAAACAAAGACTGTATTTAGCATTGAAAAAGAAGTTACAACACCCACATCTAACTTCTTTGTCGCTATTAAAACAAGCATCCAATTCACCACTAAAATACAACTTTTAAGTAAGAAAAATAATACTTCAATAAGTGTTACATCAAAAAAATTAATATTAGAAAAAATAAGTGAAAACAAAAATCCAAATAGACAATAAAAAAACAAAGTCTCATACACACTAGACTTTTTCAAACTCACTTTTTTAAAAACATCATAACATGACAAACAAATCGCACTCAACAAAGTATATACAATGTACATTTAATCACCTTCACATATTATTCCCTTAAAAATAACAAAAAGCAATAAAAAGGGTATAAAACAAAAAAAGAGCTCATCAGCTCTTTATTTATTTTTATTAGCATTTCGTTGATACTTCACTAAATAATAAGAAGCAATAACTCCTATTATAAGAAGCAAACTTCCTATACCAATATCAAACAATACCCCTTCAAATGAATTCCACCCTGTATATACATTATAGATATCAGGATTTAAAAACATTGTTACTATTGATCCCATTGATAAACCTACAATTAATGTGAAAGTATCATCTCTTTTTTTATCAACAAAAGTATTTAGTAATTTAGAAAAGCTTATTATTCCCACTCCAAAACCAATAGCAAGAAGCATTAATGTTAATATAACAAGAGGATTATCTAGCAAATAACTCACATGAACAGATGCTAATATTGCCCCAAATTGTCCAAAAGCCATAAGTAGTGCAGAACAAGAAAGCCCTGGAATTATTTGAGTAACACTAACAATAACTCCCATTATAAAATATAAAAACATTAGTAATGGTGAAGCGATTATAGGATCACTTGAACCATCTTGAATAAAAATAGATACAATTCCTACACATATTGGAATTATTACTCCCAATGTTATTAATAGTATTTTCTTTTTATCAAATTTCACACCTTTTATTTCATCTGTAACCGCAGGAAAAGCACCAATCATAAGGCCTGTAAACAAGCATATTAAAATAAATGGTTGTGCCATAAATACTTTTTGAACAAACAAAAAGCCCAAAGCAAATCCAAAACAAATACCAATTCCAATTGGTAATAAAAACATAAAACACTTTTTAAAATCTTTAAAAATATTTCCAAAAGAGTAAATCATCTTCGTATATAAACCAAAAATAATAGCTAAAGTAGCACCACTAATCCCTGGCAAAATTACTGCTAGGCCAATTAAAAAACCAAGTATTAATGCCTTTATCCATCCTATCTTGTTTTTATATGTCAAATCTATAGCATTCCCCATCCACTTATTCCTTCTTTCTAATTTAGTATATCACATTTAATCTAAAAAATATGACATCCTACTTTTATAAATAAAAAAGTAAAAGTTTAAACTTTTACTTATTTATCAAATTTAATTATTAATCTACTATCTTTTTGCATTCTTTGTATTTGCAGCCTTTGCAAACTTTAATAAATCTTTTGCATAGTCAGATGGATGTAGTTCACTAGCTCTTGCAAGCAATTGATCCTTAGTAATCCACTTATTCTTATAAGCTTCTATATCAGGACTACCATATTTCTTCTCGTGAGCTTTTTCTAAATCTCTAACAGCAATTGTAGATTCAATTAATGAATCTTTTGTTCCTGCATCTAACCAAGCAACTTCATCTTGTAGAGTAACTACATCTAATTTATCCATTGCTAGATAAATCTTATTAATATCAGTGATTTCAAGTTCTCCTCTTGCAGATGGCTTTAAAGTATAAGCATGTTTAACTACATCATTTGTATAGAAATATAAACCAGTAACTGCGTAATTAGATCTAGGTTGAAGAGGCTTTTCTTCGATTGATAAAGCTCTACCATTCTCATCAAACTCAACAACTCCAAATCTTTCAGGATCTGGAACCTTATATCCAAATACTGTAGATCTTCCATTTTCTTCAGCATTTTTTACAGCGTGTAATAATTCACTCTTCATATCACCAACAAAGATATTATCACCTAAAATTAAACATACATTATCATCACCAATAAATTCTTCTCCTAGCATAAATGCTTGAGCAATACCTTTACTACTAGTTTCATATGTATATTCAATATTCATTCCATACTTCTTTCCATCACCAAGAAGTTTATTATATCTACCAACAAATTCTTCTGTTGATATAACTAAAACATCTCTAATACCAGCCTCTATTAATGTTGATAATGCATAATAAATCATAGGCTTATCATATACTGGTAACAATTGTTTATGAGTAGATATTGTAAGTGGATACAATCTACTACCCTTTCCCCCGACTAAAATAATTCCTTTCATGTAATTACCTCCTACTCGCTCTTACATTTTACCTCATTTACTCAACAAGTGCAATGATTATTTATTTAACAAGGAAAGTAAGTTCTACTTCTTTTTAATTAATATTTCTCCATCCATTTCACTAGGAATTCCATAATCCATAAGTGTTAATAGAGTTGGAGCAATATCTGCTAATTTTCCAACATTAACCTTGAATTCCACATTTTTATCAGTGATGATAAATGGCACTGGACTTGTAGTGTGACTTGTTACTAAAGTTCCATCTTTTTCATACACTATATCAGCATTTCCATGGTCAGCAGTAAGAAGTAATAAACCTCCTACTTTTTTATTCGCCTCATATAGTCTACCTACACAAGTATCAACATCTTCTACAGCCTTCACAATAGCATCCCATACTGCCGTATGTCCAACCATATCGCAATTAGCGAAATTAACAATAATAACATCATATTTTTCAGATTCTATTGCTTCAATTAGCTTGTCTGTTACTTCATACACTGACATCTCTGGTTTCATATCATAGGTAGCGACTTTTGGAGAATTAACTAAAATTCTATCAGCACCCTTTAATTCTGCTCTTTCTACACCATCATAATTTTTAGTGCCATCAAAGAAGAAAGTAACATGAGCATATTTTTCAGTTTCTGCGATTCTAAGTTGAGTGTGCCCATTATTTGCTAAATATTCACCTAATATATTAGTCAATTCATCAAGTTTAAAAGCAATCTCTCCATTTACAGAATCAGCATATTTCATCATACACGTATAATGAATGTTATTTAAAATTGTTTCAGGAACAAGTTTATCTTTATAAAAATAAGGATTTGTTATAAGTGTAGACATTTGGATAGCTCTATCCGGCCTGAAATTCAAAAATATAATTGAATCATTATCGCTTATGCCTTTACTTAATTTTTCATTGTATGCTGGAATTATAAATTCATCACTTGAATCAAATCCAAGTGTTGGTAATACTTCGTATTGATTTTTCACATATTCATACGGATCAGAAAATGAATTTCCTTTTAAATCAACCATTGCTTGATATCCCTTGTAAGTTCTATCAATATTTTTATCTCTATCCATAGAAAAATATCTACCAGAAACAGAAGCAATAGTACCAATCCCTATTTCATTCATCTTAGCTTCTAAATCTCTATAAAAGCCTAAAAAACCATGAACATCAGTATCTCTTCCATCACCAAAAAGATGTATGTAGACATCCTTTAAACCCTCTTCTTTTGCCATTTTTAATAAAGCATACAAATGATTACTATGAGAATGAACTCCACCATCACTAAATAATCCCATAATATGCAAATTAGAATTATTCTTTTTTGCATGATTAATTGCATTCAAAAGTTTTTCATTACTATAAAAAGTCTCATCTTTTATAGCCTTATTTATAAGTGTTAGAGATTGATATACAACTCTACCCGCTCCTATATTCATATGACCAACTTCACTATTACCCATTTGTCCCTCAGGCAATCCAACAGGTTCACCACTAGCTTCTAGTAAAATATTTGGATATTCTTTAAGTAATTTATCCACATTAAAAGTATTAGCGGCCTTTATTGCATTACCGTTAACTTCATTTCTAATACCATATCCATCCATAATACATAAAACTAAATGTTTATAACTCATAATTAACCTCTTATATTTTCTATCATTTCAATAAATGATTCTGCCTTTAATGAAGCTCCGCCAACAAGAGCACCATCAATATACTCATCATCTAAGTATTCTTTAATATTATTTGGTTTTACACTACCACCATATAATACATAAACTCCCTTAGCTACTTCTTCTCCATATTTGTTAGCAATTACTTCTACAATATACTTACAAATATCACTAGCTATTTCTTTGCTAGCGTTTTTACCAGTACCAATAGACCAAACTGGCTCATATGCTATAGTTAACTCAGAAATATATTCTTCGCTTAATCCCTCAAGACCTTTTAATACTTGTTTTTTAATTACTGACTTAGTTTTTCCCTCTTCATACTCTTTTAGAGTTTCACCAACACAATATATTGCATTCATATCATGCTTTTCTAAAGCCTTTAATTTTAAATTACAAGTTTCATTTGTTTCTTTGAAATATGTTCTTCTTTCACTATGTCCAACAAGTGAAGCTGCTACTCCAATTTCCTCTAACATTGGAATTGAAATTTCTCCAGTGAAAGCGCCACTTTCTTCAAAGTGAACATTTTGAGCATAAGTAATTAAACTTCCACCCAATTTTTGAATTATAGGTAAACACAAAAAGCTTGGTGCAATACCTAAAATAATATTTTCTTTTTCTACTTCTATAGACTTATCTTTCAATGCATTAGCAAACTCAATTGCTTCATGCATAGTCTTATTCATTTTCCAGTTGCCTACTAAAATCTTTCTTTTCATTTATTTGTCCTCTATTACTTCAATTCCTGGTAATACACCATTATTTTCGATCATCTCTAAAGAAGCTCCCCCACCTGTAGAAACATGTGAGAATCTCTCTTTACAATTAAATTGTTTACTAGCAGCAGCACTATCTCCACCACCAATAACAGTAAACGCACTATCTAATGATGCTAAATATTCACAAATACTTCTAGTACCCTTTTCATATCTAGAATCTTCAAATACTCCCATAGGTCCATTCCAAAATACTACCTTAGCATCACTTAATGCATTTTTATATAACTCGATAGTTTTGTCTCCAATATCAAGTCCCATAAATCCTTCATCAATATTTAATTCACTAGGTTTAATAACATTTGGAGATTCAAAATCATCAGCAACCACATGATCAATTGGAAGAACAATCTTACCATTAGCTTTTTCTAAACAAGACTTAGCAAAATCTAATTGATCATTTTCCACTCTACTATTTCCAACATTTACTCCATTAGCCTTTAAGAAAGTATAAGCCATTGCACCACCTACAATTATCTTATCAACTTTTTCAAGAAGTGCTTCAATAACTTTAATCTTATCACTAACTTTTGCACCACCTAAAACAGCTACGTAAGGATGCTCATTAGCTTCAACACACTTACTTAAAGACTCTACTTCTTTTTCCATTAAAAATCCTAAAGCTGTTTCCTTTCCTTCAGCTTTTAATACTTCTGCAACACCATAAGTAGAGCTATGACTTCTATGAGCACTACCAAAGGCATCCATAACAAATACATCTTTATTTTTAGCAAGTTCTCTAGCTAAAGTTTCATCATTTTTTGTTTCACCTTTAATATATCTAGTGTTTTGAATTAACATAACCTCACCAGCTTTTAAGTTTGCCCATGTTTCTTCTACTTTACTACCATATACTTCATCAACATAGTAAACATGTTGTCCAAGTAGTTCTTCTACTTTAGGTGCTACAAACTTCATATCATTTTTAGCCATGTCTTTAGGTGTTTTTTCAGCATCTTTAAAATCAATCTTACCTAAGTGAGAACACAAACAAACCTTGGCTCCTTTTTCTAATAAATATTTAATTGTAGGTAATGCTTCTCTAATTCTATTATCATCTTTAACAACGCCTTCTTTTAAAGGAACATTAAAGTCTACTCTTACAAGAACACCCTTACCCTCAAAATTAATATCTCTAATTGTTTTCTTCATTATATTTCTCCTTAAAAAAGGTACCCTTGTGGGTACCCATTAAATTATTTTAAATTAAGTACTTCAGCAAGTTTCTTAGCCATTCTTACATATTGGCAAGTATATGAATATTCATTGTCATACCAAGAAACTACTTTTACATATTGCTTTCCATCTGGATTAGTTAAAACAACTGTTTGAGTAGCATCGAATAAAGAACCATTTTCTAAACCAATGATATCGCTTGAAACGATTGGTTCTTCAGTATAACCTAAAACATCTTTTAAGTAAGTTTCGCTTGCTTCT
Organism: Bacilli bacterium; assembly: GCA_045118975.1. Lineage (GTDB taxonomy): Bacteria > Bacillota_I > Bacilli_A > RFN20 > DUOF01 > RGIG6178. The sequence goes on from JBGVCT010000008.1 coordinate 90,640, forward strand.
TTCATAGCAGCATTGATTTCTTCTTTAGTAACATCTTTCTTTAAAGTTAAAGTTAAATCTACTAAAGATCCATCATTTACAGGAACTCTAATAGCTCCACCTTGTAATTTACCCTTTAACTCAGGGATAACAAGATGTAATGCTTTAGCTGCACCTGTTGTTGTAGGAATGATGTTAGTAGCACTAGCTCTTCCTCTTCTGAAATCTTTCTCTTTAACTAAATCTAGAGTTGTTTGGTCATTAGTATAAGCATGAACTGTAGTCATGAAACCACCTTCAACACCAAATTTTTCTTCTAAAACTTTCATAACTGGAGCTAAACAGTTAGTAGTACAACTAGCACCACTAATAACTGTCATATCACTAGTTAATTTTTCATCATTTACACCATATACAAATGTAGGAGTTTCAGCATCTGCTGGAGCACTAATTACTACACCTTTAACTCCACCAACATTAATATGAACACCAGCATCAGCTTTACCCTTGAATCTACCAGTACATTCAAGAACTAATTCTGCCCCATATTCACTCCATTTAATATTATTAGGATCTTTTTCTCCTATTACAGGAATCTTTCTTCCATCAAAAATAATATTCTTTTCATCAGCTTCGATAGTGTGTCCTTTGAATTGTTTGTGAGCACTATCGTACTTTAATAAGTAAGCTAAGTTCTTAGCACTTGATAAATCATTGATAGCAACAACTTCAAAATCTCCTGTATCTACACCTCTTCTGAACGCTAAACGTCCAATTCTTCCAAATCCATTAATTGCAATTTTAACTGCCATATTAATTTCCCCCTTATAGTTATCATTATAATTTTTTTGATATTCATAATCAATTTTAGAGGTTAATTATTTATATAATTAAAAAAAGTTATATTTCTTTAAATAGAAAAAGAGATAACCCTATACCCCTGGTTATCTCCTTTTTTGTTTTAAGAAATGGATTATTATTTAATTTTATTTTGTCTTTTATTATATGATATGACTCGTCGAACTTGCTTTATTTTACCTTAAGTATTCTCCCCGTTTTAACAAGCGCAGCTAGCCATCATATACCTTAAAGAACCATTTAGAAAATAACTTAAATGTTAAATCATCTTTCTTTTCCATTCTTGTTTCTTTCTTCTTTTTATATGCTTTAACTTCTTGCTTTTCTTCTACTCTCATTTCTACTTGTTGTGTTTCTACTACTTTTCTAGTAGTTTCAACTTGTCTTTCAACTGGAGCATTATTTACTACTATAGGTGCTACTATTACTGGAGTCTCTTCGATTATTTCTTCTTTTACTTCTACTTCTTCTTTAACTCCTTCTTTAACAACTATAGTCTTTTCTACCCTATTTACTCTTCCCATTGCATCAGTAGCAATATGCTTAACTTCATATACTCCAGGTTTACTAGTATCTATCTTATTAACTCTAACTCCATCTAAAGATATTACTGTATCTACTGTAAATTCTATATCACTTACAAATGATACTGCTATATTTCCAATATCTTCTCCTTCAGTTATTTCACTTACTGAAGCTCCTGTTGCCCCTTTAGCCACTGGAGCATTAATGTTAATAACAATATCAAACAGTTCATTCCTTGTAGATACATTACCACTTGATGATACCGCAACTAATACATTGTGATATACATTTGATGCGTCAAATGTTTTTGCCGTTGAATCATCAACTGTCAAAATCTTATATCCTGCTTTTGCCAACTCAGTATTGATAGAAGCAAGAGTAAAGTTAGTCTTACTTTCAGAGTCAAATGTTATAACTAACATTCTATCAACTGCAAATACTTGAACTCCGGAATTGTTGTTTGCTGTTCCTAATTTGTTATTAATTGCAGATTCACTAATATCTGAAGAGTTATCAGTGAAGTTATTCTTATCATATGTTATCTTCTTTTGGAATACTGTATATCCACTAATGCCACTTGAATATATGCCACTTGTTCCAGATATACTATTACCAACATGGTCTACATATGTATTAGATACTTTAACATATAAATAATACTCTCCACTTGATAAGTTCATCGCTTGATCATTTCCTGCTGCCTTACTTTCTGGATTAATCCATGCTCCATTAGATAAGGTTGCAACATTTACATTAGCGTTCTTAGACATGTAATATGAATATCCACTACCTATCTTCTTATTTGCTATTGAAATATTGTCATTTAAATTTATAATCGCCGTCTTATTTGTAACTGTAATAGTAGCTGTTGGTGCTGTCTTATCTACCTTAACAACTTTTGATCCTAAGTATACATAATTTCCTGCATTATCATATGCTCTAAAGTATACTGTTTGATTTGTATCATCAGGCCAATATGGTTGTCCATAACTTGTATAGTTTCTTTCAGGAGTATAATATGTTACATTATCATAACTATATCTGTATCCCAAAATACCACTTAATGCATCTACAGAATTATTAAGAGTTACTTCCACTGTTTGATTTGTCCATGCATCACACTTTGGAGAACAACTTATTGCTCCTCCTGTTGGTGCTGTCTTATCTATCATTACTTGCTTTGATCCTAAATATACCCAGTTTCCTGCATTATCATATGCTCTAATATGAACAGTATGATTTGTATCTCCTGTCCAATATGGTTGTCCATAACTTGCATAATTTCTCTCAGGTGATGCAAAATTCACGTTATCATAACTATACTTGTATCCTGCGATTCCACTATTAACAGTAGCATGTGTTGTATCAACAGATCCTGATGCTGTTAATTCTACTGTTTGATTTGTCCACGCATCACAATATGGACTACACGATAAACTTCCTCCTGTTGGATCAGTTTTATCAATTCTCACATTAGTTGTAGTTTCAGATTCATCACTACAGTTTCCGGCGCTATCACATACTCTAAAGTATATTGTAACATCTCTTTCAGCAACCCATCTACCTGTTGTGCCAGTTACTCCGCCATCCCAATCTTCTTTCCAAGTGTCAGATGAGTTATATCTATATTGATATTTATATATACCACTTTGATATGTTCCCTTATCTGTTGCTCCAGATAAATTAATTACTACATCTTGATTTGTCCAATTACCTCCAGAAGAGTTTGACATTGATAATGTATTATTAGGATTTGTTTTATCTATTCTTACTCTAGTAGTTGTATCTCCTACAAGACAGTTTCCTGCATTATCACATACTCTTGGAGTCAATATAAAATCAGTTTCTCCACTCCAAATAGCATTACCACTACTATCAGCTGTATCTAATCCAGATTGAGTGTAGAACTTATACCATCCACTTCCATTACCCCAATCATATTGTTTTAATCCACTACTAACTCCATTATATACAGCATCATTTGCTCCACCAACTCGTACATATACTTGTTGATTTGTCCAATTTCCATTTGAATCATTATGTATAGAGATTGTACCCTCAGGAGCATGCGTATCTATTCTTATTTTAGTAGTTGTAGACGCTGTAATACAATTACCTGCATAATCGCATGCGCTAATATATAAGTCATTATCTCTGTCTGCAGCCCATGTATCTATTACGCCATTTGCATTATTATATTCATCAGAACCTATACCAAAATTAGTCCATGACCATGTAGAATTATCATAACTATATCTATAATAAGCAATTCCACTATTTACAACAGCATTAGCAGTATCGGTTGCTCCGGATGCTGTTATGGTTACAGGTTGATTTGTCCAATTTCCACTAGATGTATTACCAATAGTTATTGTTCCATTAGGGTTTGTTTTATCTATCTTCACTTGCGTTGTTGTAGAAGATGCACTACTACAATTTCCTGCAACATCACAAACTCTGGCATATAAAGTATTATTTCTTTCTGCACTCCAATAATCAGACCATGTATTGCCATTATGAGTACCGCCTATTCCATCCCAATTAGTTGCATCGTAACTATATTGATAAGATGAGAAACCACTTTGAACAGTTCCAGAATCAACGCCACCCGAAAATGTTAAAAGAATATTTTGATTTGTCCAATTGCCACCAGCAGAGTTGGTTATAGTTACGGCTGAACTAGGTGCTGTTTTATCTATTCTTACATATGTACTACGAGTGCTACTACAATTACCCGCATTATCACAAGCTCTTATATATGTTAAGTCATTTCTTTCTGCAGTCCATGTACCAGTAACACCACTTGAACTTGAAGTATCCCAGTCTGTCTTCCAATTTGTTAAGTCATATGAATATTCATATCTTGCAATACCTGAAACATAATCAATTGAACCTTGCGCAGTAATGTAAACATTACCATTAGTCCAATTTCCTCCAGAATCATTAGTGATTGTTGGTCTGCTAGGAGGTGCTTTATCCACAAAAGTAATGGTCTTAGATTCCATATACGCTCCTCCACCAGACGCTATCTTCAATGACCCACTTTTCAAATAAGACATTGGCAAGTAAAAGTCATAACATCCTGGAGTACATCTACCATCATTCACCTCATAATACGGAGAACTCACAGCAGTAGAAAACTTTACTCTAGTATAATCATCTTTTGCTCCCAAATTATCCCAAGGCCATCCAACACTGCATCCATACGCTGGATAATTATAACCAACAGAAACTAATACATCATTTCCGCTAAGTAATGAAACACAAACTAGCGTTGAATCTGCAGTGTGGTAAATGTCAAAATAATAATATGAATAATCTTCAGTAATTGTAATTGTGTGTCCACTTGCACTCCAGCCACCATCTGTGTAATAAATTTCAAAGTCACTATATGCCTCTGCTTTTTCAGTATTTAAAGCCCCTACAAATAAGAAACTGAAGAATAAAATTATCGCGAATAAAGGTGTCTTAAATATTCTATTTAAACGAGAAACAAACGTTTTCATAGTAAAACACCTCCATTTCAAACATACTTCAATGATAATATATTTCCATTTCATATATCACCCCATTTGAAAGATGTTGTGGAAAACAAAAAAAAGACTCCCGATACTATCTAGGAATCTTTTTTTTTGTTTATTTTTATTCAGCCATCATTTGTTTAAGATATGCTAATTTATCTTCGTCATAATAAGCCTCACTACCATATATAGTAGCTAGTAACTCACATGCCTTTTTATTTCCTTTTTCCATTGCAATATTTAACCAATAAATAGCAGTTTGATAATCTTTTAACTCTTCTTCATTCATATAGATTTCTCCAAGTCTTAAACAAGATTCTACATGACCATCTCTTCCTGCACTACTATATAAGTTAATTGCGGCATAAATATCTTTACTTGTACCAATAGCACCTTCATAACAATAAGCTAAATTAAACTTAGCGCTAATGATATCTCCCTCACTTGCCTTCTTAAACCAATAAACGCCTAACTCAGGACAAACTTTTGTGCCAATACCATTAATATAGGCAATACCTAAATTACACATAGCACTATAGTTTCCACCTTCACTTGCCTTTGTATAATGTTTGAATGCTTTAACTTCATCTTTTTCCACAATATAGCCCTTGCTATACCATTTTCCTAAAGTATAATGAGCAGTAACATTTCCTAACTCAGCACATTGTTCAAATAAAGCCAATGCCTTTTGAGGCTCTTGATCTTGAACCTTACTAGCATACATTAACATTGCTTCTTCATGTCCTTTTTCTGCTGCCTTAGCAAGTAAGGTATTTCCCTTATTTTCATCTACTTCTACACCATGACCTTCTAAGTAAGATAATGCTAAATAGTAAGTGCTAGTAACATCTCCTTGTTCACTCGCTTTATAAAAACATTCAAATGCTTTCTTATAATCTAGTTGAGCAATTTCGCCCTCATAGCATAAAATACCTAACACTCTTAAACAATCAACATCATTTTGACCTTTTAATAACCATTCGATTTGTCTTAAATGGTCCTCTTTTGATTCATAGATTCTACTTAAATGATAACAAGCTTTATATGATCCTTGAGCATATGCATTCTCATAGCAATCAATAATAATTTGTTCATCTTCTCCAGTTAACTCATAACATTCTGCTAAATATGTATAAGATAGTGAATGTTCCTTTTCTGCACAAATTTTAAATAGTTCAATCGCCTTATTGATATCTTTATCACAACCAAAGCCTTCTTTATAACAAACAGCCAAATTAAAAGTAGCAATTACGCTTCCATTTTGACTTGCCTTTGTATAACAATCAAAAGCCAAAGTTGCGTTCTTTTCCACACCATTACCATTAGCATAACAATATCCTAGATTAGTAGTAGCTTTAACATGTCCTAAATCGCTTGCCTTTTTAAACCAAACAAATGCACTTTGAATATCACTTGAAGTCCCAAGACCATGCTTAGCCATAATTGCAAGTTGATATAAAGCATCTGCATCTTCACAACTTGAACTTGCTCTATGATATAAATCATATGCTAATTTAAGATCTTTTTCTGTTCCTAAACCATCTTTATAAAGATTAGCCAACTTAATTAAAGCTTCTGTATTTCCATATGTACTAGCTCTTGTATACCATAAAACAGATTTAGAATAATCTTGTTTAATGAATATTCCACTAGCATAATAATCACCAATTTTAATTTGTGCTTCTATATGTCCATCATTAGCGGATTCTAAAAACCATCTAAATGCCTCTCTATATTTTTCTTCTTTTTCAAAACTAATACCTGCTAGATATTTCGATTCTGCACCATTGTTTTTTGCAACACGTACAACTTCTTTTAGTTCTTTGTCCATATTATCATCTCCATCTCCAACTGCCCTTTTATTTTAAACTACCGAAACGCTAATTTCAATAACTATTTTTGGTACAAAGCCTATACATTCTATACTTTTGTAAGGCGCATCTCAACTTTTTGAAAATAAAAGTTATAAATTTTATAAAATTTACCATATTTATTATAGAGGCGATAAAATGAATCTAATACCAACAGTATCTCAATACATTGGAAGTAAAGAAAGAGTAATGGATATTTACTCACTTTTATTAAATGAAAGAATAATTATTTTAAATGGGGAAATTGATGATAATCTTGCAATGAATGTGGTTTCTCAATTACTATACTTACACAACCAAAATTCCAGCAAGGATATTAGCTTATATATAAATTCTCCTGGAGGAAGTGTAACTGCAGGTATGGCAATTTATGATACCATGAAATTCATAAAATGTGATGTGTGTACAATTGGACTAGGGATGTGTGCTAGCATGGGTGCATTTCTTTTATCAAGTGGTGCTAAAGGAAAAAGATATGCACTGTCTAACACAGAAATAATGATTCATCAACCACTAGGTGGTGCTAAAGGTCAAGTAACTGACATAGAAGTGGTGACAAAACGACTATTAACTATCAAAAATAACATAAATAAAATCCTTGCTAGTAATACTAACAAGGATTTAAACACAATTTCTCAAGATTGCGAACGAGATTATTATATGAGTTCTAATGAAGCTAAAGAATATGGGCTAATCGATAAAGTTATTGATTAGCTTTTTTTATTGATTCACTAATAACTTTTGCACAAGAGAAAGCAAATTGTAAATTATATCCCCCACACATACCATCACAATCAATAAGTTCTCCACCTAGATATACTCTTTTATCTTTTCTTAAAGATAAATCATTATTTAATTCACTTATTTCTACCCCACCTGAAATAACTTGACCATTATCATATTTTGAAGTAGACACAACATTAAACTCTAAGCAAGTTGGATCATTTAATTTATTAATTTCCATATATTCTCTAATTTTAGGGTGAACAACCCCCAACAAATCAAAAGACATATCATAATTTTGTGCCCCATATGACAAATCCAAACAAGCTTTATATTTCCCTTTTTCTCTATTTATAACACTTGAAATATTCAAAATAACAATTCCACTTAAACTATTATCCTTAAACAATACCTCTCCTGCTTCTTTATATAAAAATTTACCATCTTTATATAAATTAACTAGACATTTACATCTAACACCACTAATTAAAGATAAGTCTTCTTGCACTATAACTGGTGATAAACTAGCCTTTAATTCACTAATCTTTACATCAACACTTCTTAAATATGAATATGCATACTCACTTCCAAGATTAGAGGCACAACTGCCACTAGCACATATAACATAATCAAAAGACTCTATTGTATCTTTATAAAATAGTTCCACTCCATCATCATTTAAAACCATTCTATTTACTTTTGAATCAAGTAAAATTCTAACGCCTTTTAGATGCTTTTTTAAAACATCTAAAACAGTAACACTAGTTTCACTAAGTGGATAAACTCTATTTTCTTCATCCATCTTATAAACAAGTCCTAATGAAGAAAAGAATTTTAATGTATCCTCACTAGTAAACTTATTCACTATGTTATAAGCAAACTCATTGTTATATTTATTTTCAAATGAACCAACATTAGTAAAATTACATTTTCCATTACCACTAGCAAGAATTTTCTTCCCTATCTTGTTATTTTTTTCTATTAGAGTAACTTCAAAATCTTCTTTTAACATAATTGCACTAACAATACCTAGTGCACCCGCTCCAATAATTGCAACTTTTTTCATATATTACTCCAATATATAATCTATCTTACATGATCCTTCTTTGTAAGATACTCTAGCAATACTTCCACTTATAATAGAAAAATTCGGAGATATATGCCCAAAACTGGCATCTATTATAACAGGAATATTTAACTCTTTTAATTCTTTATAGTTGGCTTCTTTATAGTCAACATCAAAAAGCGTTTCACTAACTTGTGGTCTACCAATTACTATTGCTTTTACATTATCAAACCACCCAGCACTTTTAAGTTGAAACAAAGCCCTTTGTTGAGCAAGAACATTTAGTTCACAGCTTTCAATAAAGAAAATAATTCCATCATCTTTGTATTTATTAGAAAACTCTTTAACCTTATCATATTTAGTTCCAACAAGATTACTTAAAACATCTAAACAACCAACAAGAACTCTTCCCTTAACTTCAAATTCTTTTTCTCCACTAAGACAAGTAATATCTCCTCTCTCAGTCAAGTTATACGAATCAAGATAATGTCCTTCTTCTTTTTTGTGATTCTCTACTTCATAGTCTTTTAAATGAGTAACATAACTTAGTTCTCCTTTTAAAATATCATAACTATCTTGTACATTTGTATACCATTTATTCATTCCATACTCAGGAAAGTTAACACCATAGATGCTTGCAGTATCAAATAATGTAGTTAATAAAAATACTAGAATTGTATTATCGCTATATCCTTGAAACCATTTGGGAGTAGCTTTAAGCATCTTATCAAAATCCAAAAATTCTAATAATTCATATTCAACTTCTCCACCAGCTTCACTAATAATAACATCAACACTATCATCTAAATATAGTTGCATAAACTCCCTAGCACGATTTTCTCCAGTATCACTACTTGCTTTATAGTGCTTTCTAACACCTTCTGTTAATACAACTTCATGTCCCAATTCATTGAATGTCTTAATTGCATTATTCATTCTAGAAACATATGGTTCTATCACACTACCAAAAGAAGGGGCGCAAACCCCTATCTTACCATTTTTACTCAGAAACTTCGGATACTTCATTTTTTTTATCCTCCTTGTCTTCTAACTCAACAATATTTCGTTGCACTTTCTCTGCATAATAAGAAGCCACAACACCTGCAACTAGTGTAAATATACCAATCAAATACATCCACCATGGCGCATTAAATAAAGTACCATTATATTCTTTATTAGTAGCTAACAAAATCGATACAGGAGAAGCAGCAAGAAGTCCTACCACAGCAACATTAAATGCATTTGGACATTTTGTGTAGAAGACCCTAACTAATTTAGAAACTGCAACAAACCCAAATACACTACCAAGAAGGAACATTCCCATAACGCCCATACTGACACCAAAATTTCCCCAATCAAAAGCAATTAAAGAGTTAACTGCACTATCTATTGTCTTAACAATATAGGTGAAAAAACCAAACGCCATTAAAAGCATACTACCACTTAATCCAGGTAAAACCATTGCACTAGCACTAATTGTTCCCATAAGCGCAACTAGTAAAAGGAGCCAAAAAGTTATAGGTACATCTCCTAAACTATTTTCTGTAAGTAATGGCATCATTACCACAATTCCAAACATAATAGCCATAATTACAAGATATCTAATTTTAAATTGCTCAAAGTTTGCTTTTTTATATGAAACAGGAATATTTGAAATAACTATTCCTATAAAAAATAATATGGTTGGTAATGGTGCAATATCTAATAATTTTATAATAGTAAATAACGCAATAACAACACCTGTTGCTAGCCCCACAAATATAGGCCAAGAATTCTTTATGACCTTAAGAGGATGCTTAAAAATGTCTGCAAACGCATTTACAAATTCATCATAAATATTAAGCATGATTGCCATAGTTCCACCACTAAATCCTGGCACCATATTAGCAAAACCAAGTGCTATTCCTTTCAAATATTTAATAAATGTTTTCATCTTCTTACCTCACAACATAATATACTAATTCTAACTTATCACATCTCACAATTAAAAACCACTAATTTGATATTAATAATTAATATCAATAAAAAAAGAGATAACACTACCACCTTAGTCATCTCTTTTTTGTTTTAAAAATTTAATTGTTATTTAATTTTGTTTTGCCCTATGTATTTTCTGTAAATGTTTCTCATATATCTTAAAGAATTACTTAGAAAGCAATTTAAGCATCCCTTTGGTATCCTTTTTTAATTTATTCTTTCTTTCTTTTTTCTTATATCCTTTAACTTCCTCTTTATTTTCAATTCTCATTTCTACTTGTTGCGCTTCTACTACTTTTTTAGAATTACTTGTAGTAACTCGAGTTTCAATCGGCATTGTTTCTATTATAAACGCTTCTTGTACCTCTACTTCTTCGATTATTTCATCAACTAACACTACATCTTCATTCTTGTTTACTATGACGCTTCTATATACCTTATTTACTCTTCCAATAGCATCTGTAGCAGTATATTTTATTTCATATACACCTGGCTTGTTAGTGTCTACTTTATCGACTCTTGCTCCATCTAAGGTGATTAAAGTATCCACAGTAAATTCTATATCACTTGTAAATGATACAGCAAGATTTCCTAATTCATCACCTTCATTAAACACTTTAACCGCGCCATCATTTCCTGCCTCAACAACAGGAGCATTTATCAATACCATCAATCCATAGATATCATTTTCTGTAGACTTGTTATTTTCTTCATCTTCACTTACAACAGTAACATATAAATAAGAAGACTCAAAGTCATAGCTATCACTATCATTAACGGATATCAATCTATAACCTGCTTTACTTAAAACAATATTGATTGTATCCATGCTAAAGTCTACCGCAGCTTCACTATCAAATGTAACAATAATTAAATTTTCATCAACTTGAACAATATAGTTATTAGACAATCTTGCATTATCTGATAATTTTTCACTAATGTTATCGGGATTTATAGAATGATCCGAACCACTAGTTATAGGTTGTTTTATAACTACATATCCTGAAATATCACTACTATAAATATCTTTTACAGAATTTCCCGCCATATCAGCTACATCACTTGGAATTTTTATATATAGATACTGAACACCTTTCCCTACATACATCGTAGATTCTCCTTTTCCTCTTTCAGTATCATCCGCCGGTTTAATCCATTGACTAGCCGACAAGGCGCTAACATCAATATTATCATTTATAGATATATAGTATTCAATTTCATTTCCCAAATGAGAATTATCAGCAGAAATTAATTTATTATCTGAAACGCTAATCGTTGCGGTATTTGCATCTTGATCTATTTTTATATCAACTTCTGGTTGCGTTTTATCAATTCTTACAAAACTACTACCATTATAGGTTGCACAATTTCCAACAGCATCACAGACTTTAAACTCAACTTCAACATCCATTTCTTGGCCAAATACTTGTTGGCCATAACCACTATTGCCTGCAACATTAGTAGTAAATTCAACAAATTCATCGCCAAGACTATAATAATACTTATTAACACCACTGTGATTATCCTTTAAGCCTGAAGCTTTAATAGTAACGTTTTGATTTGTTAGGTTACCATTAGAACTATTAGTTATACTCCATGTTCCACTAGGAGCTGAATTGTCAAATAATGCCTCATTAGAACGTTCATAATAAGTTGTATCTACAACATCATAAACTTCCCCACCATATAATGGATATCTAATTTTTAATTTCCATAGATAATACAAGTCTGCTTCTTCATTCAAAGGCGTATAGGTATCATAATAATATACACCACCAATATATGAGCGTTCACTAATTCCACTTTCTAGTTGACATCCTTCAATGCCATAGTAAGAACAATATCCATCTATTTCATTATACATGTCATCCACGTTACTTATACCTACATCATCTATATATACCTCAATATAGTCATATTGAGGACAATCAAGATAGACCATTGCTGTTAATTTATAATAGTTACTTACATTTTGTATTCTCTCAAGAACAGTAAATGTACCATCATAAGAATAAACTTTACTAAGCGGACTTAGCCATGTATAACGAACTTCAGTATAATCTGTTGAGGCTAGGGAACATGCTGGATATCCCCAATCCATACAATAACTATCAACATGCTCTTGTGAATACCCATCTGCATAAAATGATAAAATTTGAATAAAGTCCATTGTATTTACATATCTATCATAGAAAGGATCCATTGGGATACTACTATAATAAAAGAAGTTTCTAGCTCGGTCTAAATCAACAAATATTCCAGCGTATGGCAAATATAATGCATAATTGTAATATTCATTATATGGTATTCTAAATTCCACTAACGCAGAAAAATCTCCACCATTAAGACACATGTCATTTGCTCCTGATATCATATCATAGGCCCATACTCCACATACATTAGCGTTCATTGTCTTAACTTCAATAACTCTTGCAAATGAACCATAACCATAAGTATTTTGTACTCCTTCATGAATATCATATAAATAATCATATAAACTACTATAGTAGTACATAGACTCAAAGCTAGAACCATAATATACAGGAAAAGTAAAATGAACATAATCAGAAGCATTGAATTCATATTCTACTTTTACAATCGGTTCATTATGAGAGACTGGATAAAACTCATATGCCCCTGCATCATATAGTTGCATTAATTCCCCTCTATTAGAAGTTACATTAACAACAGTATAATTAACAGGATATGCATTTGTACGAGTTAAAAAATCACTCAGGTCATATTCAAATTCTGATCTTGCATAAATAACAGATCTAAACATACCACTTCCATCCATTCGTAAATCATTAGTTATTCCTGGATTGCTATATGAACCTGAAACTGTTAAATACTCAGTGACAAAACTAGCATTTCGTTCCCATTCATTACCTGCTTTATCAGTAAATAAACCTAGTCCACCAACAAACAAATAATATCTACCAGTTAAAGATGTTATTGTAAATTCTGCCTTATTACCATTTGCAGAGACTAATTCATAGTCCACTGGTTCAAAAACTTGGTTTCCTACGCCATCGCTATCAGTATCAAGATAATAGTAAAAATAAGGAGGAAGAGAATTCAACTCAGAACCGCCTTCGTCAACAGCAGTAACTACCACATTTTTTGTCTTAGTCCATGAATCATCATTAATAATATCTATGTTAATAGTAGGTGCAATTTGATCCATAAATATGGAAGCAGTAACTGGATCTGCCATATTTCCTGCACCATCATAAATAGTCATTGTAACTGTGTGAGTACCATTATTGCTATTTGCAAGATAAACGAATGTGGGTTTACTAGATGTTAATGACCTAATTTCCGTTGACCCCTCATCAATTTTATATCTACTAACTCCCGAACCACTCTTATTAGGGTTGCTAGAGCTATAATCACTCGTTGTTAGCAGCACACTTACATAAGTAGTATTTGTATATCCTATTTCTGCCAATGAGTTACCCCTCAAGTCAAATGAGGTTATCACAGGCTTTGTTTTATCTATTCCAAAAGAAGTACCATTTGCAGATTCCTTACAATTACCCGCAACATCACACACCCCAAAAGTGTACCAGTTTATTGGTTGTTCCTCAGTCCATGTTTGTTGCCCATAACCTGAATCACCACCAACACTTGTTGTAAACTTATTTCTTGTTCCAGATGTTTGTTCCAAAGTGCGCCAGAAGTAATAATCTACACCACTACCACTATCTTTAACTCCGCTAATACGCACTGTCATATCTGTGTTTGCCCATTGAGAAGCCCAAGCAGATGTATCAGATTTTGTAAATGTAATTCCTGTTAAACTCAAAGTTTTATCTATTTTCACATTAGTTGTTACATATGTAGAACCATTCTTATAAAAACTACAATTTCCTGCCGCATCACAAACAGAGAATACTAAAGTTATATTAATATCTGTACTCCATGTATGTTGCCCATAACCTGAATCACCAGTTGAAATAGTTGAAAAGGAAATCCAAGTAGTACCGCTATCAGTTGAATATCTATACATTGTAATACCACTCTTATAAGTGCCACCGTCTGTTGCTCCGCTTGCCTTAATTGTAACACTAGTATTTACCCAAACTCCTCCAGAAGGATTACTTACAGCAAATGAAGTTACAGTTGGCTTTGTGGTATCAATTTTAACATATGTGGTTTTTGTTGAACTACAATTTCCCAATACATCACATGCTTTAATATACAATGTATCATTTCTTGCAGAGCTAAAACTAACTTCATTGTCAGAGCCAAATGTTGTATATGTTCCACTGCTTGATGTTGAATAATAATATGCATCCATTCCTGATCCTGAATCTGTAGCACCTGATCCAGTAATCTTTACAGTTTGATTTGTCCAATTGCCACCAGAACTATTACTTATTGACATATTGGTTATACTAGGAGCCGACGTATCTTTATATACTGTAACTAAAAAAGGATATCCCGTTCCATCATAATACCTCAATATTAATCTTACCGAGAGCGTTGAATATGAATTAGGCGTATATGAAGAATAATGAGGCAATGCCGCTGTATAAGTTCCTTGATAAACACTTGAAGCCACTTCGAAAAATGTTCCATTATTATAGGAAATCTCTATATCATAAGAAAAAACAGCATTACAATTATCATCTGCAATGTAATAAGTTAATTTACCCGCCTCAAATGAGTATGAATAATAATAAGTTCCACCATTACCGCTACCTTTTTCTACAGTTTTAGTCGAACCTGACTTATTTACCCCTGTTATTCTAAAATAATTTACATTAGCCTTTTTAGCAGCGTCACCTAATTTTAACTCAAAATAGAAACAATCCGTATTAGCTAAATTAAATAAACCACTACCATCATCATAGGCACACATTGCATAATATCTGTTTTCAAAAGCGTTGGAAGTACCATCCCTATCATCATCAGTGCCCGCACCATGCCACCATATAGCCTTACCTTGGACACATGCTGAACTAGAATTACAAATAGTTTCTGAATTTAATCCAGTTATAGATGTATATTTTGATAAATCATAATTAGCAGCACTTCCAGGTCCTTGAAAAGCCAATCTTAAATAAACACTTGTTCCAGGACTATTTGCTGAATCATAAATTTTTGTTTTATTACTAGAAAATCCTGAATCGCTATATGTGTAAACATGAATATGAGACATATCATGATTTGAATCCGGTTCAAGATATGCTGCTACCCAAACTTGTTTGCTTGTAGTTCCATATTCTGAAAAATTACCGGAAGCATTGATTGTACAAACATATTGAACACTTCCAGTAGCACCACTAGTACTACAACTTACACCTTGACCATTAGCCCAAAAACTTCCAGCACTAACCTTTTGAGAAAATAAAACTCCAAAAATAAAGGTCAATACAAAAATTAGAGTTAATTTTAAAACCCTCACAGAAATATTCTTGCCAAATTTATTATCTATTGATAATAGTTCGAAATTTACTTTCATAGCAAAACATCTCCATTTCTATACTACAATTTTACTCTTCTAGATGAACTTATTTAAATGATTAAGATATATTTTGTTGAGAAAATAAAAAAAAGTTAGTCTATCGACCAACTTTAATTTTTTAAATGGCGGAATGGGCGGGACTCGAACCCGCGCGCCAGTTTCCCGACCTATATCCTTAGCAGGGATACCTCTTCACCAACTTGAGTACCATTCCATTTATTAACGCCTTTAGATATTATCATACTTAAAGGCGCTTTTCAATAATAAATCTTAATTTTTATTACTAGAATTTTTATTTAAGTCATTTAATGCATCATTTAGCATGGCATTTCTTTCTTTATGGAAATATTGATTAACATCTACACAATATTTTCTAAGATACAATTCTACACCAAGCAATCCAGGACACATAAACACAAAGAATCCTACTGCTGATATTAAAAGTAAAGTATCTAGAGAGTAAACTGGATTCTTACTCATAAAGAAATAGATTAAACCTGAAGCAACTATTGGAACTAAATATAGTAAGTGGCATAGCGTTGCTTTTAAATAATATTCCCATCTTTTTGTACTTACTACTCTTTTTGTGTGAGCAATAACACCATCCATAGACTTTCCTTCTAAATTGTTTAATCTTAAAAAGCTAACATATGGCAATACCGCTCTTTGCAATTTAACAACATAGAAAACTACAGCAGCAACAGCTAATGCAATAGCTTCAATAATAAGTACTGTTTCATTAAAGCCTTCTAAAGCTACTAATTGATTTGTTTTTTCAACAATACTTACACCAACTTGATCATATATTTCATAAATTTGTGTCCCATATAATCTAACGATCACTGCCGCTCCAACCGTTTCTCCAACAAACATTGTAGCAATGGCCGATAGAAGCGCTGTTACATTTGTAGTAACAAAAATTTTTATATATGATATAAAGTTTAAATATCCACAAATAAGACTAACTTTAAATCCATCTAGTAGCGTTTCTCCAGAAGCTGGACCAAACCAAATAAAATGTTTATAACCCATTATAAGAGGAATATCCACAAATAAAATAATTAATGGCGCTAAAATTGGAAGTAAATAGGAAACAACAAACGTAACATATAAAATTAAGCAAAACACTAATGTAAGTGTTATATATTCAAGCTTGTTATCTTTAAAAGACTTTCTTTTAAGAGCTTCTTGTATTTTTTGTTCAATATTAATTTCAGGCATAGATTCACCCCACATGTAACAATTATTGCAAAAAATAAATAAAATTACAATTTTAATTTATGTATAAATTAGTAAAAACTCCAAATAAATAAAAAAAAGGAGTAATTATCTACTTTTCTCCCCTTTTTTTTGCTATTTTGAAGCACTAACCTCCATACCATTTGCAATGTTTAAATATGTAGCAACATCTAAACTATCACCATAAATTATAATTTCTATTCCATTGTATGTATAACTTACTTTGTCTTCTTGCAAGATAACAAATCCATTAATTGTCATAACAATTTCTCCATTTGTTTCAATTACTTCTAATTCCTCACATACATTACTAACCTTTTCTATTACCGTAAAATTACTATCACCACTATAAACTAGCATATGCATATTCTCGTCTTCTATATTTACAACCACACTATCAACTAATTCAATATTTAAATCACTTCCAGTGAGCATATATGGTAAATCCTCTATCGGAGAAACAACATCTTCACTAATATTTTCTCTAGACATATTCATACTCTTATTTAAATCAAAATAATCTTCTTCAAAACTAACATCTTTTTCAACCCTTGTGAAATTGATTCTTAAAACAACTTCATCTTTATCATTATAAATATTAACCCACACTGGAACCATTTCATTGGAAAACTTTATTTCTTGTCGAGTATATAAAGGTGAATGTTTATATGACAATTTACTTTCTACAATGATACCATCCTCTACTTTTTTTAACTCGTAATCGCCATCAAAAACAGATAATAAAGATTGATAAATGTATGGTTTAGCGCTATTAAGTGGCCATCCTGATTTAAACTTATGGGCTTTGTTCAAATTCGGTGTTAATACATACACACCCTCTTTATTTCTAAGTAAAATTTGTTCTTGATTGATGGAAGTGTCATATAAACTGACTTTAAATAGATCTTCCTCACTTTTTAAATAATCTACTTTCACATTAAACACTCTTTTTTCTTCACCATTTAATATT
The DNA here is from genome assembly GCA_045118975.1 of Bacilli bacterium. GTDB lineage: Bacteria > Bacillota_I > Bacilli_A > RFN20 > DUOF01 > RGIG6178. Next base: position 108,842 of record JBGVCT010000008.1, read on the forward strand.
TCCATATTTCCTTCAATGCTATATGAATTTAAATTTTCAGAAATATTTTCAATTTTATCTTTTATAGTTTCCCCACCAAAGAAAATTTTCCACACTCCAAATCCAATTGCCAATAGTATCGCTAGTGTTATCGCTATCTTTTTAATCATCATTTTCTCTCCTTTGCTACTTAATACATATGCAACTCATTTTCAAAAAATGATGAATTATTTTATAAAACCTACACATATTAAATATAAAGAGGAGGTAAATTATGAATATTGTACAAAAAACTTGTTTATTTTTTACAATAGTTGGTGCTATCAACTGGGGTTTAATTGGTTTATTTGGATTTAATTTAGTTGCTACTTTATTTGGTGATATGACTATCGCTAGTAGAGTAATTTATACACTTGTAGGTATATCAGCACTTATAAATGTTATGTTATTCTTTGTAGACCTAGATGATTTAACAGTACTTGAAACACCTAGAGCTAGAGCAAAATAAAAATAGCTTATACATAGAGGCTACACTTGGTGTAGCTTTTTTATATAAGCTATTTTAACATTGTCTTAGTATCTATTTTCTTAAAGTTTTCCAATGACTCTAAATGATAGTCATAAATTTTTTGTGTAGCTTCCTCAACTGATTTACTTGAAAAGTTATTCAATACACACTTCTTTTCATATTTTTCTATTTTCCTAGCAAAATTCTTTTCAAGTAGGATTAACTCTCCTGGCTTACTAACAACCATTTTAGAAACAACAACTGGTCTTGATAAAAAGATGACATTAACAAAATTGTCCATTGTTTCATCAAGAAGATTTGCTAGTATTCTAAGTCTCTTTTCGTTAATCTTGAGTGGATTATCTAGATGAATAAGCCTATCTTTTCTATATAACAACCATTTCCCATCATCAGCATTCGCGCATAAATACCCATAATAACATTTACTACTTATGACATATATGTATTTATTTCCAAAAAGAATATGCTCGATTTTAATAAATTTATCTTCCCTTACCTGTATAATCACATTACTTAACAGAGGAAAATCATGATCAATAGCAAATTTTTTAAGTTTTGAGGCAATTCTTCGGTTTTTAAATAAACTAGATAAAATATTTGATATGTCTTCAAAGAAAATAAAAAGCAAAGTATACATTAGAAGCCTGACAAGAAATCCTATTGTATTTAATATTCCTGCCGCAGTAACCATAAATTATGCTCCTAATGCAACCTCAAGAGCAACTTCCATCATCTTAGTGAAACCGTTTTGTCTTTCTTCAGGAGTTGTTTCTACTTTTGTAACTAAACTATCACTAACACTCATAATTGTTAACGCCTTCTTTTTTGCTCTACTAGCATTAATATATAGAGCATATGATTCCATTTCACACGCTAATACGCCAAGTTTAGCCCATCTTTTATAATATTCTTTATCCTCATCATAGAAAGTATCTGTAGTTAAGATGTTTCCAAAATGAGCATTTACACCCAACTTTTGACAAACCTTATCAGTTTCTCTTAAAAGAGAAAAATCAGCATTAGCACTATAAATTCCTCTTAAATTAAATTGATCACCATAGTTAGAATTTGTAGAAGCAGCCACACCTACTACTACATCCCTTACCTTAACATCTTCTTGATAAGCTCCACATGTACCAACTCTAATAATAGTATCTACATCATAAAAGTTATATAGCTCATATGAATATATTCCAATTGATGGAACACCCATTCCACTTCCCATTACACTAATTTCTTTTCCTTTATATGTACCTGTATAACAATACATATTTCTAACTTCATTAACTAACTTAACATCATTTAAATAATTTTCTGCAATATACTTAGCTCTAAGTGGATCTCCACACATAAGTACTACCTTTGCTATTTCTCCATTACTTGCTTTATTGTGCGCTGTTGCCATAATAATCGTCCTCCTTTAAATCTATAACTTTTGTTTTAGCAAACACATCGGATAAATTCTTTTTATCCTCTCTTATAATCATAATAATAAATGAAACCAAATCAGATAATCCCAAAGATATACATCTTAATAAAATTCTACAAATGGCTTCTCTAAAAAATAAAACCTTATAATCAACATCGCTATCATCATCATTTACTACTTTTATTTTCAAAAACTTCTTACTTAAAGTTTGCCCTTTTGTATAAATTGGTATAACCATGTAATAAAACAAAATCATAAATGTGTAAGCCATAGCAACCCTTATAAACTTTAAAAGCATGAACAAGGTAAGAGGCTCTTTTGTAACAATTGAAACAATAGCACCAGGCCAAACCCCAATAAACAATACTGCAGTAGCCGCAAAAATTAAAACTTGATCAATTATTGATGAAACTATTCTATGTCTTATTCTAGCTAACTTCATATATTCCTCCTACATAAATAGCGGCAACAAGAATTGTTTTGCCACTGAAAAATAAATTAATACAGCAATCGCATCAGCAACAGTAGTTACTAGAGGGCCTGCCATTACTGCAGGGTCAAGTCTCACTAACTTTGCTATAATTGGTAATGATGTAGCAATAAGTTTTGCAACAACAACCACCAAAAATACACTAGCAGCAACTACAAGGAAGACAAAATTAGCATTTTGCTCTACCACAACAATTCCAGTTATTTGTTCTAACCATAACCATCCATAGCAAAATAATCCTAGGCACGTTCCAACCATCACACCCACAAAAAATTCTTTTAACATTGCCTTAAAGAAATCTTTTGTTTTAATAGTACCAAGTGATAGTCCTCTTATTAAAAGAGCCGTTGTTTGGCTTCCTGCATTTCCAGCAGTTCCTGTAATCATAGGCATAAATGTAGTAAGAACACCAACTGCTGCAATAGTAGCTTCCGCACTATTTAAAACAATAGCACTTAATGTTGAAGCCGCAAGCAATATTACTAACCAACCAATTCTCTTTTTAAACATGTTGAACGAACTAACTTCAAAATAATCTTCTTCAAGAGGTAACATCTTAGCCATCTTTTCAATATCTTCTGTAGCTTCTTCTTCAATAACGTCGATGATATCATCGGCAGTAACAATACCTAACATTTTATTTTCTTTACTAACAACAGCCAAAGACGATAAGTCATATTTTTTAAATGTTGCAGCAACATCTTCTTTATCATCGTCTACATGAACACAAATAATATCTTTCTCCATTACATCAGTAATTAAGTCTTCATCATTAGAACTCAATATAGTCTTTAAAGAAACATATCCAAGTAAATCTCTTTTTGTATTAACAACATATCCCCAAGAAACAGTTTCTACCTCTTTTGCTAATTTTCTAATTTTAGTAAGAGCATTTTCACATGTGTCACTAGATTTAAGCTCTAGGTATTCTATACTCATAAGACTACCTGCGCTATCTTCTTTATAACTCAATAACTTATTGATATCTGCTCTCATTGTTTTATCAACAGAACGCAAAATTTTTCTAACAATATTAGTAGGCATCTCTTCTACAACATCAACAATATCATCTGTATATAATTCAGCTAAAATCTTTTTTAAATCAGCATCCTTTAATGATTCAATAATACTTTGTTGGTATTCATCATCAAGATATGCAAAAACATCTGCAGTAAGTGAAGATGGTACTGTAGTAAAAGCATATATAGTTTTGTTTATCGGCACTTCATTCAACAATTCAGCAATATCGACACTGTTGTATTCGTTAAATATATTTCTAAGTTCATTAACATTTCTGGCATCAATAACTGATAATAAATATTCTTGTGTTAAAGTTTCCATAGCATCATCCTCCTCTTTTTTATTATAAATAAAAAATCTCTCAAAAAAAATCCTATAAGTATTATTTTTTTATTTTTAAAAAAACGCTAAGGTTTTTATAGTCCTTAGCGTTTATTGTTTCCTAAAATCCTAGTCTCTAATTTACTCATGCTTTCATCAAAAATCTCGGCATCACTTCTAAACAAAATCTTTTCCATGTGCGATTTCATTTTTCTAAAGTTTGCTATATTTCTTTTAATCAATGCTAGCCCTTTTTCCTTCTCTCCATTAATTATTTGGCAAAGGCCTAGACACACAGCACAAGAGCTGGAACCAGAAGCACCTTGTGAAAATTTATATTCTGCCATTTCAAAGTAATACTTATTTTCAATAACAGGTCTTTTATCTTTTAACACTCTACTTGCGTTATCCACAAGAGAGGGAAAATCCACAAACAAGCATCCCATTGAAAAGAAAATCTCAGAGTCTTCTTTAACATGTGGAAGACCTATATCTTCAGTTCTATATGGTTCACTAGACCATTTAGATTTATAATCCATCATATCACTTATAGCACCAATGTATCCTTCACTATATGCTTTTTCAAATATTGACATCGCTAATTCTCTATATCTATCTTGATTTTTTACATTACGACTCATTAAGGACAAGTAACCATATGCCTTAGCAATCATCGAATCCAAAAAGCCCATAGCTTCATTGGTTAAATGTTTTTTACCATACCTATTCTTAATCGCGTTTATTACATTAATTAATTGAATCGGGGAATTGTTAGATAATGCCAAAGTGGCAAAACTATATGTAAAAGAATTTTTCACCTCATCAACACTAGCTTTATGATCTGGATGAGCCTTATGTTCTTTTAAATACCTTTCAAACTCTTTTGTAAAACCTTCGATTCTATCTATATTTTCTTCATATTTAATACCTTTTGTCATTTTAACACCCCCACTTACTAATATTTTACTCAATCTAAAAACACATTTCAATAATTATTTAATCCCTCAAAAATATACTCTTTTTGTATCGCATCATTTTGTTTGTTTATAAAAAACAAATATCTTTTAGCACCTTTAATTACAATCTCTAAAAGTTCTAAAAAATCATATTTATCTTCCCATAAATAATAAGCATATGACCCCGGAATTGAATTTATCTCATTAACATATAAAATACCATCTTTATATAAAAAATCAACTCTTATAACACCCGAGGCTCCAAACTCTTTATAGATTTTTTTAGCAATTATTTCTATTTCATTTGTAATTTCTTTTTCTATTTCAAAACTACTCTTTAAAGTAAAATTCATACCTTTCTTTTTACCGTTTGATAAATATTTATCAGAGAAACTATAGAGCACACTTTTTTTAACTTCCTCAACTTTACTAACCTCTATTGTCCCATTATTATCTACTAAAGAAACGCTAAACTCCCTTGAATCTTGAAGATATTCCTCAACTAATACCATATCATCAATTTTAAGTATTTCTTTCACACCTTTTTTTAGTTCATCTTCATTATTTACCACAACTATTCCAATCGAAGAGCCTAAATTATTAGGTTTTAAAATAACTGGAAATTTAATATCACAATTAATCTCATCATCTCGAGTGTACATCCTATATCTAGTATTAGTTACATTCAAACCATCTAAAACTCTTTTGGTTAAGTATTTATTTTGAGACACACTATAAAAAGAAAGATTTTCTCCTATTATGTCAAATCCTTTGAATCTAAAATATGACAAAAGTGTTCCATCTTCAACACCTTTTCCATGCACAATTGGAAAAATTAAATCGAAAAATTTCTTTCTTTTTCCTTTAATATAGAAACCATTATTATTTACAAACTCAACTCTATCCCTTTTTCTATATTTGCTTTTTTTAAATGCCTCAATACTATCAATATTTTTGTTATAATAAAACTCATTACTTTTAGAAGCATACACCGCTAATACTTCATATTTTGTTTTTAAGATTTCTATGACTTGAAATGCACTTATAATACTAATTTCATGTTCTACACTTTTACCTCCAAAAACAACAACAATTTTCATATATCCACCTCACTTCAAATATATGTCTGGCAAGTCATTTTCTATTAGTATTATTTTTTCTTTATCTATTGCTTTTGCAAAGTTAAACGCATTATAAAAAGTATCAAATTGTTTATAGTTATCAAAATGATTGTTTTTAAATTCCCTCGCTATATTTTCACCATTTTCACTCACAAGACAAACAAAGTCACACTTTAGTAAATACTTTGCTATTTCTGTATTTAATAATCTATTATTAGCCCCTTGTTCTATAATTCCTGGTGTAATAACTATTTTATATTTACTTGAAGTAAGTAATAACTCTATAGCGTTCTTAAAGCCTTTCTCATTGCTATTAAATGAATCATCGATCACTTCAATTCCCTCTATGATTTTATATTCTAGTCTATGTTCAACAGGTGAAAGTGTATCAATATATTTTACGATATATTCTATTTCTATATTTAATGCTAGTAAAACCCCTATAACTGCCAAAATATTTTCAATGGAATGCATCCCCAATAACTTTGTATGTACTCTTGTTATAAACTTATCTTTAATATACAGATCAAATTCGCTATAGCTAATATTACTAACTATATTTTTCCCCATCACATCACTTTTATGGTTAATCCCATATCTAATAATCCTTTTATTTCTATAATTATAATTCCTTAAACACTCATCATCATTATTGATAATTCCACACCCATCTACACCCGTGGCTTCAATTAGTTTTATCTTTTCTTTAAAAATATTCTCTTTACTTTTAAAAGTTAATAAATGTTGATTACCTATATAACTAATAACCGCTATATTTGGCTTTAAAACTTTTGTTAAAATATCCATGGCACCAACTCTATCGACTCCATATTCACAAACAAAGTAGTCATCATATTTTTTTACTTCATCATTTATCCCTTTTACTATACCAACCTTATTGTTGTATGACTTTGGAGTCTTAGAAACATTAAATTCATTTATAAGAATATCATAAATCATATTTTTAATACTTGTTTTGCCACCACTTCCAGTAATTCCAATAACCACTTTATCCTTAATATTTCTTCTTGCACTTTTTAAATGCTTTATGAAAAATATCTTTTCTAAAAATAATGATATTAAGTGTAAGAAGAATAAATAAAAAAAACTGAAAGGGTATATGTATCTTATATAACCACTGATAAAACAAATAAAAAGAATTAGCAAATTAATAACAACTGTCCTCTTGAATCTATTTGTCCACTTCAACCTTTTCTTATTAACAAGAAATAAAATCACAAAAAAAGATAACGTGATAAACAACACTGGGATATTTATCACAAAAACAAACAGTAAAAAATATAAAAATAAATAGTATCTTTTATGCTCTTTTAGATAATAAAGATATCTTTTAAATTCATAATGATTAGCTTGAATGATTTCATATTCATTAAAAAACAACAAAACCATGACTACAAAAGCCATTATATTAGAGATAATATGCATGCTTTTCCCTCTCCTTAAAGAAATTATTTATTTCTGATTCAACAATTTCTCTATTACTTAAATATGCAAAATGATCTCCATTAATTACTCTAAGCTTGCTTCTTAAAATCTTTTTGCTTAATAGTTTTCCTTTTTTCACATCAACCTTATCATCATCTTTTGAATAAATTAATAATACTGGAATTATAATATTTTTGATTTTTTTATTGTAATGAGTATTTACAATAGAAACAAAAAAATTTTTCATTTTATCATCACATTCCAAATAATCTTTGCTTCCGCCATTAGACTTTATGTGCAATTTCTTTTTTAATTTATGAGTTATTACTCTATAGTAGTAATCAATATTTCTTGTGGGTTTTAATATCGGAGAAGCAATAAAAACAAGCCCCTTAACCCCATATTCAAAATAATATTCAAGCCCAACTTTTCCACCAAAAGAGTGCCCAACTATATAACTTATTTTAAGATTTAATCTTGTATTGATAAAATCATGAATTGTCTTTACATACTCTTTTATATCTTTTTCATCATTATATTTACTATTTCCAAATCCAGGCATATCAATAACTAAACATGTATAGTTTTTCTTTAACAAATCCACAATAGGGAACATCATTTCTTTATTTTGTCCCCAACCATGTAAAAATAGAACAACCGGCCCTTTTCCTACAATAAAAAAATCTAGATTAGGCATATATCCACCTCAATCTAGATTATGTTTTTATATAAATATTGTTACTATAATAGTTCTATTTTCTTCTCTGCTAATGAAATTATTCTTTCTTTTTCCTCATTGCTAAGATACTTATCTAAACCTACTTCTTTTCCTCTAAGACCTGTAACTAATTTGAAAATTCCCTTAGCTTTACTAGGATCATATTTATCATAACTTTTATTTAAATAAACTAACCCTAATGCATATAAAGCTAAATAGTTTTTATCATCCCATTTTGTCGCATATACCAAATCTTTTTCAAGAGTTTTTAATCTATCCTCTGGAGTCATATCCAAAACATCTCCATCAATAATAAATCTATACGCTCTTAAAGCTAATACATATGCCTTTAATGTCCTTTCATTTGTATATCTTTCTAATCTAGTTACATAATCATTTCCAAGCAAAATGTTTGTCTTTCTATTATTTCCTTCTAAACTAAAAGCAATATTAGTTTGACCATATAAAGCTTTTATATAATACAGCATAGACATAACCCTAAAATATGGTTTCTTAGTTCCTAAAACTAAGCATTCTCTAGCAAACTCTATATATTCTTTTTTCTTACCTTTTACTTCTTCATCATCAAAATTAAAATCCACAGCTACTATCATAGCCATTTCTTCCCCCAAAACAACCATTCTCTCTTTTTGTTCTTTGCTAGGAATTAATACCTCTGATAATTCTTTGTATTCCTTATATTTCTCATTAAAATTTTTATAGCACTTTTTTGATGGCTTTTTTATCTCATAATCTACAAAATCAGTAATGATTATATCCTCTGTTTTATCACTTAATAGTTCATTAAAAGAGCCAAATGAATCTAATGTTAAGTCAAAATCATCTACAACTACTTCTTCATCATCAAACATTGACATAATTAAGTTCACCCCTTGTGTAATTCTATTTTAATCAATGACCCTTAATAAAGCAATTTATTGTCATTTTTATTAATATAACATCAATAAATTGTTATAATTTATTTGTGGAGTGATGAATATGGAATGGTTCTTAGATTTTATCCCATGGTTATGGGCTCTTGTATTTGTAATAACTTCTCTTATTACATTAAAAATTAAAGATATAGACGCCTTATGGTTTGCTATAGGATCAATTGTCACATTAATTATTTCAATTATATTTAAAGACCTACATGTTTTATATCAATTATTAATATTCATCTTAATTACTATTATTCCTTTATTGACCTTATCAAAACTAATCAAAAGAAGGCATAAAAAAGACAACCTTCAAAAAACAAGCGATGCATTAATTGGTAGAAAAGTTCTTGTAGTAGAAGATTGCAATGAATTTTCTAAAGGAAGTGGAACTATAGATGATACTGTATGGACCATAATTTGCCAATCAGGTCATTCGATAAAAAAAGGTGAAGAAGCTATCATTGTAGCGGTAGAAAAACATTCATTAATAGTAAAACAGGCCCAATAGCCTGTTTTTTTATTATTATGCATGTACCTTATTTTCTTCGTATGCCTTTCTTACTGCCTTTGCTAATTGATCAGCACATGAGGTTCCCTTGAACCCACAAATATTTCCAGATAACTTATCTTCAATATATTCAACTGTTTGACCTTCTAATAGCTTTGATATTGCCTTTAAATTACCATTACATCCCCCTAAAAACTCTATGTTGGTAATAACATTATCATTTATGTCAAATGATATAGTCACTGCACACACACCTCTGGTTTTATATGTATATCTCATCTTTTCACCTCACCCTAATATTTTTGCTATATATTTTTTATATTGATTATTTTCATACTCACAAAATAAAGAAGAAAATAATAAATTCACAAAATCATTATACTTCATCCATTTTACTTCATCAATTTCTTCTTTTTGAATAGTTATATTTTCTAAAGGAATATCTTTTTTTACTAAATATATTTGAGCTAATTCCCATTCCTCTTGTATCAACCACTCAGTTAAATACTCAACCTCTTCTTCTTTAAGTTCTATTCCTAATTCTTCTTTAACTTCTCTTAAACATGTTTGGATAGGTTCTTCTCCTGCATCAACATGTCCTGCAGCAGCCATCTCCCATTTACCCGGATATTGTTTTTTATTCATACCACGTTTAGTGACTAATATTTCACCATCACTATTTTTAAACCACACTAAGACTGCTTTATGGTATACTCCAGGATTATCTTTATGACAAAAATCCCTAGACCTTTCCCCTAAATAATTACCATTTATATCAAATATATCTAGCATTTCCATTAGAGTCTCACCCACTTTTATTCAATTATACAAAATGAAAATATCTATAACCAACAATTAATATATTAATATTTATTAAGGTGTATAATCTTTTATACATTAACTATTCCCTTAACGAGGTATTTCTTGAATTCAAGTACATATTATGTAATAATTAAATTATAAAGAGGTGTTTATCATGGGCAAAAAAAATGTAACTTTAGATACTTTTTTTCTACATTCAAAAACTTATGAAGTATTGAAAAAAACATTGAGGAGGATTAAAAATGGCAAAAAAGACTAAGTACGATATTTTAAATAAAGAGTTAAAAGCAGTTAATAAAAACATCTTATCTCTAGCTTTTACTGCTATTACACTATCTGCAAAGCTTGAAAGTGATGCCTACACCGAAGAAGAAAAAGAAGAAATGATGGCAAAGATGGCCAAAAAATTTCTGCCTTTTGTAAAAATTCTTTCACATATTGGATATGAAAATAGCCGTGACTTGAAATCTATAGATGAGCAAACTATTAACGATTACTTAAAATCAAAGAGAATCTCTAAAGAAGATTTCTTGAAAGGATATGAAGCAAAGCAAACCGAATTAATCGCAATATTAGCTCTATTTGCAGTTGCAGATAAAGAAGGAATAGATATCCTAGCTCTTGAAAATCCTTTATCTTTTATAGATTGGTTTAATGGAGATCTTGATGAGTTTGATATTTATGAATTAGAAAACTCTACTTACTATCCTTTACTTGAAGAAGTATTTGATGAGGAATTTAAGCCATCTAATATGTCTGAAGAATTAAAAACATTAATAGATGATTATCACACTAGTTACATGGAAAGTGTAATCTATCCTCAAGTAACTCAAACACAATTAAAAGATAAAGATATCTTAAAAATTAGCAAAGCAAATATCAAAAAGATTAAATAAAAAAAGCCACAAATGTGGCTTTTTATATTTATATTATGGTGCTCTTTACCAGAATTGAACTGATACTTAAGCCTTACCATGGCTTTGGTCTACCATTAACCTAAAAGAGCATAAGTGTAATTATTGTCTAATAAAAGCATATGCTTTTCAATAGTTTTTATATTTTTTGTAACTTTAAAAAGTTTATTGCTATCTTGGATAGACTTTGCTTCCTTTTTAAGTATGTAAAATTTTTCATTATCACTATTCATAAAATATTACCCAAATTCATACAGGCAATAACAGTTATATTCCCTTATTCATATTTAAAAATTAATATATTCATAGTATAATTATTATATTGAATCGTGGTGATAACTATATGAATGAAGAAGAAACAAGAGGAATGATTGAACAGGCAAAAATAAATATTATTAAAATGGTTGTTGGAAATAATAATAGTCTTTGTAATGAATTGTTAAATATTTTCAACAGTCGAATTGAAATAAAACTTGGTAGTCAATCACAAAACACAAATTTTGCAGCATATACAAGTGGATCATTGATTCACAAATTTGATGATAAAGGAAATTTACTTGTACAAAGTGGAAAAGTATCAATTGGTATTCCTTATCCTCCGGATTCTAATTTAGCATCTTTCAATGGTTGGTATGTCGATGTTCATCACGAATTATTTCATGCTTTTGCAAAAATAATGAATGGTATAAAGTCATGTGAAAATAATGGAAATATTTATTATTCTCCAATAGGTGGCAAAATCTCAATATTAAAATTTGATAATAATGGAAACCTTATTAATTGTGGCGATATTCCTTTTTCTGTATTATCTAACGAACTTACAACTGATTTATTTGCATATATTTGTACATATAAATCTCTTGATGGAATTTTTTATGGTAATGATTTAGATATCATTGATGAAAGATTTGGACACTATAATGGCTACTATGAATTACTACAACTAGGTCTAGTTATTTTCAATTCCTTTTCTAATTACACACCTAATTATGACCAACTAATTAGCAATGGTGATGATATTTTTAACAAAAAATTTCAAGGTAATATAACCTGCTATTATAATGATCTAATGTATGGTGTTTTGTATAATCCTGCCCACATAAAAGATAAATTTCTAGAGTATGCATCTGAAAAAGATTGGAACGAATTAAATAAATATTCAAAAAGTTTGTTAGATAACTTTCAAAACAATAATAGAAAAATTGTTAAAGCAGATGTTAATAATATAATGAAAATAATGAAAAATTATTTTGTCACAAAAATTGAAGTTATGAAAACAAACAGAATTTTAAGTTATGATGTTATCAATCAATTAACTATTAAGTTTAATGAAAGATATGAATATGCAAAAACTTGTTATGGAATAAAAGAAACACGACTTGTATAAAAAACATAAAAAAAGGACCTTGGAGGTCCCTTTTTTAATTACATTTTTGTTAAATCATTGTCATCTTTATCTTTTATATTAGTCATTGCCACAATTAAAGCTACTACTATATATAAATCACATGCTTCATTATAGTCAATATTATATCTATCATTTACAAATCCACTTCCAAATCTATTAAATGTAGCTATAAGTTTTCCATTCTTTAAAATAGCCCTACCATTTCCCTCGGGATTTTTAACGATTTTATATTCGTTTCCTGGAGCCTTTAAAACATAAAATGCTTTTCCTGCTACTTTACGTTTTAATTTCATTTTATTTCCTGCTGCATCTTTTATAAGAGCACCCTTAAAACATCTTTTTCTTACCACAAAAACAGTATTACCATTCTCATCATTGATAAATTTCTTTTTTCTTGGTGAAGCAAGCTTTGATTTTCCTCTTATAAAGAAAATACTCTTTTCATTTTCATCTTTAATAACAGCATTTCCTTTTGAAACGTTTGTATTTTGAATAGTTAAATGCATAATAATTCCTCCTAATGTAAATACTTATAATTTAAGTATAGATATTATCTTTTACATCTTCAAGAATTATTGAGAATAATTAACCATTCTCAATGTGATATGCAATATAGTTTAGTATTTCTATCTTAGTATTATAACTATTATAGTTATCTTCAATAAAAAAAGTGTAGATATGTTTTTTTACTCTGTTTATTAACTCCTTACTCAATTCTATTTTTCCTCTTTTATTATTGGCTAATGGGGCTATCCTTCTTTTAGAAACACTCCTTATAGCATCTAATTTCAAAAATGAATTAAGTCCTTTTTCACTACCCAAACCCTCAACTATACCTAAATTAAGACACAAAGGAGAATTACTATTATTTCTACTTGTAAGGGGAATAACCACAGCATTCCCTAAATCAACTTCCCAAACGAGTGCATAATGTCCTTTGGTAAATATATCACTTAATTCAGTTCCTATATTTACTCCAAATTCCACCCAAACAATATCTCCTCTTTTTAAATCATTTGGTTGAATCCCATAACCGTTTTTTAAAACGCTATCCCTAAAATAAATAGTTTGTTTATCAATCCATAATAAATATTCCATAGCTAATGCTGGATCTATATTACTTAAATTTTTTTTAATATTTTTCAATAAAAAATCTTTATTAAGCATATACTCACCTAATAAAGATTATGTTTTTATATTCGTTTTAATTATCTTTTATTTCCTTTTGAAGTTAAAGCTTGGATAAAATTACTATCTCTTTTAAATGCAGATAAACAATCTAAACATCCTTTATATATTTCTTCATCTACCTTTTCAATATTCATATAGTGTTTTACTACTATCTTTGTCATTTTACAAGCACTACTATTATCTATGACTTCTTCTATAGCGCTTTTTAAAGATTTAGACTTATCTAATTCAAAGTAGTGAGGATTGATTAACAAATCAAACTTGCCATATTCATCGTTGGATTTTTTAATACAACCAACAATAAATTCACTAGGAATGGCCTCTATCTCAAGCAAATCTAAAGCACAAACAGATTCATCTTGAAGACCTGAAGTTCTTCTAGCATACTTTTGATCAATTTTTCCAAAATGCACTCCCTCATATTCTTTAGGAATTCTTATAATAAAACTAACATTTCCTAAATTATAATCAATTATTTGGCTAGGAGTATCATATTTATCACTCAATAAAGCCGCTGTAGCAAGTATAGACATAAATGGTGCAACACTCTTTGTCTTTTTACTAACTCCCTTTTCAAATATTTCTCTAGTAACTTCTTCGTAGTTATAATCATATAAGGTGGATCCATGAATTAAAATATCGCTATTTAAAGAGTTTACATTTAAATCTTCAAGTATTCTTCTGACTTCTAAAAAGTCAATCCTATTATAAAGCTGCTTCATACTTGGTGACCATATAAATCATGACTAGTAACATCATCAATTTTCACGTTTACAACTTGTCCTCTAGTAAGTCTTTCCTTACTAGTAAAATAAACATATCCATCAACATTATCAGGAGCGCTCATATATGAAATTCCCCTATATAATTTTCTTATTGGATTGTATATTTCAACCCTAACCTCATATTCTCTATCAATTCTTTTTTTGTTTAGTTCAAGAGAAATCTTCTCTTGCTTTTGCATCAATCTTCTTAATCTATCTTCTTTAATATCCTCATCTATTTGTTTCATATCATAGGCCTTTGTATTTTCCTCTCTAGAATATGCAAATGCCCCTAGCAAATCAAATGGGTATTCTTCAATGAATTTTAATAATTCAGCAAATTGTGCATCGCTCTCACCAGGATATCCTACAATAAAAGTTGTTCTAATGATCGCGTTTTTAACTTTGCTTCTAATCTTTTTTATAATAGAAATAATTTCTTCTTTGCTTCCCCTTCTATTCATACTTTTTAAAATATCATTATTAATGTGTTGAAGAGGTAAATCAAAATATGGAACTAACCTTGTTTCTCTACTAGCTAAATCTATTAACTCATCACTCACTTCATCTGGATATAAATATAAAAGTCTAACATTTTTAACGCCCTCAACTTTTAAAACATCTTCTATTAAATTATGAATTCGATAATTTGTGTAAAGATCAAACCCATATGCAGTAGTGTCTTGAGCTATAAGAACAATTTCTTCTTTTCCTGCATCAATTGCATTTTGAACAGATTGTATAATATCCTCTTTTTTATAACTAACAAGTGTTCCTCTAATTAAAGGGATTGCACAATAACTACAATTATTCTTACATCCTTCACCTATTTTTATATAGGCAAAATGTGGGTCAGTTAAATATAATTTATTAACAATATCAAAATCATGAGTTAACTTTGTATTCAATAATTTTTCAAATGTATTCTTTATTTGATGATAATCCTTTATAGCAACGATTGCATCAATCTTGTTTTTAAACTCTTTTTCTAATCTTTCTTTATATCTTTGTGCAAAGCAGCCGCACACCATTATCTTAGCATCTTCTTTTTTATCTCTAATACATTCGTTAATAGTGTCTAATGCTTCTTTTTTTGCACTTTCTATAAATCCACATGTATTAATAATAATCAAATCACATTCCTTGATTCGCGAAGAAAACTTTATATTAGGACTTTTTAATACTCCTAATATATTTTCAGAATCTGTTAAATTCTTACAACATCCTAATGATATCATTCCTATTGTCTTCATTATTTATTCTCCTTGTCTTCTTCATTCATTTTAGAATCTAGAAGATTACTGATATCAATATTATAAATATCTTTAAAATCATCTTCACTAAAATCACTATCACTATATTGCTTTACATGAACAATTTTTCCACTCTTGATTTCTTCTACAATTTGTTTGCGAGGAGTATATGTTTCTTCATCATCAGAAAAAATAAAAGCCCTTTTCTTTTTTCTTGCCTTTGCCATTCTTTTAGAAAAGAACCCAATAGGCTTTCCTCTACTATTTCTATCCATGGCCTTACCAAGTAGTACCCCAAGTGTGAAAACGCAAACAAAAGCCACAAATGGGAAAATAGTATATCTATAAATATATCTTTCTAAATTTTCGCAAACATAATATGTAAAGACAATAATCCCCAAAAATAAAGCAACTTGAGAAACAATATCCACATAATTCCAAAACTTTTTTGCAGTCTTCACGATTTCACCTTCTTAGACAATTATATCATTAAACTTATTTACATTAAAATAGATTTGAAATGAAAAAGAGAAGTTAGACTTCTCTTCTTATCTATCAATATAACCAGTACCTCCAACATAAATACCATTTAGTACTTCATCTCCAGTATATGTTGTATATTCTCCAGTAGTTGTTGTTGAAAGTCTCATATGTCTTACAACACCTTCAGCAAATACTACAACAGCACCTTTCTCAGCTTCATATTCAACATAAACATTTTCTATAATACCGCCATTAATTTCAAATCTTCCACCCTCATGAGTTTTATATGAATTTGAATTTACAAATACGCTACCAATTTCTGCATCTTCATCAACAGTTGCAACTACACCTCTTGCTTGTGATCCTATCCATAAATCTGTCGCATACATTAAATAGTCATGTCTTTCTTCAATTGTGTTACCAATTATGCTTCCACCATGCATTTCAAATGTTGCATAACCTGTAACATATACTCCAGCTATATATGAACTACTATATCCTCCAGTTACAATTGTATCAGTTAGATTTAAATGTCCTGCATTTGCTCTTATTACTCTAGATTTTAAATTTGCATCTAATCTTATATCCTCAAACTTTACATCTGTTTCTGATCCTTCAATAATAAACATTGCTGCGCCGTTAAAATTTTCTGAAGTAACAACTGTGCCATTATCTTCTCCGATTATGTCCAAATTTTTGTTTAAATATATTGTTTCATCAATTTTAGTCTCACCTAAAACCCAGATAGTACCGTTGTTTTGAGCCATTTCTACAGCTTCTGCAAGAGAAGTAAATTCATCTCCTTCTCCCCAAATTGTGTGTCCACCTCGATATATATAAGGTTCTGGTTCAACCAATGTACCATATTTTCCTGTTGTAGTAGTAGAAATCATAACTTGACCAACATATCCTGAAACATACTCAAATACGCCATAATAACTATCTTCATATTCAACATATACATTACTTATAGTTCCACCATCAAGAACGAATTTTCCACCAGTTTCAGTCTTATATGAGTTAGCATTTACAAATACATTTC